>CAKVAF010000030.1 GCA_934718785.1 uncultured Campylobacter sp. | reverse complement strand
CCGTTTGTTACAGCTTGGCTGTTTGGACCATAGCCACCATTTTTGTCGTTGCCATATTGAAGTTGTCCATAGACTTTGAAACCGCTACCAATATCAGCCTTGGCACCTGCACGAACACGGATTCTGTGATCTTGTTTGCTAGTAATGTTTGATTGACCGTTAATGCCTTCTGCATTATCCGCCCAGCGACCTACTTCGTATCTGTATCTCAATTCGCCATCGACTTGAACATCTTTAATCGCTTCTTCAAGTGCAGTAGCTGCATTAAGAGCAGAAAAACTTCCAGCAGCAAGAGCTGCAACTAAGCTTAGTTTAACTAATTTCATAATATCTCCTTCACTAAAATTTAAAATTAGTGAAGCAATTTTATCATAAAACGCGGATTTTTAGTTTAAAGTTAGCTTAAATTTACGAAAAAAGCGCGCAAGAGGGTAAAAATGTGTGTAGATTTTAAAAATTTTTGGGGATTTTTTGAATTTTTTAAATTTAAAAGAATGGATTGCTAAGTGTAGCAATGACGGAATAAGGCAAAAGATAGTCAAAACTAGGCAAAATAAGGCTTGTAATTTGTGAAATTATCGCTTGGGTGTGTTTTTGATTTTAAATTTTATGAAATTTAAAATTTGAATTTATTATGAAATTAAAAGGATAAAATTTGCTTAAAAGCCTTGTTTGACAATGTCAAATAAAAGCTCTATGTCTTCATCATCAAAATGAGCGCAATTTTTCTCATCAAAGAGCTTTTGAAGTGCCTTTTTATCAAAGCTTGCGCCCCCAGCGCAGCTGGGACAGGCACAGAGAAAGGAGCGGATGAGAATGGCTTTATTTTCAAGTCGTGTATCGCAAGCAAAGCAGCGAAAATCTTTGTGTAATCGCCCTTCAAATTCAAGCAAACGTGTGAAAGCGTCGATGATGACGCGCTTTGGATTTTGCTTTTCAAAGCGTTTGGAGCATTCATCAAGCAGCGAGAAATAAAAGCTCTCACAATGCTCAATATCCTTTAAGTGCTTATAAAAAAGGCGGATGAACTCCTGCCAGAGCAACATTTTATCGCGGTTGAGAAGCCACGAGAAGCCTAGATGTAAGGTGTCTTTAAGGCGGGGCAAGAAAGTGGGCGAAATTTCAAGCTCGAAGTCGATTTTATAGCCGCTAAGTATGCTAGAATGGCGCAGTCCATAGAAACGATAGGCTTTAACTAGGGCTTTAGTGCTGAGCAAATAGATGATTAAATCTTCATCGCGCACTCTTTGTGTGTGTAAAATAAAGCCTTGCAATGCTTGTCCTTTGGTGCTTTGTCGGTGTTTGATTTTTAAATTTTAGGGTAATTATATCAAAATTTATTGAGATGATAGAAAATGTGAAGTTGTGGGATTTTAAGAATTTAAGATAAAATGAAATTTTGTCAATAATTTGTCAAATTGGCTTTTAAGAATGGATTGCTTTGCCGAAAAATCAGCTTATGATGAAATTTTAATTTTTTTGAATTTTAAAACTCGCGCCGCTGTTTTGGGGCTTTAAATTTAAATTATAAATTGCTTTGCGTTTTTCAAAGCTTAGCAATGACAGGAGCTTTTAAATTCTTTTAAATTTAAAGAATGATAAGCACGCGGGCAAGCTTGCTTGTAATGACGCATTTTGATTTTCTAAAATACTAAAAACATTGTGCCGCAGGGGGATTTGCCCCCTCTTTCGAGGGGAAAGACTTAATAAGCCTTGACAGTTAATATACAAAGTAGTATAATAATCATCGCAAATCAAAACATGCTCATCACCTCATTTCTGAGGTGTGATTTAGCTTCAGGGTTGCAGCCCTGCGGCTAACCCCAATTAAAATTATACAAAGTCTTTCTAAACGATTTTTAACATTTATTTTTTGTTTAATATTTTGATGGCTTCTTTTTTGAAATTTCAATCAAGGAGCAAAAATGCTGACACAAAAGCAAATCAAAGCCTTAAAAGCTCGAGCTAGCCGCTATTTTGTAGCGCAGGATAATTTGCTGCTTTGCGTTTATCCTAGCGGGAAAAAGAGCTTTTTTTACAATTTCAAATGCCCTAAAACTCGTAAGTATAAGCGAAAAAAGCTCGGCTCTTTCCCACTTACAAGTTTAAAACTGGCTAAAAAGCGCAAAGAAAGCCTAAATTTTCACATTCAAAGAGTTTTTTTGAAAGAGCAAGGAGACTTTGAAGAAGAATTGATAGAATTTAGAAAAAATGTGCTGAAAATTTATCAAAGGGCGCTCAGCTTAGAGAATTTGCAGGGTTTGCAAGATTTGAGCAGGATTTTAAATGATGAGTGTTGTTTGGATTGTAATCAAAATTACAAACTAGATTTTAGCACAAAAGAGACTTTAAATTTCGATGAAGCCGAGTTTAGCGCGCAAAGAAATGTTAAAAAATTTCTAAGTTTTAAAGAGCTTGCGCTCAAGAAAATGAAAGGCAAAAAGCAAGAGATTAAAGAGCGCACTTATCTTGGTCTGCTAAGCATTTTGCGCCGCTTTGCCTTTAAATTTTACGGGGGTAAAGCTGTGAGTGAAATCAGTGCGCAAGATCTTTTAAAAAGCTTTATTTATCTTAAAAACTTAAAAAATAAAGAAAGCGCGAATAAGCTTTTTACCTTGCTTGGAGAGATTTTTCGCTATGCTTTAATGCAAGGATTTATCGCGCAAAATCCTATGCAAAATCTATCACGCAAGGATTTGATACTCAAAAAGCCAACAAAGCACTTTGCCACACTCACTCATAAAAAAGACATCAAATCCCTATTGAATGGGGTTTTAAATCATAGTTGCGAAGTGCAAACTAAGGTTGCCATTTTTATGCTCGCGCTCACCGCACAAAGAAGTATCAATGTGCGCACGAGCCTTTGGAGCGAGATAGACTTTAAAAAAGGGCTTTGGAGCATACCTGCTGAGAAAATGAAAATGCAAAAAATGCACACAGTCGCGCTGAATTCGCAAGCTCTAGCACTTTTAGAGCGCTTGAAAGCCCAGACTTTCACGCCTGAGCTTTTTGCTAGCTCAAAAAGCAAATACAAAATCATCAGCGAAAACACGATGAGAAGGGCATTGAAGCGACTTGGATACAGCGGGGATGAGTTTGTGCCACACGGCTTTCGCGCGATGTTTAGCACCATTTGCCACGAACATCGGCGCGAACATAAAATCAGCAGCGATATCATCGAGCAGTGCTTAGCTCACAGCGAGTGCAATAAGGTCAAAGCAAGCTATAATCACGCTTCAAATCTTAGAGAAAAAGCACAACTTATGCAGTGGTGGGGAAATTACTTGGATAGAATTTTTAATTTTAAAGAAAATTTGGATAGGATTTTTGGGGAGAATTTTTAAATGAAATGGGGGCGAAAATTTGAGTTTAATTT
>CAKVAF010000029.1 GCA_934718785.1 uncultured Campylobacter sp. | reverse complement strand
TTAACGATGAAAATCAAAAATTAAATTATCAAACCATTCCTGCAAATTTAGCTTGGGAGATGAATTTGCCTTTGCCAGCAAATTATGAGTTTATTTGGCTTCAAAAGGACAGCTCAGCTTCTGCTGCTACAACGCTATTTTTTAGCCTTTGTGATGTCAAGGGCAGTCCTTGGATAGGCGTGCAACCTTATTATAAAAGCTTGCTTGATACAAATTCTTATCATTATTTGGGCTTTCATCAGGGGCAAATCAGGGGGCTTTATCTTGTTAATAAAAAAAGTGCCTATATTTTATATCGCACGTGATCCTATCAGTATCTTAAAACACATTGTCAATCATACGCGTTATGTGGGCCGTTTTAAAGACTTTAGCCCTTTAATGAAAAGGTTTAATCTTACTTGTGATATTACCAAACTTTTTCCAACGCTCATTTATCAGTATTCTGATGATTCAAAGCCTACTTTAGAGTCTTTATATAGGGTAGCTCAAATTTTTTCACATTTTTTAACACTCAAAAAAGACTAGACATTTTAAAGCCCTTTACGAGCGAGATTATCTGCGTGGATTTTGCAGATATGAAAACTGATAGGGCTTTTGATACTTTTACAAAGCTAGCGCAAAAGCTTAAGTTTAATGCGCCAAAATACAAGCACGCTTTTGAGGGCAGAGCTAATGAAGTCAGGGCGATTTAGTAACCCTGCCCACCACTCTTTTTGCTTGCAAGGATGATTTAAATAATGTTTTTGACATTAAAAGACCTTATGCGAACACGCAAAATTTAAGCTCACTTGAGAAAAAGCAAGGCTTCTCGCTCATCCTTAGCACACATCAAAAAACACCTAAACAAGAAGATTTCAAAGATATTGCAAATGAAATTTTCAAAGATAGAAAATTAATGTTTGAAAATATGATTTTACTCATCGCAAAGGATGATTATGAGAATTTCAAGCAAGATGAAGCGCTTTTTAAAGCGAGTGAAAAATACCTTAATGATTATTTAGACTTTTTTGAAAACAGAGAAAAAGAAATTAAAGCAAATTTAGTGAGCGAAGAGCAAATTTTAGACTTTTTAAGCAAGGATAAAGATTTAACAAAAAGCTTAAAAGCTCACATTGATTTAACAACTTGCGGCGCAGTTTTTAAATTTCTTTTAAATTTAAATTGCTTTATCAAAAATCGCGCCTTATAAGTGATATTTTGAGTTGATTTTAAGGCTTGTGGAGAACAAATTTTGCAAGGCTAAAGATGAAATTTAGCATAGTGAAATTTTTCAAACTCTCTTAAGCGTTCAAAAATAGCCATCTTAAATCCAGCCCTTTTTTTTAAAAAACACCACAGGCAAAATAACAGAAGCTATCATCAGCCCCACCACCAAAGGATAGCCAAAATGCCACTTAAGCTCAGGCATAAACTCAAAATTCATTCCATAAATCGTGCCTATTAAAGTAGCTGGCATCATCGCCACAGTAGCGACTGTAAAAAGCTTAATCGTCTTGTTTTGCTCTATATTGATTTGATTTGCAAAAATAGTTTGAATATTATCTAAAATCGTGAGCTGATAGACATTAAACTCAACTAAGGAATTTAAATCTTTTAAAACTATGGTTAAATTTCTTTTTATATCAGGCTCGATTTTATCACTTTTTATGAGTGAAGTTATAGCCCTTCTTTTATCAAAAAGTGAGTCGCGTACTCTCATATTAAGCTCTTGTAAATTTGAAAGAGAGCGCAGCATTTTATGATAGACAAGCTCTTTTTGATGCTCTAAAACCTCAGTCCTAAGCTTTCTAGCTCTATTATCTATCCACTCAAGCAAGTCAGCGTCCTTTTCTACGCGCACTTCAAACATTTTATCTATAATATCATAGCCATCTTCGAAATTCTTAGGGCTTGCTAAAATGCGGTTTTGAATCTCGCTAAAAATCGCAAAATCATCAAAACGCACAGTAAAAAGTATATTTTGAGCAATCAAAAAGCTCACGCTTTTACTTGAAAGCTCGAAATTTTCCCCGCCCTTGCTTCTCATTAGAAAATGTGAATTTATCGTTATGCTTGTATTATCCTCCCAGTATCTAGCGCTTAGCTCGATTTCTTCACGCTCTTCTTGAGTAGGGATAGAAAGATTATAAGATTTTGCGATGTATTCAATCTCAGCCAAGCTAGGACTTAGCAAATCCACCCATAAGATATTTTCAGGCAAGCTTTGTGCTTTTATATCAAAATTAATCTTTTGCACCAAAGCATTATTTGACTTTATATAAATGCTAAACATAGCCTCAGCCTTTCATTGTAAATTCTTGCTGAATTTTATCATTTTTCGCTTAAATTTTTTAAAAAAGCTTCTTTATTTTAAGTATAATTTTAGAAATTTTTTAAGGATGTAACTTGCTTTTAGGTGTAAATATTGATCATATCGCCGTTTTAAGACAGGCTAGGCTTGTTGATGATCCTTGTGTGCTTGAAGCAGGCTTCATTGTAGCTAATTTAGCAGATCAAATCACGCTTCACATAAGAGAGGATCTAAGACACGCTCAAATAAAGGATTTAACAGACTTGCAAGCACATTGTAAAAGCGTGATTAATTTAGAATGTGGCTTAAAAATGAGCAAAATAGCCTTAAAATACTTGCCAAATAGAGTTACTTTAGTGCCTGAAAAAAGAGAAGAGCTTACCACTGAGGGTGGTTTAAGGCTTGATAATAAAGACTTAGAAAAGACTATAAAAAAGCTTAAAAAAGCAGATATTGAAGTAAGCCTTTTTATAGAGCCAAATGAAGATGATGTTTCTAAAGCAAAGCTTTTAGGAGCTGATTTTATCGAGCTTCACACAGGAAAATTTGCAAATGTTTATAACGCACTTTTTACTAATATCTCAAAAACTCCTCATTTCATAAAACAGCTAAATTTGCCTAGATTAGAGCTTGAAAAGCTTTATGAAAAAGAGCTTGAAAGACTTAGAAAAAGTGCTTTTTTAGCACAAAACTTAAAGCTTAAAATAGCAGCTGGACACGGGCTTAATTACAAAAATGTTAAAAATATCGTTAAGATAAAAGAAATAAGCGAGCTAAATATAGGGCAAAGTATAGTGGCAAGGGCTGTTTTTGTAGGACTTGAAAGGGCTATTTTAGAAATGAAAGCCTTGATAAAAAGATGAATTTAAATTTAAAAAACAAAAATTTTAATAAAAATTTAAAAAAGATAAATTTAATGAAAAAAGAAAAATCAAAAAAACTTCCAAAAATCGCCGTTAGCATAGGAGATATAAACGGCATTTCAGCTCAGCTTCTTTTTCAAAGTCACAACACGTTTTGTAAATTTTGCAAACCTTATTATTTTGTGCATAAAGAGCTTTTAGAGCAAGCTTTTAAAAAGCTTAGCAATGTTAAAAGGCTTGAAAGTATCAATTTAGTCGAATTTGAAGATGATAAAAACAAGCTTTTTATTAAAAATGCTGAACTTTTAAGAAATTTAAGCTTTGCTAAAGAAGTTAAAATTTCTAAATTTAAATATACTTTAAATTTAAATTTTGAAAAAGATTTTAAGATAAAAGCTGGACAAATCGATATGTTAAGCGGAGCTTATAGTTTTGCAAGCTTTAAGGCGGCTACTTTTTTTGTAAAAGAGTGGCACGCTCACGCTTTAAATACCTTGCCCATTCACAAAAAGGCTTGGCAGCTTGCAAACATTGATTTTAAAGGACACACTCAAGCCTTAAGTGCCTTTTTTAACAAAGAAGCTATAATGATGCTAGGCTGTAAAGAGCTTTTCGTAGCCCTTTTTACCGAGCATATAGCCTTAAAAGAAGTAAGTTCTAAGATTAAACTTTCAAATTTAAGCGAGTTTTTAATAAGTTTTTATGAAAACACGCATTTTAAAAATATAGCCTTGTTAGGCTTTAACCCTCACGCAAGTGATTATGGCACTATAGGTGGGGCTGAAGAGTGCATTATGAAAGAAAGTATAAAAATAGCAAATTTATATCTTAATTTTACAAAGCTTAAAGCAGAGCTTAAAAAGGAGTTTTTAAAAGAAAATGAGCTAAATTTAGCACAAATTCGCACTCATTTATATCAAGATAAGAAGCTTTTAAAAAGGCTTGAGAGCTTTTTTGAAAAAAAAAGCTTAAAGCTAGCTTATATTTATCAAAATGAAATTTTAGTGGCTGATTCAGCCTTTACAAAGGCTTCTTTAAAACGCACAAACCGCCTTGTAAGTATGTATCACGATTTAGCTTTAGCACCTCTTAAGGCACTTTTTTTTGAAAAAAGTGTGAATATTTCTTTAAATTTGCCTATTATTAGAACAAGTGTGGATCACGGAACCGCCTTTGACAAGGCTTATAAAGGACTTAAAATTAGCAATGAAAGCTTCAAACAAGCTTGTAAAATAGCTTCTAGCTTAGCTAAAAAGAGTTTTAGAAAAGATTTTCTTTAAATTTAAGGCAAAATTTAGTTAAATTTTGCAAATTTTCAGCCTTTTTTTACTAAAATTTATCTTTATTTCACAAAAAAAAGGCTTTCAATGCGCGGTTATAAAATATTTTCAGGCACTGCAAATTTAGAATTTGCTAAAAAAATTTCAAAATACCTCTCAATGCCCCTTAGCAATGCTGGAGTGAAAAGCTTTAGCGATGGCGAAATAAGCATACAAATTGATGAGAGTGTGCGCGGAAAAGATGTATTCATCATACAAAGTACTTGCGCTTCTGCAAATGATAATTTAATGCAAATGTTGATTTTAACAGACGCACTTAGACGTTCAAGTGCAAAGTCTATCACGGCTATAACTCCTTATTTTGGCTATGCAAGGCAAGATAGAAAGGCTATGCCTAGAGTGCCAATTACTGCAAAATTAGTTGCCAATTTAATGCAAACGGCGGGCATTGATAGAGTGGCGACCATTGATTTACACGCAGGTCAAATTCAAGGTTTCTTTGACATACCTGTGGATAATCTTTATGGAAGCATAGTTTTTAACGAGTATATCAACGCTAAAAATTTCAAAAACGCCATCATAGCAAGCCCTGATATAGGTGGCATTTCAAGGGCTAGAAGCGTGGCAAAGCAGCTTGGACTTGACATTGTTATAGTGGATAAAAGGCGAGAAAAGGCAAATGAAAGCGAAGTGATGAATATAATAGGCGATGTGGCGGGCAAGGAAGTGATTTTAGTCGATGACATCATAGACACTGCCGGTACTATAGTCAAGGCTGCTGAGGCATTAAAACAAAGGGGTGCGCTATCTGTTATGGCGTGTTGTACGCACGCTGTTTTAAGCGGTCCTGCTTATGAACGCATTGAAAGCTCGGTGCTTGATGAGCTTGTAGTAACTGATACCATACCCTTAAAAGAAGAAAATCCCAAAATTAAGGTTTTAAGCGTAGCTCCTCTTTTTGCTGAAGTGATACGCCGTGTTTATCACAATGAGAGCGTGAATTCCTTGTTTATTTGATAGAATTTATAAAAATTTAAGCATAGCGTGCTTATAAATGCCAATGCGAAAGAAAAATTTTGCATTGGCAATTTAAAGGCTTGTGTGGTAATGAAAATTTCTAAATTTGACTTAAATTTGAAATATTAAATTTAAGTCAAATTGCGCGCGTTTTAATTTGTTATCGGGCTAACTTGCATTTAAATTTTTAGCCCACAACCTTTTCTAAATGCGCTTTATAATTTGCGACATATTCATCAAATTTAGGATTTTTCATCACATCATTACACATAAAAGTGGGTAAAACGCTCATACCGATAAACTCGTGGATTTTGCGGAAGTGAAAATACACCATTTCAACGCCCAGCCCTTCAAAAAACTCATTTTTATCGGTAAATGCGCGAAGCGGTGCGTTCCAAGTCGTGCTAAACATCACCTTTTTACCCTGCATGAGCCCACCTTTTCCATAGTTAATATCTGGGTTATCTGCGTCTCTGCCATCGCTTGTAAGGAATTTACCAAAGCCCACCATAAACACTTCATCAATGTATTTTTTCACTATCCAAGGCTCGCCCATCCACCACGCAGGCATTTGCCAGATAACAAGCTCGCTAGCCATCCATTTTTCAACCTCTTCTTTATCATCATAACCCTTATCCACAACGCTTTCAAGCACTTTGTAGCCTTTGTTTTCAAGCCAAGCTTTTGCCACTGCTTGAAGTGAGGCACTGAGCCTGCCTTTGCTCTCCGTGTAGGCTTTGCCGCCGTTAATGAGTAATGCTGTTTTCATTTTTTATCCTTTTAAAATTGATA
This sequence comes from uncultured Campylobacter sp., assembly GCA_934718785.1. Classification (GTDB taxonomy): domain Bacteria; phylum Campylobacterota; class Campylobacteria; order Campylobacterales; family Campylobacteraceae; genus Campylobacter_D. The sequence continues at coordinate 644 of CAKVAF010000029.1, read as the reverse complement.
TTTTTGAATAGCCGCAGCTTCATCCTCGCTTAAATCACTCACTCTTTTATCATAAGAAATTCCCGTCTTATCAAAAATCTTTCTCGCACTGAAAAGTCCTATATCATAGATATAGGTCAGCCCATACTCTATCCTTTTTTTCTTTGGTAAATCTACACCTGCTATACGAGCCATATTTTATCCTTGTCTTTGCTTGTGTTTTGGATTTTCGCAAATGATGCGAACAACGCCTTTGCGACAAACGATTTTACATTTATCGCACATTTTTTTTAACTGAGGGTCTAACTTTCATCCCTATCTCCTAAAATAAATTCCACTTTAAATCGCAAGAAGCCTAGGTTTTAAACCAACTATTTTCAAAATCAGTGGTGCATTTTGAAAATACTTCATCTGTGAAGCCAACTTGCAAAAAAAAAAAAAAGCTTATTGTATCTCAAATTTGCTTTGAAATAGCTTAGATTTTATTTATATCTAAAAGTAATGCGCCCTTTATCAAGGCTGTATGGCGTGAGCTCGACTTTAACTCTATCGCCGGGCATTATTCTGATATAGTGCATACGCATTTTTCCTGCGATATGACATAAAATCACATGTTTGTTGTCAAGTTCTACCTTAAAATTTGCATTCGGTAGAGCCTCGATCAC
>CAKVAF010000028.1 GCA_934718785.1 uncultured Campylobacter sp. | reverse complement strand
ACAAGGCTTATGATAAAAAGAAATAGGCAGCTATCTAAAAAGCAACACCCAAAAACCAAAGGTGAGTCTTTAAAGGGGTAATTCTTTACTAACTCCAAGTTCTGCAATTTTGGTTCAAATTCATACCATTAGCGATGATGAAACAATAAACAAAACAGATATAAAAGAAGCAACAAAAAAGAATCAAGAAAACACAAAAAAAGCTATGGAAAAAGGAAATTTAGAAGTCAATAATGATGATAACGCTCATTTTTATACGCCCCAAATCTTTGCAAAGCCTTGAAATCCCGCTGTATCGTTTTAGCACTTACTTCAAATTCTATGGCTAAATCCTTTATGCTTATGCCATTTGCGCCTTTAAGTCGCTCATAAAGGGCGTTTAGGCGAGTGGTTTTGGTTTGAGACATTGATTTGAGCTTAATTTAAAAAATCTTTCAAAAATTCATTTCTTAGCCAATTTCTTAACTCTTCGTTACGCTCTCTAAGAATTTTTTTATTAAAATTGCTTGTGTCAAATTGCCTAATAAATGGAATTTTAGAATCTTGATAGATTTGTTCTTTTTCTAGCAAATCTCTATCTTCGGCTTTTGCATTAAGACTTTTTTCAAGGGATAATAAATTACCATAATTATATATATGATTATCCAAATCCTCCAAATCGTCAAATCCAAGCTGCTTGGCTTTAACTTCATCTTCTTTTTCTAATATATTTTCAGGGATAATGTGTTCTTTTTCTTGTGTTAATTCTTTCTTTTCTATCAAACTTTTCAGCATTGCTATATCCATATTTTTGCAGTTTTGTTCAAAAAATATCAAATGAAAAGAATTCATTTCATAGGCATATTTAACCAAATCATCAATAACTCGTTCAATATCAAGTTTTTGAGTTTCTTTAATAATTTGATTTTTTAACTCTTGTTTTGAGTTGTTTTGCAAATATGAATTGATAAGATTAAACGCTGTTGCATCACGGCTTGAATTGGATTTGAAAAATAACATATCTGCTTTTGAATATAAAACTATCATTTCATTGTCAAGTTCATTGTTGATTTTTAGTCGCAATAGCGAATTATAAAAATATGGATTTATTTTGCCTAGTAAAACCAATTTAAACATTGTGGTATTTGTGTCTATGTCATTTAACATACCCAAAAATGCTTGATAAAATTTTTTTAAATCATCTGTATATGTTTCTAAAAATTTGTATAGATTGGTAAAATCTTCATTTGATGCACAATCTTTTGCTAAGTTTTTTAGTTGTTTTTTTTAATTCAATATAAGTATTTTCATTGCTTCGGCGATAATGCCCCAAAAAATCTACATTATCAAATTTTATGCTTCCTGCGTGGTAGCGAAAAATATCACTTTCACTAAATTGTTGATTTCCTATACTTGAAATGTATTTGTGTTCCTCTATTTGTAGAAAAATTTTAAAAATATCTCCAAAATCGTTATTGATTTTTTCGTCTAAATCGCCTTTGCAATAGCGATTTGAATAATAAATCAAAAGAGATTTAAGTTTATCAAGTAAATTAAGCGGCACGCCTCTATCATTCACGCTTTGAAAAGTTCGTATTGCCCTACCTGAATTTTGCTCTTCAAGCCACATTAGAATCATAGCCTTTAAAGACTCTATATAAACTTTTGCTTTATTTGAATCGAAATTTGCCACTTTGTCTAAAATACTTTGGAAAACTTCATACAAATTTTTCTTACCTTGTGTATCTGCTTCATTTTTTAATTCCGTATTGTGTCCTTCTTCTGCTTGGTTAAGTAGTTTTTCAAAAAATTCTTGGTTTTGTGGTGCGACTTCTAATTTAAGTTTTCCGCCCTCATCAAGCAAAAATTTGGTTTTAAGATTTTCTTTATTTTCACTTTTACAAATCAAAGCATAGAGTAGCATAAATATAGTCGTGGTGCGTTGTTGTCCATCAATAATATCAAATATTTGCGAATTTTCTTTGTTTGGTGCAACTACAATAGTCCCCAAGAAGTGTCCTTGCGAATCTTTGGACTCTATCGCTTCTTCCAAATCTTCCCACAAATCCACAAAATTTTGCCTTTTCCACGCATAATCCCTTTGATATTGCGGGATACTAAATTTATCTCTGCCAAATACCTTTGCAACATTTTCTTGCGCCATTTTAGCTCCCTTTTATTTGTATCCCATTTTACTTAAATTTTCTTTACAATTTGCAAATAAAACCAAACTTTTGTAAATTTGCGTAAATTAAGTATTTTCCAAAAGATTTAGTAGTCCATATAAAATTCTTTCAAAATCGTTTTTATGATTTTATCTTAAATTTAGCACAAAATTTGCTTTCGAACGCTTTTTTTAGGCACATTCATTTTAATGATAAAATCAAAGCGCCTAATAATCGCTTCATCGATACAATCAACATCATTTGTTATCCAGATGGTCGAGATTTTATTGCTTTCTAGCGCGCGGTTGAGCCACATTTTATACTCTTGCTTTTCATTGTCTTTATTTTTTTTGAAAATGTCCTCGGCTTCATCATAAAGCAGTAGCGATTCTTTGGGCTTTAGAAAATTTTGTGCCATTTTATAAAGGCTGAGACGCTCATCGCCTTGCGCCATATTTTTTTTAGTTTCAAAGGCGACTTCATAGAGATTTAGATTTAAATTTTTTGCTAAAACCTTGGCAAATTCACTCTTTCCTGTGCCTGCGTGTCCGTAAATCAGCACATTGACGCCTATTTGTGTGCTCAAACTCGCTTTTTTAAGATACTCAAACAGCAAATCACGCTTCTTAATATGCGTATAATCATCAATACCCAAATCACTGCTCGCACAAGGCAGCACAAAGTTTTTTTTAAAAACACAGCTTCGCTTTCATTTTTGCTTAAAAGATGATAAGCAAAATTTGAGCTTTTAAAATCAAAAGTAGAATTCACATTTTTATAATGATTATAAGGCGTTTCAAATTCTATAATATCATTATATATAAGCATAGCCTTAGATTTTATCACGCTTTCAAACTCGCTTTTATCACTATCAAAAAGCCAAGAAAAGAAATTTTATCGTTTCTCGAAAAGAGTTTAACTTATAAAAATCAAGGAAATTGTTAAACTGCCGAATTTCTCTTACAAGCATGGTAAATTCGATGATTTTAAGCTCGAGCGCGTTTAAGTTTAAATTCTGCTCTAAAATCACATCTTTTTTAAGGTGCAAAAGCTCTTTTTCTAAGCTTAAAAAAGTATCTTTAAATAAGCTTTTAAGCGCGCTTTTACTCTCATTTTTTAAGTTTAAATTCAAATACAAAGTCAAAAAAGGTAAAGTCTCATCAAAAAAAATTATCCTTATAATTCTTTTTAAAAGCCACATTCAAAAGGCTTTCATCGCTTAAAATTTTAAGCATATAAAAGATTGCTTTAAGGGTTAGATACTCATCTTGGCTGAGCGTTTTTTGCTCTTAAGGCTTGCTTGGGTGTTTGAGCGCGCCTTTTTATCCGCTTTATCTGCGATTAAGCTTTGCTTTTCGCGCTTTTTTTGTATGCTTTGAGTCGCTTGAACGAATTCTTTTTCTTCTCTAGTGAGCATGATTTCTCCTTTTTTCAAGCTTGGTGCTTGATTGATTTTTAAAGTGATGAAAGTTTAACAGACTAAATAGACAAAATTTTGTCCCTTTAAAGAACGGATTTATAGATTATAAATTTAAGCTTTAATTTTTTTTAATCAATTCAAAACCGCTACTGATATTGTCCCTTGAGATTGCAATTTAGCCCAAATACTCGCTCTCAAAAATATCTTTTTTAAGATAGAAAATCAAATCCTTGAGTATGGAATTTGCGTAGTTGTATCTAAAATTACGCTTAACTCCACCTGAAAAGCCCCAAGGCGCACGCTTAATGTCAAAAGAGACGATACATTTTTCTTTCAAACCTAAAATGCGCAAAAGTGTCTCTTCACCCGCACCTTGAACATTAAATCTTATTTTAAAAAGAGCAGTGATGATAGTGCTAAGCGCGATTAAAGACTTTTGGCTTAAATAACCCTGCGCGTCAAAAAGTTGTGTTTTAAATGTTTTGCCCACAAAGCTTTGCGTGTGTAAATTTAAAGTTTTAAAGTAGCCTCTTTTTGTGAGTAAATAGCGAATTTAAAGCCAAATTCTGCGCCCAAATCCTTGATAAAACTCTCTAAATCAAAGTTTAAATCAATAACATAAATTAAAAATGCGAATTTCTTCTTCGCTTTATAAGGGTAAAAAAGCCACAAAGCGCGGCAAAACCAATGTGTGCAAAGCCTTGTTTAAGCTTTATTCTTAGCTTATTGAGCATTTTTTGTCGTGGATAAATGATGGCTAATGGACTATTTTTCCTATGAGAATAAATTCTTACAAATGGCAAAGCCTGAATAATAGGCTCTTTTAACTTATTCATTGTTTCTCCTTTAAATTGATTTTTGTATTTTGTTTTAAACTATAAGTCAAAATCCTTGATTTTAAAAATTTAATTGCGCTTATTTGTTATACTTTTTTAAAGCAATGAAATTCTAACCCTTTCAATAGACAAAATTTTGTCCCTTTGTTATAAAACTTGCTTTAAGCAAAAATTTGCTAAAATTGCAAGCTTTATTTTAAAATATTAAAAAGCGAAATTTAAGGATAATTTAAATAGTGCAAAATCAAGGAGAAAATCTTGCAAAACATTAGAAATATAGCCGTTATCGCGCACGTAGATCACGGAAAAACAACTATGGTCGATGAGCTTTTGAAGCAGTCAGGCACCTTTAGCGAGCGCGAGCAAATCGCTGAGCGCGTCATGGATAGCAACGACATCGAAAAAGAGCGCGGTATCACCATACTTTCAAAAAACACCGCGATAAATTATAAAGGCACAAAAATCAATATCATCGACACTCCGGGCCACGCGGACTTTGGTGGCGAGGTCGAGCGCGTGCTCAAAATGGTCGATGGCGTGCTTTTGCTTGTGGATGCGCAAGAAGGCGTCATGCCACAAACAAAATTTGTTGTGAAAAAGGCGCTTTCTTTGGGGCTTAAGCCCATCGTCGTTATCAATAAAATCGACAAACCCGCCGCTGATCCTGACCGCGTGGTGAATGAAATTTTCGATCTTTTCGTCGCACTTGGCGCAAATGACGAGCAGCTAGACTTTGCCGTGGTTTATGCCGCGGCTAAAAATGGTTACGCGAAGCTTAATTTAGAAGATGAAAGCAAGGATATGAAGCCACTTTTTGAAACGATTTTAGAGCGCGTGCCAGCACCTAGCGGCAAGGATGAAAATCCTTTGCAACTTCAAGTTTTTACCCTTGGCTATGATAATTTTGTGGGCAAAATCGGCATTGCGCGCATTTTTAATGGCAAAGTGCGAAAAAATGAAAGCGTGCTTTTAGCAAAAGCTGATGGCAGCAAGGTGCAGGGGCGCATTTCTAAGCTTATAGGCTTTATGGGGCTTGAAAAAATGGACATTGAAGAAGCACACACGGGCGATATCGTGGCGATTGCGGGCTTTGAGGCTTTGGATGTGGGCGATAGTGTGGTAGATCCTAATAATCCTGCTCCGCTTGATCCTTTGCATATCGAAGAACCCACACTTAGCATAGTTTTTAGTGTCAATGACGGACCGCTAGCAGGCACTGAGGGCAAGCATGTAACCTCAAATAAAATCGCAGAACGTCTTGAAGCTGAGATGAAAACAAATATCGCGATGAAATTTGAAGCCAGCGGCGAGGGTAAATTTAAAGTGAGCGGGCGCGGGGAGCTGCAAATCACCATTTTAGCTGAAAATATGCGCCGTGAGGGCTTTGAGTTTTGTATGGGACGCCCTGAGGTCATCGTAAAGAACGAAAACGGCGTCAAAACCGAGCCTTTTGAGCATTTAGTCATCGATGTGCCAGATGAATTCAGCGGTGCGGTTATCGAAAAGCTTGGCAAACGCAAGGCTGAAATGAAAAATATGTCGCCCACAGGGGACGGGCAAACAAGGCTTGAATTTGAAATCCCAGCGCGTGGGCTCATAGGCTTTCGCTCGCAGTTTTTAACCGACACCAAAGGCGAAGGCGTGATGAATCACAGCTTTTTAGAATTTCGCCCTTTTAGCGGCGGGGTTGAAAAGCGTGGAAATGGGGCTTTAATCAGTATGGAAAACGGCGTTGCGCTTGGCTACTCGCTTTTTAACCTACAAGATAGGGGCGTGCTTTTCATCGAACCGCAGACAAAAGTCTATGTGGGAATGATTATCGGCGAGCATAGCCGTCCAAATGATTTGGATGTCAATCCTATCAAGGGTAAAAACCTTACAAATGTGCGCGCCAGCGGCAGCGATGATGCGATAAAGCTTGTGCCACCTAGAAAACTAAGTCTAGAGCGCGCTTTAGAGTGGATAGAAGAAGACGAGCTTGTAGAGGTAACGCCTCAAAATATCCGCGTGCGAAAGCGTTATTTGGACCCAACTCAGCGTAAAAGAATGGAAAAAAGCAAGTCTTAAACGCTTGTATTTTGAGCTCTTTTAAGGGAGTTTGAATTTTTTAAACTGCGGCAGGCTACTTGCCTAGTCTTGTTTAAGAAATTTTGCACAACCCTTAAAACACCATCAAATCCCAAATCTTAAAATTCTGCTTATTGAATTTAAGGGGTAATTACAAGACAGCGGCGCGAGTTTTGAACTTAAGTTAAAAATTTTAAAGGCAAGAAATGAAAGGAATCATCAAATTTTATAAAGAGCAAGAGGGTTTTGGCTTTATTTTTGATGAAAATAAAGAAGATGTTTATTTTAATATCAAAGAGTGGAAAAACCCTAGCGTGCCTTGCGGCAATGATGAGGTGGAATTTGAGCTTAAAGAAAATCATAAGGGCAAATATGCCACTCATATCACGCTTTTAAAAAGTGCTTCAAAAAAGCAAGATGACAGAATCACCTGCCCGCAGTGCAAGAAAAAAATCATCCCAAGAATTCAATATCTCATAACGCACCCTATGCGAGCCATTGCCCTTACTGTGCTTACACAATTAAGCAGTTCCAAAGCGACTCGTTAATGTATGTAGTTAGCATTTTTTTACTTATTTTATTTATAATTTTTTTGGGTTTTTTAGGATTTTTATTTTTTTCATAAATTTTTACATTTTTTAAGGCAGGAAAAATATGATTTATTATCGCATCGCCTTTGCAACGAGTTTAAACATAGCCTTGCAAACACTGATAAACTCGGCTCTTTATAAGGATACACAAAGCCCTGTTTTAGTGCCTGTCAAAAGAGCTTTTGAAAGCTAAAATTTATTGAGATAAAAATGCAAAATCTTTTACAATCTTGCTTTCAAAGTACTGAGTTTAAAGAGCTAGAAGCTAGCCGAGCTTTACTTTTAAAGCGCATAAAAATCGCTCAAATTTTAAGCTTTATTGAAGCTTTAGGCTTTTTTGCGGTGGCGTTTTTTTTCACAAAAGATATCATCATCTCCATTGCCATTTCTGCGCTTTTTGCGGTAGCGTTTTTTCGCTTTTTTACTCAAAGGCTTTTTAAGGCTAAAAATATACTTGAAGCTAGGGCTTTAAGGCTTTTTTTAAGCTCTTTTAAAGCTCATTTTAGCGGTGCAAATTTGAGCTTAGATGAGTTTGAAAAACAAGGCTTAAACGCACTTTTTGAAAATATTAAAGATTTTAAGGCAAATAATGCCTTAGAATTTTCAAATTTCAGCCTTTTTGATATGAGTTTTAGAGCGAGTGGGGGCGTATTTTTAGGTATTTTAATAAGGCTTAAGCCAGATTTTAAATTTAAAAAGAGCTTAAAAACTTGTGATAAAAACGAGCTTTTAATCAAGCTTAAAACAAGCGAGTTTAACACAAACAAGCTTTTAATTTATGGCAATTTCGCACTCATAGCAAGCCTTAGCAATCCTTTTTTCATCGCTAAAAACTTAAGCTTAGAAGAAAATTTTACTCAAATGAGTGAAAATTTAGAAAAAATTCAAAATTTGATTTTATGAATTTTTTAAAATATTTGAGTAAAATTTCAAAACTGCGATGAATGTTTGAATAAATTTATTGATATTAATAAGAATTGATAGATTGGCACAAAAATTCTGCAAATTTTCTCGCAATGACGGAGATTTTAAATTTTTTAAAATTCTATTGCGTCATTGCGAGAAGTAAAACGCCGAAGCAATCTATTATCTAAATTTTTAAAATAAATTCTTATATCTATTAAAAATATAATTTAAAATAACTTAAACTTAGCGAGTTGATAAAATCAAGGGGGCTGAAAAAGCCCTTTAAATTTAAATAAAGATAAAGGGCTTTCTAGGGGGGGGGGGGGTTAAAATTTATTTAGCAGTTTGCTTAATAAATATAAGCTCTTACACTTGTCTTTCTAACATAAAAATTATCATAAGGTTCATCGTT
>CAKVAF010000027.1 GCA_934718785.1 uncultured Campylobacter sp. | reverse complement strand
CGAGACTTGACGAAGTCAAGGCGTGGCAATCCATAATTGATTTTTAAAGAAAAATTATAAAAACAGCGGCGCGGATTTTAAATTTCTTTGCCGATCAATTATACACTTGCTTTATTAGCAGCTTGTAATGACAAGAGTGGAATTTATAAAATCTAAATTCCATCATCGCAAGAAAATTGGCATTTATTAAACACTAACATCCCGTGTGTTGTGTGGGCTGAATGCTTGAATTATCGGCAAGTCCTTGAGAATTGACCTTATCTAAGAATTCCAAAAGCTTTGAAGCAGCGTTGTAATAAGCCTTTGCGCTCACACTCTCAGGCTCATAAAAGCTAATAGGCTTGCCACTATCTCCTGCTTCAACAACACTCATTTCAAGTGGAATTTGCGCTAAAAGCTCGCATTTATATTCATTTGCAAGCTTTTGCGCGCCGCCTTTGCCAAAAATATCATAAATTTTGCCATTATCATGGCATAAAAAGCCACTCATCGTCTCAATCAGCCCAGCCACAGGGATGTGAATCTTCTCAAACATATCCAAAGAGCGGCGACTATCATCAAGTGCCACGAGCTGCGGCGTAGTGACACAAATGCCAGCGCTTACAGGCACATTTTGCGCGATAGAAATTTGCGCATCGCCCGTTCCTGGGGGCATATCCATAATCAAAACATCCAGCTCGCCCCACAGCACATCGCTTAAAAGCTGGGTTACAGCTTTCATAATCATCGCCCCACGCCAAACTATACTTTGCCCCTGTGCCATCAGCACTCCCATACTCATCGTCTCTACGCCGTGCGATAAAATGGGCTTTAGCTTCACGCCATCAACTTCAGGGCTCGCACTTTCAATGCCTAGCATACGCGGGATATTAGGTCCGTAAATGTCTAAGTCTAAAAGCCCCACTTTCTTGCCCATTTTTGCTAAAGAAATGGCTAAATTTACACTCGTCGTGCTTTTTCCCACGCCACCTTTGCCACTTGAAATCATCACAAAATTTTTAATTTGTGGCGCGAGATTTGCCCCACTTTGCGTGTTGCTTTGCTCTTGTGGGGCATTGGGCTGGATGATTTTAAGATTTAGCTTTAAATTTAAGCTTTTTAAAGCTTGCTCGATGTCCTTTTTAAGCGTGTTTGCAAGCTCTGGATTGGCTGCGAAAAGCTCAACTTCTATCAAGGCTTCATCGCCACTAAGCGTTACATTTTTCACACAATTAAAGCTCATAATATCCTTTTCAAAGCCTGGATATTTCACATTTTTAAGCTTATTATAAATTTCATTGACCATTATTTTTCCTTTTTTCTTTATTAAGCAAATTTTACTCAAATTTATTAAATTCTTTTTTGACTTCGGTTAATTTTTTGAAGAAAAAATATAAATAAATATTAAATAAAGTTTTTTTTAGTGTATAATATCGTAACACATTAAAATTTGAAAGGACAAAATGCCTGATATAAGCCTTATAATCCTAGCAGCTGGAGACTCAGCCCGCTTTAATCTGCCTGTAAAAAAGCAATTTATTCGCTTAAATGCAGAGCCTTTATGGCTCGTAGCGACAAAGAATTTAAGCTCATTTTATCCTTTTAAAAAGATAATTGTTACTTCTAGTAACACTTCTTATATGAAAAAATTTGCCCCAAATTATGAATTTGTAAAAGGCGCAAACACCCGCGCTAAAAGCCTGAAAAACGCACTTGAGTATGTGGATAGTGAGTTTGCGATGGTCAGTGATAGTGCTAGGGTTTTCATCTCTAAAAGGCTTTGTGAGAGTTTGATTGAAAATATCGCAAATGCTGATTGTATCACGCCTGCGCTTAAAGTCGCTGACACCACGCTTTATAATGATGAGCTACTGCAAAGAGAAGGCATAAAGCTCATTCAAACACCGCAGCTTTCGCGCACTAAACTTCTTAAAAAGGCTTTAGACAAGGGTGAAAAACAAGGTATCGAGTTTAAAGACGATAGCACCGCCATTTCAAGCGTGGGCGGTAAAATTTGGTTTGTAGAAGGCGAAGAGCGCGCAAAAAAAATCACCTTTAAAGAAGATTTATTCACTTTAAACTTACCCGCTCCAAGTAATGATATTTTCATTGGCAATGGCTTTGATGTGCATGAATTTGGCGAGAAAAGAGCGCTTCTTTTAGGCGGCATTAAAGTGCATGCAAATATGGGCGTGAAAGCTCACAGCGATGGGGATTTGATCGCGCACGCACTCACAGACGCGCTTTTAGGCGCAGCCTCGCTTGGAGATATTGGCGAGCATTTTCCTGACACAAATGATGAATTTAAAGGCGCAAATTCGATGAATTTACTCTCAAAAGTCTATGCGCTCGTGCAAAGCGTGGGATTTGAGCTTGTCAATGCCGATATCACCTTAATCGCACAAGCGCCTAAAATCTCAGCCTTTAAAGAAAAAATCGCACAAAATGTCGCCGCTACGCTCGGTGTAGGCGAGTTTAGGATAAATATCAAAGCCACGACCACAGAAAAACTAGGCTTCATCGGGCGAAAAGAGGGCATTGCAGCCCTTGCGAGCGTGAGTTTGAAATTTTATGACTGGACGAAAAAATGAAAGTTTTGATTGTAGAAAATGAAATGTATTTAGCGCAAAGCATTGCAAATAAGCTTGCGGATGTGAATTATCATTGCGATATAATTGCCAATTTAAATCAATTTGACCCTTCTTTGCAATATGATGTGATTTTGCTCTCAAGCGCTGTGGCTGGCTTTGAAAATGTGATTAAAAGCTCAAGCTTAAGCGCGATTATCCTGCTTGTTTCTTATGTGAGCATTGATACAGTGATGAATCCTATGAAGCTTGGGGCAAGTGATTACATTCAAAAGCCCTTTATGGTCGAAGAACTCATTAGAAAAATAGAGCATCAATTGCATTTTAAAGCCCTAAAAAGTCTTAACAACGCCTATATAACCTACATTGAAAGCAATTTACAAAAAGTAAGCTCCATTTCAACCCATCATAAAAAAATCAAACTCCCTTTAGTGCTTCAAAGCCTAGATCAGCTCAATGCAGATGCTTTTGTGTTTCATTATGTAAAAACGCATAAATTAAATTTTCACTGCCTTGACTTGAGCCTTGAAAAAAATATAGAAAAAACGCTCAAAAGTCTAAGCAGTAAGGATTTGTGCTATCTTTTAAATTATCACAAATTAGAAAGCACACAACGCGAGAAGCTTGTTGTGCAAGTGGCAAATAAAAATGTGATGATTTATTCAGGTGCGAATTTAAACGAATATGGCGGACTTGAAATGCTTGATTTAAACAGCGATGAAAAAAGCTTTCAAAACAATGAAATTCTAACAATCGATGAGTATGTGCGCTTTGTGATTTTAAATTATCAAGGTGTTTTTGTAGATACTGAGCTAGCATTAAAGCTGGGTATTTCACGCAAGTCTTTATGGGAAAAAAGGAAAAAATATGGGCTTACAAAGAAAAAATAAAGCAATCATTTTAAAAAGAGCGGATTTTGAAATTTTTTGTCTCATTAAAGAAGGCTTACTTGGTGCTTGCACGCATTTAATGACTAAAAAGCAAGTCAAAGAACTTAAAGATAATCACAATAATCTCAATGGCTGCTTTTATCCTTATGTGCTGAGTTATTGTGCGAGCGAAACATCTTTAAAAGGCATTGATATAGGTGATAGCGTGGATTTAATTTGCGATAAAAAAGTCGTAGGCACGCTTAAAATCAGCGATAAATTTAAAGATAATTCTTGCATTGAAAGCATTTTTTCATCTCAGTCTTGTGATATTGGCGAAAGGGTGTTTTTAGGCGGAGAATTCGAGCTTTTTTCTTCTCATATCAAGCACAAAAAAGAAGAATTTCTAAAGCTTAAAAAAGACTTAAACGCACAGGTAACCACAGCACTTGTAATGAGTCTTGATCCTTTACACAGAGGACATGAGCATATTTTAAGGTGGAGCATTGATAAGGCGGATTTAGTGGTGATTTTTCTTATTGAATCTTACGAGCCAAGTGGCTTTGAATTTGATCTAAAATTAGCCTACACGAAAGAATTTATCAGTAAATATATCTCCAAAGATAGGGTGTTTATCTTTGATTTGAAAAATATCGATATCTTTCACGCACACTTAAATCCTATGCTTGAAGCTTCAATTGCCAGTGCTTTGGGCTGCATGAAGCTTGTTGTAGGGCAGACGCACACGGGGCTTGGCACATATTATGATAAAAATCGCCTCTACACCTTGCTTGATGATTGCATGAAAGAATACAATTTACAAGTTTTGGTGCTACCTGAGCTCGTGTATTGCGAAGAATGCACGGCTTTAGTGAGTGTCAAATCCTGCCCGCACGGAGCGCATCATCACTTGAAATTTAATGCCCGCGCGCTTAAACAACTGCTTAAAATCGGTATCATCCCGCCACCTGTTTTTATGCGCCGTGAAATTTCTATCAGTATCCTTGAAAAGCTCTTTCCAAACCGCTTTAAAAACTTGCAAAATCTCTACAACGAGCTTTTTACCACCTATGGCATTATCGAAGAAAAAAGCGATAGAGAATTTTACGAAGAGCTTTTAAGAATTTATGAGTTAAAATATATTGTGTGATTTAAGATATATTTTGAAAGTTTTAAAATCATCTCAATGCATTTAAGGGCTGATTTTAAGCTCCTTTTTATTATATTTTTATTATAATTTTTTCTAAATTTCATTAATTTATAAAGTTTTATGCATTAAGGAAGTATTGTTTGAAGTGCATCGACCTAGCCAAAACGCCTATTTTTAAGCTTTATTTTAAATTTTTCATCCCCTCTTTATGCGCTATGCTTGCTCTTTCTACCTATAATGTCGTTGATGGCGTCTTTGTGGGGCAAAAGCTTGGCGAAGACGCGCTTGCTGCTATAGGCATTGCTTGGCCTGTTTTTCCAGTGCTTATTGCTTATGAGCTATTATTTAGCATAGGTGCGGCTTCACTTTGCGCGTATCATTTGGGTAAAAATGAAGCGCACAAGGCGCGTGAGATTTTTAGCACGGTGTTTTATTTTGCGCTTTTTAGCGGGCTTATCATTGGCACGATTTTTTACATTTACTGCGATGAAATGGTGCTTTTGCTGGGTGCAAACGCAAAAATCGCGCCCTTGGCGGCTGAGTATTTAAGGGTGATTTTTTTAGGTGCTTTTGTCATCGTGCTTCATCCTTTGCTTGACATTTTTGCGATGAATGACCGTCGCCCAGTGCTTGCTATGGTAGCGATGATTGTAGGGGCTATAAGCAATGTGATTTTAAATTATGTGTTTATTTTCGTGCTTGATTTGGGGCTTTTTGGCTCGGCACTGGCCACGATTTTAGGGCATTTCATCGGCTTTTTGATCTTGCTTTGGCATTTTGTTTTTAGGCGCGGACAAATTTATTTTGTGCTGAAATTTAAGCTTGCTTCGCTCTTTGAAAGTGCTAAAAACAGCCTAGCACAAGCTAGCGCCGAGCTTAGCGCTGCTTTGGTGATGCTGATAGCCAATCACTTACTTATGCAAATTTCAGGAAGCCGCGCCGTAGCAATGTATGGCGTGATTATGTATAGCGGGATCATCCTTTTTACCACGCTTTTATCAGCTTCACAAGCCATTCAGCCCATTGCGAGCTTTAATTATGGGGCGAATTTAAAGCAGCGCGTTTTAAAAGTGCTTCAATTTGGGCTTGGATTTAGCCTTGTAGCAGGCTTTTTGCTTTATATTTTAAGCGTGATTTTCAGTAAATATTTGATCATTTTATTTTTGCAAAAAGACGCTGCGGGTAATTTTGATAGGGTGTTTTTAGAGGATGTGCGCGTGGCGATGATGATGTATTTTGCGGGCTTTGCGCTGCTTGGTTTTAATATGGCAGCAGCAAGCTTTTTTCAAGCCGTGCAAAAGCCTTTAAACTCCTTTATTATCACTATTTCTTACACTTTACTTTTCGTGCTGCTTTTTTTCAGCATTTTGCCACATTTTCTAGGGCTTAATGGCATTTGGCTCAGCTACCCCCTAGCTCAGCTTTGCTCGTTTTTTATCAGCCTAGCCGTGCTTTTTTATGCGTTTAAAAAAGGCATTTTAAAAGAAATTTGCTCTTAAAACAACGCATTTAAAACCCCGCGCCGCTGTTTTGAAATGATTTTGAATAAAATTTAAAATCCACGCAAAAGCCAGTGCCTAAAAATCCTTTTTCAAATCCTTATCCATATCAATGTCAAATTTTTCATAAAGACTTGGCAAAAGCTTGCGAATAGCATAATCATAATGATGAAAAAGCTTGTAAACATCCTTTAAATTCTCATCCGAGCTATAGTCAAACACATCGGTATTTTTTACCTTTGGCAAATTCGCGTCAAAAAAGGCGTAAAATTTGCTTCTAGCACTAAAAAGCTTGTTTAAATCAGCGATAATTTCATCTTTTTTCATCATTTTTCCTTCATTCAATCTTTTAAGAATTTTAGCATTTTTAAAAAAATGATTTACAAACTCAGTGAATTTCGCGCACACTTTGGCGTAAATTCCCATAAAATAAGCTTTTTTTAAGTTTTTATCACTAAAATTTAAATTTCGTAAATCTAGCAAATTCTAAAGAAATTTAGCGATTTCAAAGGCTCATCATGCAAAGACAGACTTGGAGTAGCACGCTCACTTACATTCTTACCGTTGCAGGTGCGACGATAGGCTTTGGGGCGACTTGGCGCTTTCCTTATCTGGTGGGTGAAAATGGCGGAGCGGCGTTTGTGCTCATCTTTTGCGTGGCGATGATTATCATCGGCGTGCCTGTGATTTTGGTTGAAAATGTCATCGGCAGACGCGCGATGAAAAACAGCGTCGATGCCTTTGGCGGTAAAAACGCAGATAAAGCGCCTATTTATAAGGGCATAGGCTACATGGGGCTTTTGGGAAGCTTTGGGATTATGGCTTATTATATGGTGCTTGGGGGCTTCGTGCTGGTTTATATCTGGGGGCTTTGTTTTGGTGGCTTTGACTTAAGCGCGCCCGTAAGCAAAGAATATACAAGCCAGTTTTACGAGCAAAATATCACTCACGCACCCCTTTATATCAGCATTTTCACGCTGATTTTCGTGCTTGCAAATTATATCATCCTAAAAAAAGGCATTATCGATGGCATTGAAAAATCTGTGAAATTTCTCATGCCCGCACTTTTCATCTGTTTGCTTATCGTCGTCGCGCGCAATCTTACTCTGGATGGGGCTTGGCAGGGCGTGAAGTTTTACCTTGAGCCTGATTTTAGCAAGCTCACGCCTAAGCTTTTTATCGATGTTTTGGGGCAAGTGTTTTTCGCGCTTAGCCTTGGCTTTGGCGTGATGATCACGCTTTCATCGCATCTTAAAAAGGATGAGAATTTACCTAAAACCGCAATTTACACTGGCGTTTTAAACACGCTCATCGCCTTTTTAGCAGGCTTTATGATCTTTCCAGCCCTTTTTAGCGCAGGACTAAATCCTGATGTAGGACCTTCGCTAGTCTTTATCACTTTGCCTATCGCATTTAGCCATATCAGCTTTGGCACGCTCATTTGCGTGCTGTTTTTCGTGCTTTTGCTCATTGCGGCACTGACGACGAGCTTGCCGATCTATCAAGTCATTATCAGCGTTTTAGAAGAGAAATTTAAGCTCGCTAAAAACACAGCAATCAATCTCACTTTAGGCTTTATCTTCATCTTTGGCAATCTGCCTTGTATCCTTACCTATGGTCCTTGGCGCGATGTGAGACTTGTGGGTGGGCGCAATATCTTTAATAGCTTTGACTTTGTCAGTGGCAATATTTTATTTGTTTTAACCGCGCTTTTTTGCTGCATTTATGTGGGCTGGGTGATGAAAAAAGAATCCCTTGATGAGATTTCAAATGAAGGCGCGCTAAAAAGCGTGTGGATAAAAATTTGGTATTATTATGTGAAATTCATCGTGCCGCTGGTGATTTTGGATATTTTTTTGTATGGCATTTTTAAAGTGGAGTTTATTTTTAGCAGTATTCAGGCTTTATTAAAGCTTTTTGCGTGATTTAAGCACCGCTAATTCAGTCATCGCAAAGCCTTTTTCCTGTCATTGCGAGCGCAGCGAAGCAATCCACACTTTAAATTTAAAAGAAATTCAAAAACAGCGGCGCGAGTTTTTAGGGTCGTCATTGCGAGCGAATGAAATGAGCGTGGCAATCTATTGTTTGATTGCGCGGTTAAAGTGCGGTTTTTTTGAATTTTTGATTATAGATTGCTTCGCGTTTTTCAAACGCTCGCAATGACAGAATTTTTTAGATTTCTTTTTATTTTTAAAGAATGGATTGCCACGAAAATCCTACGGATTTTCTCGCAATAACACAGTAAAAACGATTTGCTGTAAATTTAAATTCTCGCAATGACAGAATTTTTTAAAATTTACTGAGTAATCTAACTTTTTGGATGAGTGAATTTAGTTTAGTAAATCTA
>CAKVAF010000026.1 GCA_934718785.1 uncultured Campylobacter sp. | reverse complement strand
TGATTCGAAGATGTGAACTAGATAAATTTTAAGCTAAATTTGAGTGAAAATTGACATTAATTTTTAATGAAATTTATTTTTATTTTGCTAATAAATTATAGATTGCTTCGCCTGTGGCTCGCAATGACTGAATTTTTTATATTTTTTATAACTCCCAAAACTCGCGCCGCTGTTTTAGGAGTTATTTTAAAATTAATTCTATGAAATTTCAAAATCTATCTTTGACTTCAAGCAAGCCTCAGCTTCCTATCACGCCGCCATCAAGCTTTCTTATTTGTATGATCGTGCTTCTTGGTGTCTTGCCATAAGGAAAAGTACTTGGTTTGAGCCCTTCGCCTGGGTGTTGCACGCCTACAAATATCGTTTTATAATCAGGGCTAAAGGCGATCCCTGTGATTTCGCACGCCACAGGTCCTGTTAAAAAGCGTCTGATCTCGCCTGTG
Organism: uncultured Campylobacter sp.; assembly: GCA_934718785.1. Lineage (GTDB taxonomy): Bacteria > Campylobacterota > Campylobacteria > Campylobacterales > Campylobacteraceae > Campylobacter_D. The sequence goes on along the minus strand of CAKVAF010000026.1, from coordinate 9,360 downwards.
CTAGGATTTGCCGCTAGCATGGTGTTATTTCCCATGCCTTCATAAGCGTCTTTGTTAGAGTATTTGCCATCCGTTTGTATCCAAAGGCGGCCTTCTTTGTCAAATTTCAGCCCATCAGGCGAGTTGAATTTATTTTTGCTTGTGATATTGTTTGAGCCTTTGTAAAGCCCTTGTTGATTGTCAGGATTTCCAGCTAGAGCAAAGATTTCCCAGCTAAACTCGGCGTTTTTGTGATCTTTTTTTGGCGTCCATTTTAGAATTTGTCCGTAAAGATTTTTCGTGCGCGGATTTGCTGCATTGGGTGTTTCGCGTTTAGAATTGTTCGTAAAGGTTGCAAACACGCTCTTTGAGCCACTTTCTTTGTGGCTTGCTATCCACTCACAGCGATCCATAGGCGTTGCACCCACGATAGTGCCTGCAAAGCGCGCGTTTATGAGCACATCAGCTTGCGAGTTAAAGCCGTTTTCTTTTGTTAGCCCGTTTTTGCCATAGACCAAAGGCAGCCATTTGCCCGTGCCTTTAAATTTACCCACTTCGCCGTTAAACTGCCCCACATAAAGCGTGCCCTCATCCAGTATTTTGCTCGTATCTGCGCCTTTTTTGTATTTGTGCGCGCTTACAAATTTATACACAAACTCATTAGCCTCATCATCGCCCATATAAGCAATCACCGAGCCATCTTTTTCCACGACAAGCTCGACATTTTCATGCTTAAAGCGTCCTAGGCTTGTTCTTTTAATCGGTGTGCTGTTAGCATTTAAAGGATCGATCTCAACGACCCAGCCAAAGCGCTCAGGCTCTTTAGGATTTTTACTCACATCAAAGCGAGGGTCAAATTTCTCCCAGCCATAAGCACTTTCAACGCCTAGTCCATAGCGCTTTTCAGCCTTGCTGAATTTATAGTTTTTATCACTGCTTCCAAAAAAATCATCAAAATTTTCTTCACAGGTTAAGTAAGTCCCCCAAGGCGTTTGGCCGTTTGCGCAGTTATTGAGCGTGCCATAGACAAAGCCATCTTTACCTATGATAGCGTTTTTGGCGGCTCCGCTTGCGCTCATTTTGGTGTTTGCATCAATGCGGCGATTATACTTTGAGTCCAGCACCACTTCATAATCTTCGCCCTTTTTAGCGATTTCAAACACGCTCACACCAAGGCTTGCTTCTTCATAAGCTACATCTTCTTTAGTGAGCTTTTCGCCGTGATGATTGAACATGATTTCAGGATTGATGTATTCGTTATTGACCGCTAGCACCGCTCTATCAGCACCTAAAGGAAATAAACTCATGCCATCTGTATTATCGCCAAAGACTAAATGCGCGTTATCAACGGCTGTTTGATTGATATTTTTGCTCTCATCAAAGGGCTTTGCTTTGCTAAAAAGCGCGTCCCCCCAAGCGATTAAAACCTTTGCTTCATAGCCTTCTGGCACGATGATTTTATCTTCTGTGCTGGCAGCGATTTCTTTGAAGCCGAGTAAATTTTTAGGGCTTTGCGCGCTGAGTGGATTTGAAAAAAATAAAGCCATCGAAGCTGCCGCCGAGCCTTTTAAAAACGCCCTTCTTTGCATTTTTTGTCCTTTGAAATAAATTTGCAAATTATCAATTTGCGAGCGAAGTTTATATCAAAATGGAAACTTTTTGGAAACATTTGCAAATAAGTTGCATTGTTACACATAATTATCATTTATGTAGCTGAAATGTTTCTAAAAGGATTTAAAATTCCCACAATTTTTTAGAAAGGACAAAGAAAATGAAAAAAGTTTTCACAAGTTTGTGCGTCATGGGTGCGCTCAGCCTTGCGGTGGCGGATGTTCGCATTTTGCCTATTGACAGGGCGAAATTTTTGCAAGGGGCTAAATTTGATCTTTTAGTCGAATCAAAAAGTGATAATGTGCAAAATGTTTTAATCAATGGTCAAAGTGCTGAGAAGTTTTTTGGCAAAAAGGCTGAAGTTTTCACTAAAGACGGCGTCAATGCTTACCGCATTAATGGCGTGAGCTTTAATAAAACGGGCGATTTTAACGTAAGCGCAAGCGCGGGCAGTGAAAAAGCCAGTGTCAAATGGCAAGTTGCCGCGCCAAAGGCTAAAAAGGGCGCTAAAAATGTGATTTTATTCATCGGCGATGGTATGAGCTTGCAAGCTAAGCAAATGGCGCGTATCATTTCAAAGGGCATTAAAGAAGGCAAGTATAACGGGCTTTTAGAAATGGAAAAGCTTTCAAATATGGCTTTAGTCACCACTTCAGGCTATGATAGCCTTACAACAGATAGCGCAAATAGTGCAAGTGCTTATGCCACAGGGCATAAAAGCGTCGTTAATGCTATGGGCGTTTATGAAGATGCGACTAAAGATCCTATGGATGATCCAAGGGTTGAAAATATCAGCGAAATTTTAAAGCGCAGCAAAGGTATGTCTATCGGGCTTGTAACGACTGCAAATATCACAGACGCTACGCCTGCAGCGATGTTTACACACACTCGCCGCCGCAGCCAACAAAATGAAATCGCCCTTGATATGCTTCGCGTGCAGCCGGATGTGATTTTGGGCGCTGGATTAAGGCATTTCTTACCACAAAGTGAAAAAGGCTCAAAGCGCAAAGACGATCAAAATTTGATTGAAATGTATAAAAACGCAGGATATGCTGTAAGCTATGATAAAAACGAGCTTGCCGCCACTGCAAAAACGGGCAAAAAGCTTCTAGGACTTTACAATCTTAACAATATGGATGTGTATTTAGACAGAGAAGTGCTAAAAAGTCCAAAAGTGCTTAAAAACTACACCGCGCAGCCTACTTTAATGCAAATGACACAAGTTGCGCTTGATAAGCTCTCGCAAAACAAAAACGGCTTTTTCCTTATGGTAGAAGGCGCAAGCATTGACAAGCAACTTCACACAATGGACTGGCAAAGAGCCACTTATGATACGATAGAACTTGATCAATCGATCAAAATCGCAAAGAAATTCGCCGATAAAAACAAAGACACTTTAATCATCGTCGTCGCTGATCACGCGCATGGTGCAAGTATCACAGGAACTTACCATGAAAAAGACGGCAAACACGGACGCGAAGCCGTGCGCACTTATGCAAGCTCGGTGTTTCCAAATTTCGAAGATAAAAACGGCGATGGCTTCCCAGATAATCCAAACCCAGACATCACACTAGCCATTCAATGGGCAAATCACCCTGATTATATGGCGTATTATGGGCTTAGAAAAGAACCTGTAATGCCAACGATCCAAGAAAAAGACGGCAAAAATGTTGCAAATAAGGACCTTGAAGGCGAGCATTACTATGGAAATATCCCGTATAATGAAGATACCGAAGTGCATGCGGCTGATGATGTGGTGCTTACGGCTGAAGGACCGGGAGCAGATTATTTTAAGGGGATAATGGATAATACGGAAGTTTTCTTTGGGATAGTTAGAGCATTAAAAGTCAATGCTAGAAAATAGTTTTTAAGAGTGCGGCTTGGCTTTTGAGCGCTTTTAAGGGAGTTTGCATTTTTACGCTGCGGCAGGTTTCTTTACCTAGCCTTGCTTAAAAATGCTTCACAACCCTTAGAATCGTCTCAAAATCCTACGCCTTAAGTTTTTTTTAATGTAAGGCGCGATTATAAATTTTTATAAAGTTAAATCCCGCGCCTTTAAATTTTTAACATTAAATTTCAAAATTTCATCATCGCAAGCGTTTGAAAAACGCGAAGCAATCCACAAATTTAAATTTATAAATACCAAAACAGCAGCGCAAGTTTTAAATCTCTCATCACAAAAATTTGCGCCAGCAAATTCGTAGCAATCCATTCTTTTATAATAACTTTATTTCTACTCTTCAATGATAAATCACTTCAGCTTAAAAGCTTCACAATGACAAGTATATGACCAGCAAGGATTTTAAAACTCGCGCCGCTGTTTTGTGATTTAAACTCAATAAATTTTTAAATTTACACGAAAGAAAATTTTTTAAGCTATAATCAAAACAAATTTTCAAAGGCAAAACAATGAAAAATTTAAAAGTCATCTTGTGTGCCACGTTGCTTGGTGTATTTTTTAGTGGCTGCTTGACAACAAGCCTGCAAACAAGCGCGACGATGAGTCAAACTATATTCTTAAACCCTGTTTCTAAGGATAAAAAAAGCGTCTTTTTAAACATCAAAAACACAAGCGGCGAGAATGTAAATTTAGAGCCAAAGCTCCGCAACATTCTCCAAGCAAAAAGCTATGAAATCGTAGATAACCCAGAGCTTGCAACCTATATTTTAAGCACAAATGTGCTTTATTGCAACCGCAAGCAAGAAAACAACGCTGTGCCTGCAGCAGTTGCGGGCGGTGCGACGGGTGCGGGTATCAGTATTTATAATAGCGACAGCGCGGGCGGTGCGATTGCTGCGACTGCGGCAGGTGCGCTCATTGGCGGCATTTTAGGCAAGCTCAGCGAAGATACGATTTGGCAAATGCAAGTGGATGTGAATGTGCGCCAAAAAAGCACAGGCAAAATCTACACTCAAAATGCGAATTTAAGCGGCCAAGCAAGCGTAAATGACACCACAAGAAGCGGCACGCTCAATAGCTTTGGCGGCGACATAAGAGATGATAAATCAGGCCATCTTAGCTCAAACGCCCTAAACAAAACCCAGCAAAGCTTTGAAGATGATTATATAGAAAAAAGCACGGTCGTTTTTGCCGAAGCCGTGAAAAATGGGCTCAAGCTAGATGAAGCCACGCCTATACTTGAAGATAAGGTCGCTGCGCAAATTGGCGGACTGTTTTAATAATGATTTTGAAAAATTCTAAAACAGCGGCGCGAGTTTTTAAATTTAAAAGAAAATTAAAACCGCCGTCATTGCGAGCCGACAAAGTCGGCGCGGTAATCCACAACTTCAACAGCCAAAGTCCTGTCATTGCGAGAATTTAAATTTACAGCAAGTCGTTTCTACTGCGTCATTGCGAGCCGCAGGCGAAGCAATCTATAATTTGATAGCAAAATAAAAATAAAATTTTAAAATAAATTTGTAGATTGCCACGACAAAACTTCGTTTTGTCTCGCAATGACGGCGATTTTTAATTTTCTTTAAATTTAAATAATAAACTGCGCAATTAAATTTTTACTTCTAAATTTTCACTTCATTTTCAAAAATGCTAATTATCGCTTCTGGTAAAATTTCATACTCTAGGGCGTGGATTTTTTTTTCAAAGCTTTCAAAGCTCATATCAGCGCTTTTCTCAAAAGCCTTTTGAGCGATGATTTTACCCCCGTCTAGCTTTTCATTTACAAAATGAACGCTCACTCCAGCCACTTTCATATCGCTTTCAAAGCTTTCTTTTATGGCGTGTGCACCTTTGAAAAGTGGCAAAAGCGAGGGATGAAGATTTATGGCTTTAACTTGTTTTGTAAAAACAGGGCTTAAAACGCGCATAAAGCCAGCTAAAACGGCTAAATTCGCCCCACTTTTTTTAAACTCTTGCACTAACTTAGCGTCAAATTCTTCGCGGCTTTTAAAATCTTTGTGATTGATAATCACGCTTTTTAAGCCAAATTTAGCCGCTCTTTCAATGCCCTTGGCGCAAGGATTATTACACAGGCAAAGTGCTATTTCATAGGTATTTGAGCCTATGGTTTTGTTGTGTAGTTTTTGACAAAGATTTTCTAAGTTTGTGCCACTTCCACTAAATAGCACTGCAAGTTTTACAAGCATTTAAGCCCCTTTATGAGCTTTAGCGCGTCAAAGCTGTTTTGATTGAACTTATATTTTCTAGCCACTAGTGCGTGGGCTAAAACGGCGTTTTTAGCAGCTTCTAGGGGGCAAAATTTAGCGCATAAAAGAGCGAGTATCATGCCAGCTAGAGCGTCGCCGCTTCCAGCCTTTGCGAGTGTTGGCGTGCCTAAATCACAGATGAAAACACGCTCATTTTGCGCTATTATGGTATTTGCACCCTTTAGCACCAAAACGCCTTTGAAGACTTCGCAAAGCTTTCTAGCGTAAAAAAAGCGGCTTTTTTGAAGCTCATCTGTGCTTAATTTTTTTTGAAAAATCATTTCAAAAAGCCTTGTAAATTCCTTTGGGTGCGGGGTTAAGATGACATTTTCGCGCTTTAAAAATCTTAATAAATCCTTACTTAAAAAGCAGTTTGCATCCAAAACTAAGGGCATTTCATCAAGAGCGCTATCATTTAAAAGACTTAAATCATCAAGTCCCATTCCAAGTGCGGCAGCCGAGGCTGTGGGCTCTATCTTATCTTTTAGCATGATTAGGGGGCTAAAGCTTTTATCATTTACAAGGCTGATGAGTCCTGCGCCAAAGTTTAGCGCTGCAAGCCCTGATAAAGTGCCAGCACTCGCACTTGCTGCGATGAAGCCGTGCCCAAAATCGCCTTTATTGCTCGCTTTAGCACGGTTAATGAGCTTTAAATCGCTTTTTTGCAGCAAAAAGCTAGTGGGCTTTAAATTTTCATTTAAATTTAACCTTGAAACTACCGGCGTATTTATTTTTAAATCATCATTTAAGGGTGCGTAAATTTCACTCTTAAGCCCTAAATTTAAGCATTTGATTTTACCCACGCTTTCTTTTGCAAAGTCCTCAAAAAGCACTTCTTTTAAAGCGCCCATTGAAGCTGTTAAATCCGCCTTAAAACAAGGCTCAAAGCCAATGCCGCAGGGTAAATCACAAGCGATTTTAAAGGCTTTACTTAAATTAACTTCTTCAATTAAAGTAGAGATTTCAGCGCTTAAAGCACGGTTTAAGCCGCTTCCAAAAATGCACTCAATGATAATATCAAAGTCCTTAAAATCAGGCTTTTGCTCTAAGAAATTGAAGCCTAAATTCAAGGCAATTTGTTCTTGTTTTTCAAAAAGAGTTGATTTTTTCAAAGGATTTTCAAGTAAAGAGCTCACACAAAAAAGTGAAATTTCAAAGCTAGAGTTTAAATGACGCGCTGCTACAAGAGCGTCGGCTGCGTTATTAGCGCTTCCAAGTAAAAATAAGATTTTAGGCTTTTTGAAATTTTTAAGCTTGTTTTTTTTATGAGAGTTTTGAGAAATTTTAAAGCCTAATTTTTTTGAAGTTTTTAAAATCAATCTTGCTAGATTAGCCCCTGCATTTTCCATTAAAATGACATTATCAAGCCCTAAATTTAGCGCTCTTTCATCTAAAATTTTACAATCTTTATAAACAGCTTTCATTGATTTTCCTTTAAAGCAATTTTAGCAAATTTTAAAGCCTTTCTTGCTTAAAATTTAAACAAAATTAAAGCAAAGAAAACATAAAATTTAACTTTATTAAAGGAAAATCTATGGATATTTTTAAACTCAAAGAAAACAAAACCAATGTTCGCACCGAGCTTATCGCAGGGCTTAGCACCTTTTTGACGATGATTTATATCATTCCTGTGAATGCAAACATTATGTCAGCTGCGGGTATGCCTATTGACGCTCTTATCGTGGCTACTGCTCTTATCACGCTTTTAGCTTGTGCTTTTAATGCTTTTTATGCCAATACTCCTGTGGCAATGAGCGTTGGAATGGGAATGAATGCGTACTTTGCCTTTACAGTATGTATTCAAATGCAAATTCCTTGGCAAAGTGCGCTAGGAGCTGTGTTTGTCTCAGGTGCTATTTTTCTTGTTTTAGCCTTTACAAATTTTCGTCTTTGGGTGATACGCTCGATCCCTGTGGATTTGCGCCTTGCAATTTGTGCTGGAATTGGCGCATTTATCGCATTTTTAGGGCTTAAACAAATGGGTATCATCGTGGTAAATGAAGCCACCTTAGTAGGACTTGGCAACTTAGCCGGCAGCAACGAGCTTTTTGGGCTTTTTAGCCTGCTTTTAATCTTTTTATTTTATAGTCTTAGACTCAAGGCAGCTTTTATTTTAGCGGTGCTGATTTCTTCTATTGTGGCGTGGAGCTTTAATATAGGTGGGGCTACTTTTCCAAAAGAGCTTGTTTCTTTGCCAAATTTTAGTAGCACGGATGGCCTTGGGGCGATTTTTTTAAAGCTTGACATCGCTTCGGCTTTAAATTTAGCCATGATTCCTATCATTTTGACCTTTTTTATCACTCAGCTTTTTGACAGCCTTGGCACGATTACGGGCGTGGGTGCTAGGGGCAAGATTTTTGAGGGCAAAGATGGAGAAAAAAAGCTGGGTAAAACGCTCGTTAGCGACGCAGCAGCTTCAAGTGCGGGCGCGCTTTTTGGCACATCAACGGTAACTGCTTTTGTAGAAAGTAGTGCTGGGGTTGAAAGTGGCGGGCGCACAGGCTTGAGCGCGCTTGTGGTGGCGCTTTGCTTTGGGCTATGTTTATTTTTTCTGCCGCTTTTTAAAGCAATTCCAGCTAATGCGATTTATGCGGTGCTTGTGATTGTGGGTGTTTTGATGTTTATGGAGGTTAAAAATATCGATTTTAAAGATCCAGCCATAGCTACTTCAAGCTTTTTCTTTATAGTGATGATGCCTTTTACTTACTCGATTACAACAGGCTTTGCCTTTGGTTTTGTGGTGTATCTTTTAATGCGCATTTTTAGATTTGAGTTTGATAAAATTTCACTGGGGATTTGGATTTTAAGCCTGATTTCTTTAGGCATTTTTATGCTTAAGTTTATAAAGGTGTAAGATGAGATTTTATGGCTTTGATGAGTTTGATAAGGATATGCACGCTTTAGCGGCGCAAATTAAAGAGAATTTTAAGCCAGATGCGCTTTTAGCCATAGCTAGAGGAGGGCTTACTATCGGGCATTTTATCGCGATGAGGTTGAATATGCGTGAAATTTTTGTGATGAATAGCATTCATTATGAAGATACGCAAAAACTTGAGCATATAAAGCTTTTTAATATCCCTGATTTAAGTGCTTTTAAAAGGGTTTTAATCCTTGATGATATTATAGATAGTGGCGAGAGCATGAGCGAGATTAAAAGGGTTTTGCAGGATAAATTCAAACAAACGCAGTTTAAAATCGCAAGCATTTTTTATAAGGAAAAAGCCCTTTTAGAGCCTGATTTTAAGGTGCAAAAGACGGATGAGTGGATAGAGTTTTTTTGGGAGAGAGTTTAAGATTTATGCAATAAAAGTATTAAATTTTAAGCTAAAATCAAGTAAAGATTTTATATAATTTTAGTTTTATCTTTGTGAATTTTAATTTTCGCGCTTGCTTTGGGAGAATTTGTGATTTTGCGCTTGTTTTTTACGCGTGGGATTAAAATTGACACAACTACGGACAGATGGGTGAGCGGCTGAAACCACACCCCTGCTAAGGGTGCAGATCTTAATCGGGTCTCGAGGGTTCAAATCCCTCTCTGTCCGCCATAATCTTTATCTAATCTCTTTAAATCTTATCAAAAATTCTTTAAAAAAATCCTATAAAATA
>CAKVAF010000025.1 GCA_934718785.1 uncultured Campylobacter sp. | reverse complement strand
TAATCCCTTGACTGGAAAATAATATAATAAATGGCAGACAAATGATTATATTATTGATTATTTGCGACTGCCACTATAACTAATATTATCAGTCAATTTTGATAAACTTTAAACTTTCAAATCATCGGCAGCAGTTTTTAAAAATTAATCAATTCATTTCTTAAAATATTTAAAAATTTCAATTCATTAAATACAAACTATCACACACTAGAAATCAACGCAATTTTCAGTTAAAAAGAAGAAATAAAATTAAAGATAAAATTAAATTTTAAAGCCCATGTTTCAGGGCTTTAAATTATTTTTGAATTTGAGCGGCGTATTTGTTAAATCTTTCTTTAGCTTTTGCAGGCTTGAAAAGATCCGCAGTTGCTTTATCAGCATTTACAGCCTTGCCCACTTGCACAAGTCCTACCATACCCATTGGAGTGTGTGGCACGCATTCATAGACATAAACGCCTTCTTTATCAAGCACGAAGCTTGCTTTTTCGCCTTTTTTCATTGTAGCGCCCGGAGTTTGAAAATCTTTCGCACCTTCTGGCACAAGCACGCTTTTTGCATTGTGAGTAGGATCGGTCGCCACAAAAGTGATAGTATCACCTGGTGCAGCTTTAACAAAAGCTGGCTCAAACACCATAATGCCGTCTGTGCCTTTGTTAAGCATTTGGATTTGATGTTCTGCTGCAAAAACCGAACTAAGTCCTAAAAGTGCCATAGCAACTAAAACTTTTTTCATCGTTTGTCCTTTGGAATAAAATTTAATAACAACTCTTACGAGTTATCTCGAAAAAAGATTATATATTTCTTTGCTTAAAATATCATTAAATTCTTGTATATCTTTGTAAGAAATAGTGCTTATTTTCAAGTTTTAATCAAATATTTTATAAGTGTTTTTATAATATTAATTTTCAAAAAAAATAATTTATTTTTTATTTAAATTTGAAGTGAAAATCAGAAGATTTTAAATTTTTTTTAAAACAGCGGCGCGGGTTTTAAAAAATTGTTTTTTAAATTTTTAAACACAAGTTGTCAATAAATTTGATTAAATCTTTTAAATTCACGCTCATTTTATGTATTTTACTTAGAATTTTAAAAATTTTCAAAGGATAAAAAATGAAAAATTTTATAAAAATCATACTGTTTTTAAGTATTGTTTTGAGCTTAAATGCTTGCAAAAATGAGATTCAAAGTATAGAAAATAACTGCTACACGCACACAAAATGCATCGCTTTGGCTATGTTTAAGGTGAATTAATCACTGATTTTAACAATGCCAATGAGTTTGCTTTTTTCATCATTAAAAAAGGCTTTTGGCAAAAGATAAGTCCCGCTTAAAGCAGGCACACTCAGCCATTCTTTGCTTAAATTTAAATCATACACCCCGCTAAAAGTTTCTTCAATCAAACTCGTGCAGTAAAAGGCGTCATTATCTGGGCTTAAAACAAAGGCGCGTCCTTTAAATTTTAGGGCTTGATCAATGATTTTCTCACGCATAGCCTTGCTTAAATCATATCGTTTTACAGCAATTTTCTTAGAAAGACGCGCGAAATCTTCAAGACTTGAGAGTAAAACTTGATTTGTTTTGCTTGAATCATCATTTGTCGTGGCGTGCAAGATTAAAACAGGCTCAAGCGAAACGACAAGCCCGATATGAGAATAATCACTTTTGCTGATTTGCCTTATCAAAGCACTCTCAAGTCCTAGACCATCGCGTAAAATGATATCGCCTTTTTGAAGTGCGGGTAGGGTTTTTAAGCTGTTTAAATTTAAAGCTTTGCTAGAATTTGCTTGATTTGAAGAGTTTAAATCTTTGTTTGAGTGTAAAGAATTTAAATCTTGAGCCTGATTTAAATTCTGTTTAAAAGCGTTAAAATCATTTGTTTGATTAAAAAAGGCTAAATGAAGCAAGCTTTTAGCACCTATGAAAAGTGCTAAAAGTAGCACAACAATAGCAATAAGCCAATTTAACATTTATTTAAGAGTGATTCTCCAAGTGTCATTGTCATTGTAAAGTTTTGCATTTTCAGTGTCTTTTGTATCATCTTTGAAAGTGATTTCAAGCTTTACTTTAGCTTTGTTTCCCTCAATTGTTTTATCGATCACCTTAATGCTTTTTATCCCGCCTTTTTTATCTGCCATAGCCTTAGCTTTAGCGGCTGCTTGCTTGATTTTGCCTTCTGCTAACTCCTTAATGCCGGGCTGATTTGCTTCCTCGCCTAAATAAATTTGAGAAATATCCACCTCGCCTTTATAAAGAGAGTCAAAAAACTTCTCAGCCACGCTTTCAGGTGTGTTTGAGCCACCACAAGCTACAAAAAATAAAGATAAAGTAAAAATGAAAAATGATTTTTTCATTAAATTTAGCATAAAAACTCCTTAAAAATAAAAAATTTAAATAAAATTTTAGCCTTTCTGTGCTTAAATTTGCTTGAAATTTTAAATCGATTTAAGCCAAATTTAAAGCCTTTTTAAGCTTATTCTGGTCTAAGAAATTTAAAATTTTAATAATTTCTAAAACAGCGGCGCGGGTTTAAAAATTGAAATTTCATCTTTATTTAGAATTTAATTTTAAAATTTAGCTTAAATTCAACTAATTTTAATCTTATCTTGCTATAATTAGAGCTTTAATTTTGTAAATTTTTAAGTCAAAATACAAGGAAAAATTATGGCAAATCACAAGTCCGCCGAAAAAAGAGCAAGACAAACGATTAAAAAAACAGAGCGTAACCGCTACTACCGCACCCGCTTAAAAAACATCACTAAAGCAGTGCGCGAAGCAGCTGAAGCTGGCGATAAAACAAAGGCTAGTGAAGCTTTTAAAATAGCAAATAAAAGCATTCATTCTATGGTGAGTCGTGGCTTTTTGAAAAAGCAAACTGCAGCGCGCCGTGTGAGCCGTTTAGCCCTACTTGTCAATAAAATTGCTTAATTTTAAATTTAATGTTAGCTTCAAAGCTTGAACCCTTTTTAAATCGCTACGAAGAGCTAAACACTCTTTTAAGCGATGAAAATGTGCTTAAAGATATAGCTAAAATGAGCGCACTTTCAAAGGAGCAAAAAAGCCTTGAAGCCATTGTAAATAAGGCAAAAGACTATCTTTCAACTCTCAATCAAATCGAAGAAAACAAAGCCCTTTTAAGCGATGCTGAATTTAGCGAGCTTGCCAAAGAAGAGCTCAAAATCCTAGAAGAAGCTAGACCCAAATTAGAAGAAGAGCTTAAAATCCTGCTTTTACCAAAAGATGAAAACGATGAGCGCAATATCTTTTTAGAGCTTCGAGCTGGCACAGGAGGTGATGAGGCGGCGCTTTTTGTGGGCGATTTATTTAAAGCTTACACGCGTTATGCGGAAAATCGTGGCTATAAAATGGAGCTTGTAAGCTCTAGTGAGGGCGCAATGGGCGGCTTTAAGGAAGTGATTATTTTAATTAAGGGTGAGGGCGCTTACTCAAGGCTTAAATTTGAGGGCGGCACGCACAGAGTGCAAAGAGTGCCTGAAACTGAGTCTCAAGGGCGCGTGCATACTTCAGCCATCACGGTCGCCATTATGCCAGAAGTTGATGACATAGAAATTCAAATCGCACCTCATGAGCTAAAAATTGACGTGATGAGAAGCAGCGGACACGGCGGACAAAGCGTAAATACCACAGATAGCGCAGTTAGAATCACGCATTTACCCACAGGACTTGTCGTTGTCAATCAAGACGGAAAAGACCAGCACAAAAACAAAGAAGCCGCGATGAAAGTCTTAAAAGCTCGCCTTTATGATATGCAAATGCAAGAAAAAAAGGCTAAAGAAAGTGCCGAGCGCAAAAGCCAGGTAGGAAGTGGCGATAGAAGCGAGCGCATACGCACCTATAATTATCCGCAAAATAGAATTACAGATCATCGTATCAACTTAACCTTATACCGCCTTGACGCCATTATGCAAAATGGCTTTTTTGACGAGTTTATAGAGCCCTTAATCGCTCATTATCAAGCTTTAGCTTTAAAGCAAAGTTTAAACGAAGATGAGTGAATTTTGCTTTAAATAAGAAATAAAATTTTAAAACCGCGCCGCTGTTTTGTAAGATTATTTTCAAAAAATTTAATTGAATTTAGCAAAAATTTCACAAAATTTTAGTAAAATCTCACATTTTATAACTTAGGATTTTGTAATGAAAAAAAGCTTAATCATCGTCGAATCTCCCGCAAAAGCAAGAACCATAAGCAATTTTTTAGGAAAAGATTATGAGGTTATCGCCTCAAAAGGACACATTAGAGATTTGCCTAAATCAAGCTTTGGTATAAAGATTGAAGATGATAGCTTTGTGCCTGAATACCGCATTTCAAGCGATCATTCAAGCCTTGTTAAAGAACTTAAGGCAAAGGCAAAGGATGCGGCACAGGTTTATCTAGCTACCGATGAGGATAGAGAAGGAGAAGCCATAGCCTATCACATCGCAAAGGCTATTGGCAAGGATGAAAACGCCCTGCCTCGCATAGTCTTTCACGAAATCACAAAAAGCGCCATTGAAAGTGCGCTTAAAAATCCGCGTCACTTAAATATAAACAGCGTCAATGCCCAGCAAGCGCGCCGTTTGCTTGATAGAATAGTAGGCTATAAATTAAGCCCGCTTTTAGCTCAAAAAATTCAAAAGGGTCTTAGTGCTGGTAGGGTGCAAAGTGCCGCGCTTAAGCTTATCGTGGATAGAGAAAAGGAAATTAGAGCCTTTGTGCCGCTTGAGTATTTTACTATCGATATGATTTTTAAAAAGGACTTAGAAGCCGAGCTTGTCGAGTTTGACGCACAAAAAATAGAAAAATTAAGCCTTACAAATAAAGACAGAGCAAAGCTCATTTTAGATACTTGTAAAAAGGCTAAATTTAGTGTTGAAAATATAGAAAGCAAGGAGCGCAAAATCGCCCCACCACCGCCTTTTATGACTTCAACCTTGCAACAAAGTGCCTCAAGTAATCTTGGCTTTAATCCTAAAAAAACGATGATAATAGCTCAAAGGCTTTATGAGGGCGTAGCCACGCATCAAGGCGTTATGGGCGTCATCACTTATATGAGAACGGATAGTTTAAACTTAGCTAAAGAAGCTGTGGCAGCAGCAAGGGAGTTTATAAAGACTGAATTTGGCGAGAAATACTTGCCCGCTAAGGCAAATGTATATACGAGCAAGGCTAAGGGCGCACAAGAAGCTCACGAAGCCATACGCCCTACAAATTTAAGCCTCACGCCAGCTGTGGCGGCAAAATACCTTGACAAAGATGAGCTTAAGCTCTACACTCTCATTTATAATCGCTTTTTAGCTTGTCAAATGAGTGCGGCACTTTCTCAAACTCAAAGCGTTTTTGTGCGTGGCGATAAAGCGCTTTTTAAAATTTCAGGGCGCAAAATCCTTTTTGATGGCTATTATAAGGTTTATGGCGAAATGGATAAGGATAAAATTTTACCCGATTTAAAGGTGGGCGAGCCTTTAGCGGTGCAAAGCCTTGATATGAGTTCAAATTTCACAGAGCCACCCCCTAGATACAGCGAAGCAGGGCTTGTAAAAAAGCTTGAAAGCTTAGGCATAGGACGCCCCTCAACTTACGCACCGACGATTTCTATTCTTACAAGTCGCGATTATGTGTGCATTGAAAAAAAGCAGCTCGTGCCTAGTGAGGTGGCTTTTAATGTGATTGATGTTTTAGAAAAAAACTTCAGCGATATCGTAGATGCGAGCTTTACTTCAAATTTAGAGGATAAACTTGATGAAATTGCCGATGAAAAGGCTGATTGGCAAGAGATTTTAAAAGATTTTTATTTTCCTTTTATGAGAAAAATTGAAGCGGGCAAAAAAAATATAGCCTCGCAAAAAACCTTTGTCAAGCTTGATGAAAAATGCCCACAGTGTGGCGGGGATTTAGCCATTCGCAAGGGCAGATACGGAGAATTTATCGCTTGCTTGAATTTTCCAAAATGTAAGTATTCTAGGAATTTAGAAAACAAAACAAATGAAAATGGCGAAGTGAAAAAAGCCAAAGCTAACGGCATAGGGCTTGTTTGTCCTTTATGTAAAGAAGGAGAAGTGGTCGAGCGCTTTTCAAAGCGCGGTAAATTCTATGCTTGCAGCACTTATCCAAAATGCAAATTTATAAACAATCTTAGACCTGTGGATGAAAACTGCCCTCATTGCAAGCATTTTTTAGTGCTTAAAGAGCTTAAAAAAGGCACATTTTTAGAATGCCCTGAGTGTAAATTTAAAAAAGAGATTTAAAAAAAATTAAATTCATGCTAGAAAATAAAGCAATAAGTGCGAATTTAGCCTGGGCTTTAGTCATTTTAGGCGGCATTGTTGAGTGCTTTTGGGTGAGTGGGCTAAAATATGCTGATAGTTTTGCACTTTATATGCTTACAGGACTTGGCATAGGGGTATCTTTTTGTTGTGCGATTTTGGCAATGAAAAGGCTTGAAGTGAGCGTTTGCTACGCTGTTTTTGTAGGCATTGGCACGGCTGGGGTGGTCGTGGCTGAAATGCTCTTTTTTAACGAAGCCTTTTCTTTGCTAAAAATTGCTTTAATCGCTCTTTTGCTTATCGGTGTTATCGGGCTTAAATGCCTTTGTAAAGTTGGCGATGATGAGTTTGTAGAAGAAGTGTCAAAAGATTTTGGACTTGATGAGCTGGAGCAAAATCTCGCAAGCTTTGAAGCTGACTCAAATTTAAAAGAACAAGAGAGTTTAAAAGAGCAAAATTTAAAAAACAATGATTTAAAATCTAGCGAAAAAAGTTTTATAAAGAAGCAAAAATGAGCTGGATTTTTTTGATTTTAGCAGGGTGTATGGAAATTGTGGGCATTGTGGCGATGAAAAAGCTCATCAGCACAAAGCGCAAGATTTTTTTACTCGCCATAGCCTTGCAGTTTAGTCTTAGTTTTGCTTTTTTATCTCTAGCGATGCAGGGCATTTCAATGAGCACGGCTTATGCCATTTGGACGGGCATTGGCGCAGCTGGTGGGGTGTGCGTGGGGATTTTATTTTTTAAAGAGCAAAAAAGCCTTACTAAGTTTTTTTTTCTCGCTCTTATCATATTTTCAAGCATTGGGCTTAAATTTTTATCTTAAATAATTTTAAGTTGATTAAAGTATTTTATTATTTTAAAATTTAAAATAATAAAAATTAATTTTCATCTGGCATAAATATCTTAAAATTTAAGCTTTTAAGCTGAGTTTAAAGCTTCAATGTTACCTTTTTTCGCTTTTTAAATTTCTTTTAAAATACTTTTCAAAAGCCTAAATTTAAGCATTTTTAAAATACAAATTCATTATAAACCCTTTTTTATCTATTTATTTTAGGCATTTTGGACGCGTTTTTTAATTTTAAATTTATATAAAATTTGATAAATTTAAATCTTAACAAAAATTAAATCAAGCCTTAAAACGCAAGGGGCACAGATTAAAACTAAAGGAAAAATGATGAAAATTTCAAGTAAACTCACTTTTTTTGGCTGTTTATTAATCGCTGTAATGCTCGTTTGTATCGCTATTTTAAGTTACAAGCAGTCTCAAGCTGATATTACAAAATATCTGGGCGAGCTTCAAGAAAAGACAATGAATGATGTGCTGATTAATTTTAACACAAGTTCGCAAAATCGCCACGAGCAAGTGCAAATTCTAGCAGCTGAGCTCAGCGCTAACACACTTGGCTTTAAAGAAATTGAAAAGGCTGTGAAGCTCATTCAAAATACAGCTAAATTTGATTTGGTGTATTTTGGGCTTGAAAAAACGGGCGAAAATATACAATCAGATGGCGAAATTCTAAGCCTTGCGAACAATTACGATACGAAAAATCGCCCTTGGTATCAAAGCGTAAAGCAATCTGGAGGCTTCATCATCACAGAGCCTTATTTATCGCATTCTAGTGGCAAAATCAGCGTAACTTATGCAATGCCTGTGTATCAAAATAACGAATTTATCGGCGTTGTGGGCGCGGATATGGACCTGAGCGCTTTTGCAAAGGAAGTTTTAGCTATGGGAAATTCAGCAGATACCTATGTTGCAGTGTATGCGCCCGATGGCACGATCATGTTTCACGAAGATACCAGCCGTATGCTTAAGAAAAATGCACTGAGCCTAAATATTGCCGCTACTTTGCGCGAAAGGCCCGAGCTTTTAGTTTATAGCGAAAACTCGAGCAATCTTTTCTCGGCTCAAGATGAGCATGGCGAGACTCAAGTCATAGTTTGCAAGGCTAGCTCAAATGCAAATTTCATCATTTGTAGCGTGACAAATGAGCGCGTTTATACCGAGCCTTTGAACCGCTCTTTAATGCAGCAAATTTTGCTAGGGCTTAGTTTAATGCTGATTTCTGCGATTTTACTTAAACTCATCATCACGCATGCGATGAAGCCACTTGATTTGGTGCAAAAAGGGCTCAATCATTTCTTTGATTTTCTTAATCACAAAGCCTCAAATGCCATGCTTTTAAGCGTGCAAAGCAAGGATGAGTTTGCGCAAATGGCAGCTGCAATCAACGAAAATATCAAAAACACACAAAAAAATCTCGAGCTTGATAGCGCGCTTGTAAATGACTCACTGCTTGCGATAAATGCGGCCAAAGAAGGCAATGCCACAAAGCGTATCAGCCTGCAAGGCAGCAATCCCAATTTAAATCAGCTTAAAAACTCAGTCAATGAGCTTTTAGAGCTGCTTTGTACGGCGATAGGGCGAGATTTAAATGAGATTAACCGCGTTTTTGAAAGCTACACTAAGCTTGATTTTAGCACGCAGATAAAAAATGCAAGCGGGCAGGTGGATTTAGTCACAAACACTTTAGGTGCTGAAATTCGCAAAATGCTGCAAACTTCGCTTGGCTTTGCGCAGAATTTAGAAAGCAAATCCAAAGAGCTTGAAAATGCGGTGCAAACGCTCACAAGCTCGACAAATACACAGGCAAATAGCCTTGAGCAAACTGCAGCTGCGGTCGAGCAAATCACAAGCTCTATGCAAAGCGTGAATGAGCGCAGCAACGAAGTCATCGCGCAAAGTGAAGATATAAAAAGTGTTATCAGTATTATTAGAGACATTGCCGATCAGACAAATTTACTCGCACTTAATGCAGCCATTGAAGCAGCAAGGGCTGGCGAGCATGGGCGCGGCTTTGCCGTCGTTGCAGATGAAGTAAGAAAACTTGCTGAGCGCACGCAAAAGAGCCTTAGCGAAATCGAAGCCAATACAAACATTCTCGTTCAAAGCATTAACGATATGGCTGAGAGTATCAAAGAACAAACCGCGGGCATCGGTCAAATCAATGAAGCGATATCACAACTTGAAAGCACCACACAACAAAATGTGCAAATTGCTAATCATTCCAAAGACATCTCCACGGCTGTGGATCTTGTGGCCACGCAAATCCTTGAAGATGTGAATAAAAAGAAATTTTAACCAAGATAGTCTTTAGAGACTATCTTTGCGTTGAATTTAAGAAAATTAAATCATTTAAAATTATGACTCATCTTAATTTCATATTACTACTTTTTTAATTTGCCCTAAAATTTGCGATTTTTGTCTAAAATATGCTATGATTTCAAGGTTGTTTAAGGGAGCTTGAATGAATTTAGTCATAGTTGAAGATGATATCAATATGCGCAAGGGGCTTGAAATTGCTTTAGCTGAGTTTAAAGAATTTAACATAAAGTCCTATAAATCAGCCACTGAAGCACTTAAAAAGCTTGATAATAGCATAGATTTAATCATCACGGATATCAATATGCCCGGAATGGACGGCATTGAATTTGTCAAAGCTTGTGGGGATAAATACGATTTTATCATCATCACGGGCAATGCGACCCTAGCGCGCGCGATAGAAGCTGTGCGCCTTGGTGTCAAGGACTTTTTAACCAAGCCTTTTGATATAAATACCCTTGTTACAGCCATTCAAAGAGCAAAAATCATAAGAGAAAAAAGCGCTTCAAAAAGCGCTAAGAAAAAATCAGCAAATGCGTCAAACAGCGATGAAAACGAGTTTTTCGCAAGCTCTGCGAATTTAGAAAAAACGCTAAATTTAGCACAAAAAGCAGCAAAAACAGATGCTTCTGTGATGTTTTTTGGAGAAAGTGGGGTGGGAAAAGAGCTTTTTTCTCGCTTCATTCATAAAAACTCAAAGCGCGCAAACAAGCCCTTTGTAGCCATAAATATGGCGGCAATCCCGCATAATTTGATAGAAAGCGAGCTTTTTGGCTTTGAAAAGGGCGCATTTACTGACGCTGCGGCGGCTAAAATAGGGCTTTTTGAGCTAGCAAATGAGGGCACACTTTTTTTGGATGAAATCGGCGAAATGCCCTTTGAAATTCAAGCCAAACTCTTAAGAGCCTTGCAAGAAAAGGAAATCACGCGCCTTGGCGGCACAAAGCCTATAAAAATCGATGTTCGCATTATCAGCGCGACAAATGCAAATATACAAGCAAAGATTGAAAAAAATGAGTTTCGCAGTGATTTATACTACCGCTTAAACACTATCCCTATCAATATCCCACCTTTAAGAGAGCGAAAAGATGAAATTTTAGGTATTGCAGAGCGCGTATTAGCTCAAACTTGCGATGAATACGAACTTGAAGTAAAGAAATTTAGCAAAGACGCGCTAAAATCCTTGCTTGAGTATGATTATCCGGGCAATATTAGAGAGCTCATTTCTATCG
>CAKVAF010000024.1 GCA_934718785.1 uncultured Campylobacter sp. | reverse complement strand
GGACAAGATATCCTTATATCAGGTGCTGGAAATTTTGGTTTTGGCACTTCAGCAGCAGGTGCTTTTGGTGGCTCTCAAACTTCAGTTTCTCTAAGAGAAAGCAAAGGTTTGATAGACGCTGCAAATGCTGATGCAATGGGCTTTTATGAAAACGCTAAAGGTAAATTTGTCATTTCTCAAACCCTTTCAACTTGGATGGCTGTAGCAGGGACAGGCTTTTCTCAAGGCTCAGGCTTTAGCGTAGGCTCAGGTGCAAACTATTCGACAATTTTAGCTGACGCTGCTGTTGTTGTATCTGGCTTTTCAGGGGCTTACAATATCTCTGCGGGTAGTGGATATTCAGCTCAAAGCGGTAAGAGCCAATTTGCCACAGCAAAGACAAGTGTTTTCAGTGTCGCAGATACAACTGCCGGCGTTACAACACTTAAGGGTGCGATGATGGTAATGGATGTGGCTGAAACTGCTATCACAAACCTTGACACAATCCGTGCAGATATTGGTTCTATCCAACAACAAATCGAAAAAACAGTCAATAATATCACTGTAACTCAAGTGAATTTAAAGGCTGCTGAGTCAAATATTAGAGATGTAGACTTTGCAAGTGAGAGCGCAAACTACTCTAAAGCTAATATCTTAGCTCAAAGCGGCTCTTATGCACTCGCTCAAGCCAATGCCAGCCAACAAAACATCCTAAGACTCCTTCAGTAGTTTAGGGTAACGGCTCAAGCTTAGTTTAACTCTAACTTAAATTTCAAAATAGCCTGAAAGAAATTTCAGGCTATTAAATTCTATTTTAAGAAATTTTAGATTATTTATCATTTCTTTTTTTCTTGCTTTATAAATAAATTTTTCTATTGTGTCATTACTGGGCTTAGCAAAGCAATCCATAAATTCTACACGATAAAATTTATTCTCTTGTCATTGCGAGAAGCGAAGCGCCGAAGCAATCCATAATTTAATAGCAAACTCAAAGAATGGATTGCCACGCAAGGATAAATCCTTGCTCGCAATGACGGAGTTTTGATTTTTTTAAATTTTATTGAATTTTTACAAGTTTCAAAACTCGCGCCGCTGTTTGCAGGGTGGGTTTAAATTTCTCTTTGATTTTCTAGCTTTCGTGCGAGTTTGACACAGGCTTGAAGTGTTGGCTTTTTAGCAATTTGCACTGAGTTTAAAATTTTTTTATTGAGTGATTTTTTATCATCGGTTGAAAATTGATTAGAATTTGATAGTTCATTGTGATTTTGCGCTTTATTAAAATTTGCTGGATCTTCAAGAGCCTTAAATAAGGCTTCTTGCGTGCTTTTGCCAATGGCAATGAATGTATCATCGCTTTGAAATTGATAGATTTTCAAAAAAAACTCTACACTTAAAGGCGAGCTGAAAATCAGCACGCAAGGGTGGATTAAAGGTTTTTTAAACGCATTTTCGCAAGGCTTAAAAACATTTTTATAAGCGATGATTTGCTCACATTTTAGCCTTTTTTTTTCACACTCTTTTTTAATATCAAATGCCACATTCTCGCCCCTTAAATAAAGAATTTTAAGGGTTTTAAACTCATCTTTAAATTCATCAAAAAGGGCTTTTGCATTTTGTTTTGAAGCAAATTTGATATTTTCAAAGCCCATTTTCATAGCGTATTTTACTGTTTTCTCGCCCACA
Source organism: uncultured Campylobacter sp. (assembly GCA_934718785.1). Classification (GTDB taxonomy): domain Bacteria; phylum Campylobacterota; class Campylobacteria; order Campylobacterales; family Campylobacteraceae; genus Campylobacter_D. The sequence goes on along the minus strand of CAKVAF010000024.1, from coordinate 9,456 downwards.
GCATAAAGCGTGCCTTTAAATTTAGTGCTGATCTGATTGAATTTCAGGGCTTTTAAAGCGTTTTTTGAAGTGATGATGAGAGCGTCAAATTGACTTAAATCAAGCTTAAATTTTTTAAATTCTATCTTGCTTAAATTTAAGCTCTCAACGCCTTTAAAGCGCGCTTTATTGATGAGATAAATCATAAGTTTTTGAAGCTTTCTTTAAGTTTTAAGGCTGCTTTTAAAGGCTCTTTGGCGTTCATTATCGCTGAAATGACGGCAATTCCAGCAAGTTTTATGCCCTTTAGCTGCGCGATATTTTCTAAATTGATACCTCCGATTGCCACCACAGGCAAGGCTGAGCTATCGCAAAGGGCTTTAAGTCCTGCTGGATTGATAACCTTGCTTTCTTTTGTCGTGGTTTGAAAAACAGCCCCACAGCCTAAATAATCAGCCCCAGCGGTATTTTCAAGCTGAGAGAGCTTTTGCACGCTAAGCCCTATGATTTTATCCACTCCAAGCATTTTTCTAGCTATATTTACAGGCATATCATCTTGTCCTAAATGCACGCCATTGGCTTTGATGGCCATGGCGATGTCTATTCTATCGTTGATTAAAAAAGGCACTTTAAACGTGGCGCAAAGGGCTTTAACTTTCAAGGCAAGAGCGTAAAAATCGCGTGTGCAAAGATTTTTTTCTCTTAGCTGAACTATGCTTACACCGCCTTTTAGGGCTTCGTTTAAGATATTTAAAAAGCTTTCATCGCTTAAATTTCCACGACTGGCGACTAGATAAAGGCTTAAATCAAGCAATTTATTCTCCTTTTTTTGTAAAGGCTTGTCTTTTTGACGCCTTGGTGTTTTTATAAATCCTACGGCTTAAATTTTCGTCATTTAGCGAAGCAATCCATAATTTAATCGCAAAAGTAAAGAATGGATTGCCACGCAAGGATAAATCCTTGCTCGCAATGACGGAATTTGGCAACTTAGACCCAAAGGCGCAGGATTTTGAGTTGATTTTAAGGGTTGTGCAGGATTTTTCGAACAAGGCTAGGTAAGAAACCTGCCGCCGTGAGAAAAATTCAAACTCCCTTAAAAGCATTCAAAAGCTGAGCCGTTTCAAGTTCCCGCAAAGGCACCAAAAAGCAAAGCCTATTTTTTAAAAAAGCGGTGGAAATGATTCGTCGGCCCACAGCCCTTGCCTAGATTTGAACTATACTTAATCGCTTCAAACACATAAGCCTTAGCCTCTTTTACCGCTTCAAGCTTGTTTTTACCTAAGGCTAAATTACTAGCTATGGCAGAACTTAGCGTGCAGCCTGTGCCGTGCGTGTTTTTAGTCTCTATGCGCTCGCTTTTTAAGATATGAAAATCTTTGCCATCAAAGAAGACATCATCTGCGTTTTTCTCACTATGCCCGCCCTTGACAAGCACGGCTTTTGCACCCTTTTGATGTAAAGTTAGAGCCGCTTTTTTCATCTCTTCTTCATTTGTGATTTTAAAGCCACACAAAAACTCAGCTTCAGGGATATTTGGCGTTAAAATATCAGCAAATTTCAGCATAGTTTTAGCAAAAAACTCACAATTTTCAGGAGCCATCAAAGCAAAGCCGTTTTTAGCAAACATCACAGGATCAATCACCACATTTTTAGCCTCATATTTGATAATCTCATCAGCCACGCACTGCATTAATTCACAACTTGGAAGCATTCCTATCTTAACAGCTTCTGGCTCAATATCTTCATACACAGCTAGTATTTGCTCGCTCACAACGCTTACAGGTATGTCATAGCAGCTAATGACTCGCGCCGTGTTTTCAGCCACAACGCTAATAATCACGCTCATTCCAAAAAGATTATGCGCGCTAAAGGTCTTTAAATCAGCCTGAATGCCAGCTCCACCACTACAATCACTCCCAGCTATCGTTAAAATAGGGGTTAGCTTACTTCCTATTGCTTTCATTTTTCTCCTTTTTAAATTTAAATTATTTTATAAACTCATTGTAAATTTACAAGTAAATTGAAGTGAAATTTCTATAAATTTATTTGTAAATTTCAAAGGGCTTTATAAAATTTCACGCCGGCTAAAAAAAGCTCCTTAATGGCGGACTTTTTAAGTAAATTTTCAAGAAGCTTTTGCGAATTTGTGCTTAAATTTTTGATATCAAACTCACTTTGCGCTCTTAAATGAAGCATTTTCAAAAGCTCTTCTTCGCTTAAATCAAGTCTGTTTTGTTTAAAATCCCTACTTGGCAAAAGCACGGGCACAGCAGTGATTAAACGGCTAAGCTCTTCTAAGCGCTGCTTACTCACAGCCTTAACAGCATATGCAGGCGGACGGTCTAGCGTGCTAAGATCCACACGCAAAGGCTTTATCTTATCAAAGGCTTCATTAAGAGCGATAAACTCAGCTTCGCTATCATTAATCCCCGCTACCACAAGCGTTTCCATCACAAGCTCGCCTTTAAACTGCGCGCTAAACTCGGCCATTTTTTCTATCATTAAGCTTAAATTTATGCTTTTTAAAGCCTTATCGATACGATAAAAGCTCTTTGAAATGGCGCTATCAAGGCTAAACTTAACGATATCAATATCCTTTAGAGTCTCAAATTTAGCCGTGTCAAGCACGGACGAGCCGTTGCTTAAAATGAGGATTTTTTGTTTTAAGCTTAGCTTTTTAAGCTCTGCTACAAGCTCTTTTAAATGAGGATAAAGGCTGGGCTCGCCATTTGCAGTAAGGGTTAAAACATCAAATTTCACGCCTGTTTCAAGCACTTTTTTAAGCTCATCAATGATAATTTGGGGGGCTATGGACTTAGTTTGGCTTGAAATGGGCTTTTTAGGGGCAAGCTCACAATACACGCAGTCAAAATTACAAATCTTTTCAAAAGGGCTTAAATCTACACCCAAAGACAGCCCAAAGCGCCTAGAATTAACAGGTCCAAAGATGATATTTGCCAAATGATTTTCCTTTATTAAGGCTTGTCTTTTTGGTGCCTTAGCGGGAGTTTGAATTTTTCTAGCTTTGACAGATTATTTATCTAGTCTTGCTAGAAAAATACTTCACAACCCAAAAAACCCCTCAAAAATACTTCGCCTTAGTCGTGGTGTGATTATTGCGGGGTAAAATCCTTGCCCGCGTTTTAAAGTTTTTAAATTTATTTAAATTTATGCGCTCGCAATGACGTGCTAAAAACACAAAATTTAAATCCCAAACACCTAAGGCGCGCGCTGTTTATAAATTTAAATTTACAAAAACCCTAAGGCGTGGGATTTTGAGTTGATTTTAAGGATTGTGTAGGATTTTTCGAACAAGGCTAGGTAAGAAACCGCCGCAGTGAGAAAAATTCAAACTCCCTTAAAAGCACTCAAAAGCTAAGCCCTAGAAAGCTCTTTCACTAAATTCACAAAATACTTCGCATTCTCCACACTAATATCTGGCAAAATCCCATGCCCCAGATTAAATATATGATTTTTACCGTGCATAGTTTTTACAATCTCGCGCACCCCATTTAAAATCGCGCCCTTATCATAGAGCCTACAAGGCTCTAAATTGCCCTGAAGTGTGTATTTGTCGCTTAATTTATCGCGAGCTAAAGCTAAAGGCGTGCTCCAATCGACCCCAAAAACATCAAAATTTCCGCTAATTTTGTCTAAATACCCACTCACAGCGCGTGGAAAGAGTAGAATCGGCACTTGCGGGTATTTTGCTTTTAAAAACTCGCAAATTTCAAGCATATATTTAAAAGAAAACTCATAAAAAGCACTTTCTTCTAAGGCATTTGCCCAGCTATCAAAGATTTGCACCGCATTTGCTCCTGCTTTAATTTGTGCTTCTAAATAAAGCTTTAAAGCCTGTGTGAGCTTGCCTAAAAGAGCGTGCAAAAGCTCTGGATTTTGATAGAGCATTTTTTTACTTTTTGCGTAAGTTTTACTGCCCCTACCCTCGATCATATAGGTTGCTAAAGTCCAAGGCGCACCGCAAAATCCTATAAGTGCTTTATCTTTTGCTAATTTTTCTCTCGTAAGTGCGATGGCTTCATAAACATAGCTTAAATTCTTAAGCGCCTTTTCTATCTCAAGCGCGTCAATTTGCTCTAAATTTGTCAAAGGCTTGCTAAAAACAGGACCCTCGCCCTGCGTGAAATGAAGCTTCATACCCATTTCAAGCGGCACGACTAAAATATCGCTAAAAATAATCGCCGCATCCACATCTAAAATATCCACAGGCTGAAGGCTCACTTCACTTGCCTTTTTATAGTCCTTGCAAAGTTCTAAAAAAGTCCCAGCAGCTTCTCTTACTGCTCTGTATTCTGGTAAATAGCGCCCTGCTTGGCGCATCATCCACACAGGCGTGTAAGGCACGCTTTTTTTAAAACAAGCATCGATAAAAATCATTGAAAAGTCCTTTAAATTTAAGCTTTATTATAACTTATTTTTGATAAAAAAGCTTTAATTTTATACGCAAAAAAGCAAAATTTAGCTATAATACAGCTTTTTTTAAGGATAAATTTGAAGATAAAAGTTCCTGCAACGAGTGCAAATTTGGGTCCGGGCTTTGACTGCTTGGGGCTTGCTTTAAGTCTTTTTAATGAAGTAGAAATTAAAGAAACAAGGATGCAAAGCATTGATATAAAGGGCTTTAATAAGGATGATAAAGAGCTTTTTAAAAACAATCTTTTCATTGAAATTTTTAAAAAAGAATTTACATTTTTAAATAAGAGCAAAAAGTGCGAATTTTCTTTTAAATTTGATAATAAAATCCCCTTTTCAAGAGGACTTGGAAGCTCTAGTGCAGTCATTGTTTCAGCCCTTGCTTCAGCCTTTTTTATGGCGGGTAAAAAGGTGAGTAAAAAAGAAATTTTAAACGCGGCTTTAAAATATGAAAATCACCCTGATAATATCGCTCCTGCAACGCTTGGCGGCTTTGTTTGTGCCTTGATTGAAAATAAAAATGAACTCGCTTCTTTAAAAGCGGCAAAAAAAAAGAATTTTAAAACAAATTCGCAAAAAAATTTAAAAGAAAATTTAGAAGTTTTTAGCATTAAAAAAAAGATAGATAAAGACTTGAAAGCCTTGATTTGCATACCTGAAAATGCTTTCAATACAGAAAAATCAAGAGCGAGTTTAGCTAAAAATATAGCCTTTGAAAAGGCTGTTTTTAACCTAGCTCACGCAAGTTTTTTAACGGCTTGTTTTTTGAGTAAAAAATACGAGTTTTTGCGCCTTGCAAGCAAGGATAAATTACATCAAATTTCGCGTATGAAGGCTTTAAATGAGCTTTTTAGCGTGCAAAAACTCGCTTTAGAAAATGGCGCTTTAATGAGCACACTCTCAGGCTCAGGCTCAAGTTTTTTTAATCTTTTATATAAAGATGATGCGCCTAGGCTTGAGCGTTTGATGAGGGCTAGATTTTCTAAGTTTGATTTTAAAATTTTAGATTTTGATGACAAAGGCTTTGAAATTTGCTAAAATATCACAAAAAAATTCCCATTCGAATGTGCTTTGTGTGCAAGCAAAGGTTTTTTCAAAAAAATTTGCACCGTTTTTGGATAAAAGATAGCACGATTTGCCTAAATTTAAATCACGGCAAAAGCTCATATATTTGCTCTTGCTGCTTAGAAGCAAAAAATCTTGCGAAAATTTTTTCAAAGGTGCATAAGATTAGAGTAGAAATTACTGAATTTAAGGAGATGATTTTAAATGGCTAAGGTTCGAATTTATGAGATTGCAAAGGATATGGGCTACTCAAGCTCGAAAGAAATTTTAGAAAAAGCCAGCGAGCTAGGACTTGATGTCAAATCAGCTTCAAGTGCTGTGGATGAAGAAATCGCCGCTGTGATTTATGAATATATCCAAACAAAAACTATCCCAGAAAGCTTCAAGGCTAAAATGAAGCCAAAAGAAGACAAAAAAAGCGCCAAAAGCAGCAAAAAAGAAAGCGAAAAAAAAAGCACTAAAGAAACAAAGAAAAAAGCCACAAGCCCTAAAGAAAATATCAAGGAAAATGAAGAAAAAAGCGCGAAAAAAGAGCTTGAAAAAGAGAATTTAAAAGAAAATTCTAGCAATATTACAAACACTGAAATCAATTCCAGTGGCGTGGGTTTGGGCACGCCACAAAGAGTGGTGGCAAAAGAAGAGAAAAAGCCCATTTCAGCACCTAGCACGGATCTTTTACAGCAAAGGCGTGGGCTTGTCATCGTCAAAAAAAGGCGCGATGAAAGCACTTTAAAAGAAAGTGATGAAAAAAGCGCTCAAAAAAGCGCGCTCAAATCTTCGCGCCTTGATTTAAAGGATATGTTTTCTCTAAACAGCGAAGAAAGCACAAAAAGAGTTAAAAAGAAAGAAAAAAAGCAAGCCGCGCATAAAAAAGAAAACACCGCAAAAATGGATCTCTTAGACAATCAAAGCTTTGCAGAACTTAGCCTTGAAGATGAAGATGTGGTCGTTTTACCTGATTTTAGCGGCATTAGCGAGCCAAAAATCGCCCCTGTTTTACCTAAAAAGCAGCCCCAAGTTTTAAGACAAAGTTTTAATCAATTTACTGAAACTAGCCTTAGTCGCAGCCGGCGTAAAAAAGCGCCTAAAAGAGTGGAAAAAAGCCAAAATGCTGAGATAAAAAGCGTTGAAATTCCAAAAGAAATCAGGCTTTATGAGCTTGCTGATAAACTAAATAAAAACACAAGCGAAATCATCTCAAAGCTCTTTATGCTGGGCATGATGACGACAAAAAATGACTTTTTAGATGAAACGGCGATTGAAATTTTAGCCGATGAGTTTGGCGTGGAAATTAATATCATCGATGAAGCGAGCGAGTTTGATTATATCAAAGAATATGAGCAAAACAGCGATGAAAATGCAAATTTAAAGCCGCGTGCGCCTGTGATTACGATCATGGGACATGTCGATCATGGTAAAACATCTTTGCTTGATTATATTAGAAATAGTCGCGTCGCAAGTGCTGAAGCAGGCGGTATCACGCAGCATGTGGGCGCTTATATGATAGAAAAAAATGGGCGTAAAATCACCTTTATCGACACTCCCGGCCACGAAGCATTTTCTGCAATGCGTGCGAGAGGAGCTAGTGTTACAGATATTGCTGTTATCGTTGTGGCTGCTGATGATGGGGTCAAGCCTCAAACTAAAGAAGCCATCAATCACGCCAAAGCAGCCAATGTGCCTATCATCATTGCGATCAATAAAATCGACAAGGAAGATGCAAATCCTGATTTAGTCAAAACCCAGCTTGCTGAAATGGACATCGTGCCGACTGAGTGGGGTGGCAAATATGAGTTCGTAAATGTCTCGGCTAAAAAAGGCACGGGCGTTGAAGATTTGCTAGAAACCTTGCTTTTGCAAGCGGATTTACTCGATTTAAAGGCTGATTTTAACGCTAAAGCTAAAGCAAGCATTATAGAAAGCTCGGTGCAAAAAGGCAGGGGTCCGGTAGCTACTTTAATCGTGCAAAATGGCACGCTTAAAGTGGGCGATACAGTGGTGGCTGGCGTAGCCTTTGGTAAGATTAGAGCGATGAATGATGACAAGGGCAAAAGCCTAGAAAAAATCGAGCCCGGCGAATGTGGCGTCATCATAGGACTTAGCGAAGCCCCTGATGCAGGCGAAACGCTCATAGCCGTAAATAGCGACAAAGAAGCGCGCGAATACGCCAGCAAAAGACAAGAATACAACCGCCAAAAAGAGCTTAGCAAATCAACTAAAGTCAGTCTTGATGAGCTTGCAGAAAAGGTTAAAGAAGGCAATTTAAAATCTCTAGCCGTCATTTTAAAAGCCGATGTGCAAGGCTCACTTGAAGCGATTCGCTCAAGCCTTGAAAAGCTTAAAAATGATGAGATTAAGGTCAATATCATCCACGCTGCTGTGGGCGGTATCACGCAAAGTGATATAGAACTAGCCAGTGCGAGCGATGATAGCGTGGTGCTTGGCTTTAATATCCGTCCAACAGGCGAGCTAAAAGAAAAGGCTAAAGAAAAGGGCGTGCAAATCAAAACTTACAATGTGATTTATAATTTAATCGATGATGTGAAAGCACTTTTAAGCGGTATGATGAGTCCTATCATCAGCGAAGAAGAACTGGGTCAAGCACAAATCAGGCAAGTCTTTAACGCTCCAAAAATCGGGCAAATTGCAGGATGTATCGTAACTGATGGCGTGATAAACCGCGGAGCTAAAATTCGTCTCATTCGCGATGGAGTGGTGATTTTTGAAGGCAATGTAAGCTCGCTTAAACGCTTTAAAGATGATGTCAAAGAAGTGGCAAAGGGCTTTGAATGCGGCGTTGGCATTGAGGGGTGTAATGATATGCGCGAGGGCGATTTTATAGAAAGTTATAAGGAAATAAAGCAAAAAGCCACTTTATAAATTTAAGGCGGCTTAGCGCGGCTTGGGTGTTTGAAATTTAAATTTATAAACTCCGTGCGCCTTTGGTTTTGGTGGCTCGTCATTGTGAGACAAAACGAAGTTTTGTCGTGGCAATCTATAATTTAAATTTAAATAAATTCAAAAACAGCGGCGCGGGTTTTGAATTTCAACAAAATTCAAGCAAAGAGCGTAAGAATAAGGAAAAAAATGAATCCAGCCGAGATAAAAAAACTACGCACTCAAAGCGTGCTAAAAGAGCTTATCCCAGAAGCACTAGCTAGCCTTGATGATGAGCTTTTAAGCTCGCTTGTGGTTACGGATGTAGAGTGTAAAAAAGGGCGCTTTGACGCCTTTGTGTATTTAGATAAAATGAGCTTTAACACCCAAGAACAAGAACAAATTTTAAACTCACTCAAAAAGCTCGCGCGCACTTTGCAAAATTATTGTATGGCAGAGCAAGGCTGGTTTAAAAGCCCAAATTTTCACTTTAAATTTGATGAAAGCCTAGAAAAGCAAAATAGAATCGAAGCCATTTTCGAGCAAATCAAAAAGGATAAAAATGAGTGAAGAAGAGCTAAAAGCCTACTGCATAGAAGCTGGCGTGAGCTTTTATGATAGTGAATTAGTAAGCGAAAATGCGCGTAAAATTTACCGCGTTTATATAGTCAAAAAAGGCGGCGTGAGCCTAGATGACTGCGCTCGATTAAGTGAAATTTTAAGCCCTATTTTAGATGTGAAGCCCCCTTGTGATGGCGAGTATTTTTTAGAAGTTTCATCTCCCGGACTTGAGCGCAAACTCACAAAATTAGAGCATTTTAAGCAAAGCCTTGGCGAAAACGCGAAAATCACAACCCTTGAAAAAGAAAAACTAGAGGGCAAAATCATCGGCGTAAAAGATGATATCATCTTGCTTGAGCTGAGTAAAATTAATGATAACGCCGAGTTTAGCCACGACGAAGCCCTAATAGAGCTTCCTTTTTCTCATATAAAAAAGGCAAGAACTTTTATTGAATGGTGAGTGAAATTTAAAAAACATTTCAATTCTCATCTTAAGTCAAGCAAATTTAAGTAAAAATTAAATACAATAAAAACGCTTTA
>CAKVAF010000023.1 GCA_934718785.1 uncultured Campylobacter sp. | reverse complement strand
TAGTTCTTGCTCGCTGATTTTACTCGGTAAAGAATGAAGCTTATTTTTCAGCCCTTGAATTTCAGCTTTTAAATTTGTAATTTGAGAATTTAAACAGCCAAATTTAAAAGGGTCTTTACGCTCATTAAATTCCTTAACAACTTCAGTTAAAAAGCCCATATCAGGCACAAGATGATCAAAGTCATATTTTTCAAAACCCGTTTTTTTAATACTTTCATAATCAAAATCCGCAAAATCCCATCTACCACCTTTTGCAAGTGAAATTTCAGTCACATCAGTATAATCAAGCGTGCTGTAAATGTTGTTTCTAAGAATTGTATGCCTGCTTGCTTCACTCCAATCTTTATTTTGAGTGTTCATCATCAAATATGAAGTTGTATCAAGTTTAAATTTATGCCAAATTTCATTGATTTCGTGAATGAGCCCAACAGCCTTTACAAATTCTTCTTTAGAATTTGTAAAAACCACACTCGAATAAGCATGCCAAAGATCTTGAAAAATATCACGCCGCTTATTACTTTTGCCGATATTACAAGTGCCTATGGTAAAGAGATAAAAGCCCGCCGCACTCTCATCAAATTTAAGCCTTTGCCCTTCTTTTAAATGCACCACTTTTTCATTATGGAAAAAGTCCTTTTTAGTAAGTATTTCTTCAGCCCCTTGCATTTCATAGGCTTTGCAAATTTTAAACTCAGGATTTTGCTTTGAAATTTCAAGTTTTCTAGGCATTTGCATTTTATCTATATGATTAATGATATTTTTGCTAATAGTGTGCATAATGGCGTTGATTTCGTGAAAAGGATCGTATTTGTCTTGCCAAAACTCCAGCACATTTAAGTCTTTATACACTTTTTGCATATTAATAAGATTAAAGCCATATTTATAAGAAAGTTTTTCATAGACCAAATTTGTTTTATCCACGCGCTCACTCGAATTTAAAGGTAAGATAAGAATGAGAATTTTTTTATTTAAAAAATAAAGCTCTTCAAAAAGCCAGTGCGTGTTGCGTATAGAAATTTCGATAGGAGTACTATTGGTATTTTCGATTAAATTTGATTCGATGATGATTAAATCGGCATTTTGTATAGCCTTTTGATTTTTCTCTCTTTTTAAAAGATGAATTTTAGCCGCAGCACCCATTCCCGCTAGGCTTAAATTTGTAAAATTCACATCATCTTCTAAAAACGCGTCCCTAATGCCGCCTAATTTTTGAAAATTACTCGAGCCTAGTGCGATGATATTTTTCATTTTTACCCTTTTTTATTTTAATTTTATTTTCTTAATTTCTTGAATCTTGAGCTGATTTCAAGGTTTGCTACGATTAGAACTTTTGTAGGAATTTTAAAGTTTGCGAGTTTATCTTTACAAAAGCTTCTTAGCTCTTTTTTAAACTCCAAAGCTTCTTTAGGCTCTTTTAGCACGACTTTTACGCTCACGCTTTGCCCTGTAAGAGCATTTGTCTGGGCAAAAACGGTGCAGTCGATAACATTTGGCATTTCTAAAATCACGCCTTCAACTTCACTTGGCAATACTTTCTCGCCGCCTACATTGATGATTTCTTTATTTCTGCCGATGATTTTAAGATATTCTTCGCCGTTTTTTTGCAAAACTTCGACTAAATCCCCTGTCGCAAAATACCCATCATTGCTAAAAGCTGAATTATCAGCATTTAAATATCCTAGGCTTTGCGTTTTGCTCTTAAGATAAAGTTCGCCTTCGATAATTTTATACTCCACACCTTCAAGCTTGATGAAATTCTCATAACTTTTTGTTTGAGTAATGCCCACTTCACTCGTGCCAAAAGTTTGATGAAAACGCACCTTTTTAAAAGTAGCCTTAAGTCTATCAAGCAAACTCTCGCTCATCTTTTCAGTGCCATAAGTGATAAGCTTTAAAGAGCTTAAATCATACCTTAAAGCCACATTTGAAAGCAAAAATAAATTCAAAAAGCTAGGCGAAGCGGGCAGGAGTGAAATTTGATATTTTTCTATATTTTGAGCGAGCAAATCGACATTTTTACGCTCTTTTATCGCCACACCACAAGCACAAAGAGCAAGGCAGCTAAAAAGTGTGTTAAGCCCACCAATATGATCAAACATCAAAAAAAGCAAGATAAACATAGGCTTAATTCTTTTGTGAATATAATTTTGCAAGATATTATCTAAATCATGTACAATAGCTTTTGGCTTTCCTGTGCTACCACTTGAAAAAAGTATAAGCCCGGCTTTTTGATTTTTTAAAAGAGTTGTGATTAAATCGTGATTTGGCTCGCTTTCACGCGTGCAGATTTCAAGCTTTTTTTGCTTAAAAATCGCATAAATATTTGCTTCTTTTATCTTATTTGAAATTTCATCATCATCGCACATCGGCACGACAATTCTTTTAAGCTCCACACAAGCAAGCAAAAAAGATACACTTGATAAATCATAATCACCCACAACGCCTAAAACACGCTCTTTATCTAAATTTTCTATCATTTTTATGTGTTCTTTCACGCTTTCAAGCAAGTCTTTATAACTAGCGGGCTTATCTTCATAAATGAGAGCTTGCTTGCTTAAATCAAAAGAAGCGAGCTTTTGTAAAAAAGTATGTGTAAAAGTCATTGAATTTCCTTAAAATCAATAAATTTTTTAAGAACTTGTTTGAATTTATAAACTCAACATTGCCATGATAAAATTTCATTTTATCTCACAGTGATGGGAGAATTTTTAAATTTAAATCCTAAAACTCACGCCGCTGTTTTTGAAATTTAATTTTTAAGATTTAAATTTTTAAACTCACTCAAAAACACCACCCAAAAACAAAACTTGTCCCGTGATAAATTCACTTTTTTCGCTGATAAAAAACTCCATAGTATTTAAAATATCTTCAAATTTTCCTAGTCTATGAATGGCTTGCTTGTCTAAAAGTTCTTTGATTTTATTTTCTGGCACATTTTTAATCAAATCAGTAGGCACGGGTGTGGGACCTAAAGCATTGACAGTGATACCAAATTTGCTCAGTTCTTTTGCGCAAGTTTGTGTTAAATTAACAATAGCTGCCTTACTTGCTGCATAAATGGCTTCGCCTTCAAGGCGCAGTGGCGTGGCAACTGTGGTAAAATTAATAATTCGAAAAGGCATAGCAAAGTCTTTCAAAGATCCTTTTTGACACATTTTTCTATAATTGAGACTCATTAATTTTGCCACTTCTCTAAGAAATAAAAACGAGCCGAAGAAATTTGTGTTGAAGATATTTTGCACACTTTTAAAAGGCGTGGTTAGGATATGATTCATCGAGGCTATGCCTGCATTATTGAGTAAAATATCCACGCCGCCAAATTCAGCTTTGATTTGTCTAATCATCGCCACCACAGCACTTTCATTGCTTACATCAAGTTCAAAGTGCCTATAATTAGAATGATTGATACTTGAAGCACCACGCGAACAGCCACAAACAATATGATTTTGCCTTAAAAAATGCTCGCTTAAAGCCTTACCAATGCCCTTTCTCGTGCCTGTAATGACAATGATTTTATTCATTTTCTAGGACTTTTTCGATATAAGCAGCAAGGGTTTTAACATCCTTGAAAGGTGAGTTTTTAGAACTCATCATCTTTTCATCGGCTAGGATGATTTCTTTATCAAATTCTTTACTTAAAAGTTCTTCTAAATCAGCCACTAAGCTCACAAGCCCTAGAGAATCAAGATTGCCATCTAAGCCGCTGTAAAGTTTTGTATCTGCATTTGCATTTTCAAACTCAATGATTTCATAATCTTTTGCCGAGTTTTTTAAGTGCGTGATGATAAGATTTTGGATTTTTTCTTGCATTTGGCTATCCTTGTAATGTGATTTAAATTGAAATCATATCTTTTTACTGCTTAATAAACACTTATAAGTGTTTGAAAAAATTAAAATTTGCTAGTTAAATTTAATAAAAACTTATAGGTGTGTGTTTTGCAAATCACTGAAGATGAATTTTTAGACGCTGTCGTGGCAAAAATAAAAAAGATTCGAAAAGAAAGGAAAATTTCACAACTCGACTTAGCCCTTATTTTGGGGCATAAATCGCCCAATTATATAGCTAAGATTGAAACTAGAAAACATGGCGTTAATTATAATTTACATCATATTTACACTATAGCTAAGGCTTTTGAGCTTGATTTTAACGAACTTTTGCCAAATAAGAAAGAATGTATAGAATTTAAGAGTTCTAAAAAATAAAAATTTGAATAAAATAGTATTTTATAGATAAATTTTTTATATCTTAACCTTTTAAATGGTGTCCTTGGCGAGATTCGAACTCACGGCCTCAAAATTAGGAATTTTGCGCTCTATCCTGCTGAGCTACAAGGACAAAATTTAATTTTTGCTTGTAAATTTTAAATATTTAATTTAAACTTAATATCCAAGACTTTAAACTAAATCGTAAAAATAAAATATTTAATATCTCTCTTTAATCTCAATTTTAATTCTTAACAAACGCCCTATTTTAGAAGATTTAATTTATTTTCACATTTATTTGCCACTAAATTTGAGAGAAAAAAAAGCGAGTAAAAAAAGACATTTTTGCATTTTAAAATCCTAAAAAGCAAAGTAGATATTCATCCACTTTGCTTTATAAAAGGGCTAATTAGCCGTTGCGTTTTTTAATGATTTCTTCGCTGACATTTTTAGGCACTTCATCATAATGATCAAACTCCATAGAATAAGTTGCGCGCCCCTGAGTTTGACTTCTTAAATCTGTAGAATAGCCAAACATCTCGGCCAAAGGACAAAATGCAGTGATGATTTTATTACCTCCGCGCTCATCCATAGAATTGACATGCCCGCGGCGCTTGTTTAAATCCCCTATCACATCGCCCATATATTCCTCAGGCGTTTCAACTTCGACCTTCATCATAGGCTCAAGTATCACAGCCCCAGCCTTTCTAGCGCCTTCTTTAAAGCCCATTGAAGCAGCTAGCTTAAAGGCCATTTCTGATGAATCCACCTCGTGATAGCTTCCATCATATAGCGTTACCTTGACATCTTCTACCGGATAGCCTGCTAAAACACCGTTTTGTAAGGCTTCTTGTATGCCCTTATCGACCGCTGGGATATACTCTTTTGGCACCACCCCGCCTTTAATGTCATTAACAAATTCATAACCAGAGCCCGGCTCTAAAGGCTCAAGGCGTAGGAAAACATGGCCGTATTGACCGCGTCCGCCCGATTGCTTAGCGTATTTATACTCTTGTTCCACGCTTTTTCTTATCGTTTCACGGTAGGCAACTTGTGGTTGTCCCACTTCAGCTTCGACCTTAAATTCACGCAGCATTCTATCGACGATAATTTCAAGGTGCAGTTCGCCCATACCTGAAATGATGGTTTGTCCGCTTTCTTCATCGGTATTTACCCTAAAGCTTGGATCTTCTTGGGCTAACCTTGAAAGAGCGATAGACATTTTTTCTTGATCGGCTTTAGTTTTTGGCTCTACTGCTACGCTGATAACTGGATCTGGAAAGTCCATTCTCTCTAAAATCACCCTATCCTTTTCACTGGCTAAAGTATCTCCTGTCAAAGTGTCCTTAAGCCCCACTACAGCACCGATTTCGCCTGCATAAAGCACTTTAATTTCTTCTCTTTTATTAGAGTGCATTTTAAGCAAGCGCCCTATTCTTTCTTTCTTATCCTTAGTCGAATTATAAGCATAAGAGCCACTTTCTAAGCTGCCACGATACACGCGCACGAAAGTAAGCTGACCCACGAAAGGATCGGTCATTATCTTAAAAGCAAGCCCTGCAAATTCGCCATCATCTGTGGATTTTACTTCTGCTTCTTTGCCGTCCTCATACTCGCCTTTTATATTTGCCACTTCATCAGGAGCTGGTAAATAGGCTACTACAGCGTCTAAAAGTGGCTGAACGCCCTTGTTTTTAAAGGCTGTACCACAAAGCATAGGCACGAGGCTAAGGCTCAAGCACCCTGCTTTTAGACCCTCTTTTATTTCTTCTTCGCTTAATTCTTCGCCTGCAAGATATTTTTCCATTAAGGCATCGCTAGTTTCTGAAACGGCTTCAATCATCTTTGTGCGGTATTCTTCAACCTTTTCTTTAAGCTCGGCTGGAATTTCACGCTCCACATAATTCGTTGGCTTCGTATCATCCTCCCACACAAGCGCTTTCATCGATACTAAATCAATCACGCCCTTAAAATCATCCTCAGCACCGATAGGAATTTGAATAGGCACAGCGTTTGCTTTCAAGCGGTTTTTAATTTGCTCTTCGACATTGTAAAAATTTGCGCCTATTCTGTCCATTTTATTGACAAAAACGATTCTTGGCACGCCATATTTATTAGCCTGTCTCCATACAGTCTCACTTTGAGGCTGCACCCCGCCAACTGAGCAAAACACCGCCACGGCGCCGTCTAAAACGCGCATTGAGCGCTCAACTTCAATAGTAAAATCCACGTGTCCCGGAGTGTCAATCAAATTGACTTGAAAGCCTTTCCAAAAGCAAGTAGTAGCCGCTGAAGTGATGGTAATACCACGCTCTTTTTCTTGCTCCATCCAGTCCATAGTGGCAGCCCCATCATGTACTTCGCCGATTTTATGGCTCATACCTGTGAAAAATAAAATTCTCTCACTCGTCGTCGTCTTGCCCGCGTCAATGTGCGCTGCGATACCTATATTTCTAACCTTTTTTAAAGGCGTTGTTCTTGACATGTAATCTCCTTTTTACCAGCGATAGTGGGCAAAGGCTTTGTTTGCTTCTGCCATTTTATAAGTGTCTTCTTTTTTCTTAAAGGCTGCACCCTTTGAATTTGCAGCGTCTAGTAGCTCGCCTGCTAGCTTATCTATCATCGTGCGTTCGCTTCTTTTTCTAGCAAAAGAAATAATCCAGCGAATGGCTAGAGCTTGTTGTCTAGCTGGACGCACTTCCACAGGCACTTGATAGGTCGCACCGCCCACGCGGCGAGACTTTACCTCAAGCAAAGGCTTGATATTTTCTATCGCTTCGTTAAAAATTTCAATGCCTTTTTTTTCTTGATTTTTTTTCTCAATGGTCTCTAAAGCCCCATACATAATACTTGTAGCGGTGCTTTTTTTACCATCATACATTAAAGAATTGATGAATTTAGTAATGACTTTATTACCATAAATTGGATCGGGTAAAACTTCCCTAACGGGAGCTTTTCTTCTTCTCATTTTTTGTCCTTCAAATTTTAAAATTTTACTCAAACAAAATCAAAACCAGGATTTGTCTGTGTTCTTGCGACTTTCATCGCACCTTAACTAAGCTCTTAAATTTTTAAATTTACATTAAAATTTAATCAAATTTAAAGCTTATTTTTTATCGCTTGCTGCACCTGCTTTAGGCTTTTTAGCTCCGTATTTAGAGCGTGAAACTGTTCTTTTTGCAACGCCAGCAGTATCAAGCGCACCCCGGACAATGTGATATTTCACACCCGGTAAGTCTTTCACACGCCCGCCGCGCACTAGCACGATGCTGTGTTCTTGTAGATTGTGTCCTTCGCCACCGATGTAGCTAATAACTTCAAAGCCACTAGTAAGTCTTACTTTGGCAACTTTTCTCAAGGCTGAGTTTGGCTTTTTAGGAGTTGTGGTATAAACTCTAGTGCAAACGCCACGCCTTTGTGGGCAATTTTTAAGCGCAGGCGATTTAGACTTTTCTAACACCTTTTTGCGCTCTTTACGAACCAATTGATTTATGGTTGGCACTTCATTTCCTTTCATCAATAAAATAAACTTGCCATTTTAATGAAATTTAGCTGAAAGTTTGTTTAAAGCTAAGTAAAATTCGCGCTTTGATTTAAAAATTATCACTTTGTTTGTGAAATTTTCTTAAAATTTTATTAAAATAAAGCCTTTTTTTATAAATTTTATCTTAAAATACGCTTTTAAACTTAAGGATAAATGGATGAAAGTTCCGCTAGATTGCGAAGATAATTTTAATCTTTCTTTGCTTTTTTGGCTTTGTCGTTATGTGAAATTTAAACTCAGCACGCTTTCAAATAAGGAGCTTAGAAATTCTCAAGCTTTAGTTGAAGTCAATTATGGGCTGACTCGGGGCGTGCGTCACATCGAAGAGCTTGACGCTCTCGTTAAAAAGGCTAGAAACGCAGGACTTACAGGTGTAAATACTTATTTTAATCCCCTAAAAAAGCTCTATGAATACTTGATGATGTATAAACTTTACTCGATGAAGCAAATTGATGAAGTGATGGTAACAGAAATCCTTGCAAGCATTACTGGATCGCTATCTGATGCGAGTAAGAAAAATTACCGCATTGCGATGATGAATTTTTTTGACTTTTTGGATAAACAAAACGAAGAAGAAGGCAAAACACACCTTTATGATATCAGCCTTAAAAACTGGGCAGGCTTAAGTGGCTTTAAGGGCGCGAAGCTGCCTGAGTTTATGAGCGAAGAAGAAATTAAAAAATTCCTTGATGCAGTGGATAATGCAGACTTTAAAAACAACACCACGCGCAACAAACTCATCATTAAAATCATCATTTTTACAGGTATTCGTGTCAGCGAAGCCATCAATATCAAGCTTAAAGATATCAACGAAGAAAACGATCTTTATATTATAAGAATTCGCGCCAAAGGCAATAAATACCGTGTCGTCATGGTCAAAAAAGAGCTCATTGACACACTTTTAAAAACTATGCCTATAAACTACTCAAGCAAAGAAAATTTGCTCTTTACCAACAAAAAAGGCACACCCCTAACCCAAGCCTATGTCTCGCGCATCGTCGAGCAAATCCTTTTCAAAGCAGGCATTCGCAAGCAAAAAAACGGCGCGCATATGCTGCGCCACACCTTTGCCACCCTACTTTACAAAAAGCAAAAAGATCTTGTCCTGGTGCAAGAAGCCCTAGGACACGCGAGTTTGCAGACTTCGCGCATTTACACGCATTTTGATAATGAAAAACTCAAGCTTGCGGCTGAAGTGGCTAAGGAAGTGAGCCAAAAAGACGGGGCGCAAGATGAATAAAAGCCTTGTAAATTCGAGCTTTGATGAGAAAATTGATCATCATAGGGATGAGAAATGCGCTCAAAAACCCTGCGCGGTGTTTGCAAACTTTGTTTATTATGATTTGAAATTTGAGCTTTGCGGCTTTAATTTAAGCGATTTAAGGGCTATTTTAGCGCAAGCTGAAATTTTAAAAGAAAAATATTTTTGTATTTTTATTTCTCATTATGAGATTTATAAATATTTTCAAAGCCCTGATTTTACAAGCTCAAAGCCTTTTTTAATCCTGCAAGTTTTTGCTAAAAAAATAACTTTCAAGCCCTTAAAAATCAAGCATTTAAACTATCATGCAAATTTCATTCAAAAGCTTGATAAAAAGATATTTAAAGTAAATTTCAAAGCTGTTAAAAACGCTCTTAAAAAGGGTCAAAGCTATCAGGTGAATTTAAGCCAAGAATTAAGGCTTAAAAGTGAAATTTCGCCCTTTTTGCTTTTTAATTTTTTATTAAAGCGTCAAAATGCTGAATTTAAAGCCTATATTAAACACAGCTGGGGCGAGATTTTGTGCTTTTCGCCAGAATTGTTTTTTTATTTAGATAAAAATTTGATAAAAACTCAGCCGATGAAAGGCACGATAAAAGCTTATAAAGATGAGAAGAAAAATCAAAAAAGCATAGAATTTTTGAAAACGGATGCTAAAAATTTGAGCGAAAATGTGATGATAGTGGATTTATTAAGGGCTGATTTGAGCAAGCTTGCAAAGCCCTTTAGTCTAAAGGCTAATAAACTTTTTGAAATCAAAAGCCTTAAAACGCTTCATCAAATGGTCTCAAACATTGAAGCTGAGCTTAAAGACGGCATTAAAATGCTTGATATTTTAAAAGCACTTTTTCCCTGTGGCTCGGTAACAGGTGCGCCAAAGATTGAGACGATGAAGCTGATTAGTCAGCTTGAAGCGCGTGAGCGTGGCGTTTATTGTGGCAGTATAGGGCTTTGGCACAAGCAAGAAGCGATTTTCAATGTCGCCATTCGTACCTTGTGGCGTGAAAAAAATGAGAGCTTTTATCGATATGGCGTGGGCGCTGGGCTAGTGAGTGAAAGCAAAAGAAAGGATGAATTTGAGGAATTTAAGCTTAAAACAAAGTTCTTAAAGCCTAAAAATGATTTTTATCTTTTTGAGACTATGCTTTTAAAAAATACTCATATTTTATTTTTTAAAGAGCATTTGCAAAGGCTTATAAATTCGGCTTTAAAGCTTGATTTTAAATGTGAGAATTTAAAAAAGAATTTTAAGGATATTTTAAGTAAAAAAAGAAATTTCAATGAATTTCAAGGCTTGAGTTTAAATAAGGTCAATGAAAAAGTTTTTAATCATTCTCACAGCTTTTTAGACGCGTTTGATTTTGAGAAATTTCTTAAAAAAGAAGAATTAAAAAATTTACAAATCTCAAATGAAAACCACGCTTTAAAGCTCATTTTACATAAAAATGGCGCCTTTGAGTTTGAAATTTCAGCGCTTCAAAAAAGTCCTAGCAATGCCCTAATTTTAAGTTCTGAGCCAATTTTTAAGGATGATTTAAGCACGCATAAAACTTCAAAAAGAGCGAAATTTAAAAAGGCTTCAAAGCTTTGGCAAAAAGGGCTTTGCTATGAAGTGGCATTTTTAAATGAACAAGAACTTTTATGCGAGGGCTCAAGGAGTAATTTAGCCTTAAAAATAGATGATGAAATTCTCACTCCAAGCCTTGAATGCGGGCTTTTAAATGGAATTTATAGGCAATTTTTGCTTCATTTAAATGTAATCAAAGAAGCAAATTTAGACAAAGACACGCTTTTAAAAGCGAGTGAAATTTATTCGCTAAACTCACTTCGTGGGCTAAAAAGCGTGATTTTACAAGACTTTAACGCTCATATAAAATCTACAAAGCCTATAAAAATAATCAACAAAAGAGCGCAAAATGCTTGAAAAATCAAGGCTTTTTTATATCCTACTTATTTGCAATATCGCTTTTTTAAGCCTCTGTGTTATGATTAAAGCTTCATTTTTGAATGTCTTTTTAAGTTTTGAGCTTGGATTTTTCGCAAGCTTTTTAATTATTTTAAGTTCTTTTTTAGCCTATAAAAAGAAAATCACTCAGCTAGCAAAAGTGCGTCAAAGCTCTTTTAAAGCACCCCTGCTTCAAATTTTTATCAAAAAAACACCCGATTTTAGCAAAAACATTAAATTTTATGCCCTAAATGACGATTTAAACCTAGCTCAAAAAACGCTTATTTTCACCTGCTTTTTTGCCGCTTTGAAGCTGCTTGCTTACGCGCTTTTTGTGCTGTTT
>CAKVAF010000022.1 GCA_934718785.1 uncultured Campylobacter sp. | reverse complement strand
AATTTGTGCTCATGTTTAAAAACCGATTTGATTTAGATTTTTAATTGTTAGCCCAAAAGCTTTCGCACAAACTCATTCAAACGTTTGCCATCCACACTAGCGCCAAATTTAGCCTTGGCTTCTTTCATCAAAATGCCTTGTTCTTTAAGGCTTGTGATATTTAGTGCGCCAATAAGCTCTTTTAAGCCCACTTCAAGCTCGCTGTCATCAAGCTGCTTGGGTAAATAAGTGCTAAAAAGCACAGCTTCCTTAAGCTCCTTATCGGCTAAATCTTCGCGCGCACCCTGTTTATAAAGCGTGGCTGCATCATTTCGCTTTTTAATCTCACTGGCAATGATTTTAAAAGCGCGCTCATCGTCAATTTGCACGCGCTCATCCACTTCCACTTGCTTAAATGCAGCACTCAAGCTTCTTAAAGTGTCGCGCACAAACTCATCTTTGGCGCGCATGGCTTCTTTAATGTCGCTTAAAATTTTATCTTTAACGCTCATTTTCGTCCTTTTCTGTGATGATTTTATCTAAAATATAACTTTCAAGCTGATTTTTAGGTACTGCTTCCCCAGTGGCTTTGTTGTAAATTTTTTCAATAATTTTAGAGTATTTTTCATACTCAAAGCAAGGAAAATGCTCACTCCAAGCGCGTTTTATAAGTTCTTTTGAAATTATTTTGCGCGTGTAAATTTTAAACGCATCATAGCCCATAAAAACAAGTGCAGTCACTACCACAGCGCTGATTATGCTTAAGTGAAAATCTACAAGCGTGAAAATATAATGCGTTGCCAAAAGTAGCGGCACTAAAATAGCCGCGCAAAGCAGAGCAAAGATGATATAAGCGCGCAGGGTGCGAAGCGTGTAGCCAAGTTTAGCAGGATCAACGAGCATTCCTTCATTTAACAGCGCATTTGCTCGCACTAAATCATTAAATTCTATCTTTTGACTTGAAATTTTAAAAAGCTGATTCAAAAGCCATTCTTTCAAAATTATCCCTTGATCTTAAAATTTGGCTTGAATTTTAGCATATTCTTGCTTAATTTTTGAAAAAGCAAGCCTTTTAAAAATAAAAATAAAAGACTCACTTTTATTTTAAAAATCCTTTATAAGCCCTTAAACAAGGCTCACATCCTTGCCCTTCATCACTTCATTCATCGTATTCATCGCGCACATTTTGCCACACATCGAGCATGAGTTTAAATCTTCAGGCTTTCTTTCGTTAAACATTTTCTTCGCCTTTTTGCCATCAAGAGCCAGAGCAAACATTTTCGCCCAGTCGATATCTTGGCGCGCCTTGCTCATCGCGTTATCGCGCTCTTGCGCTCCTTTAACATTTTTAGCTAAATCTCCCGCATGAGCGGCGATTCTAGTAGCGACTATACCATCTCTTACATCTTGTAAATCAGGCAAGCGCAAATGCTCCGCAGGCGTTACATAGCAAAGTATATCAGTTCCTGCTGCCGCAGCCACCGCGCCCCCGATGGCTGCTGTGATGTGATCATGTCCTGCGCCAATGTCTGTTACAAGCGGTCCTAGCACATAAAAAGGCGCACCATGACAGATCTTTTTTTCCAAAAGCACATTGGCTTCAATTTCGTTGATTTTCATATGCCCCGGACCTTCTATCATCACTTGCACGCCCGCTTCCCACGCTCTTTTTGTAAGCAGTGAAAGCTCGATAAGCTCGGCAATTTGCGCCGCATCAGTAGCATCGTGATTACAACCTGGGCGCAGCGCATCGCCCAAAGAAAGCGTGACATCATATTTTAGGCAAATTTCAAGCAAATCATCATAAAGCTCGAAAAATGGATTTTCATTATTTGTCATTTGCATCCACGCAAAAAGCACACTGCCACCGCGCGAGACGATATTTGTAAGGCGGTTATTTTCTTCTTTAAAAATCCTTGCCGCGCGCGAGTTAATGCCCGCGTGAATGGTCATAAAATCTACCCCACTTTTAGCATGATGAAGCGCGACATCCAAAAAATCCTTCGCCTTGATCTGCTTTAAATCTTTTTCTAAAAAGCCCACCGCATCATACACAGGCACGGTGCCTATCATCGCTTTTGAAGTGGCTACTAGCTCATCTCTAAAACGGCTTGTTTTGCCATAATTACTCAAATCCATAATCGCCTCAGCGTCAAATTCATGCGCAACTGCGACTTTTTGCATTTCTTCGCTATAATCCACGCAATCATTTGAAACGCCTAAATTTACATTGATTTTAGTCTTAAGTCCCTTGCCTATGCCATTAGGGCTCAGTGCTTTGTGATTGATATTTGCGGGGATGATGATTTGCCCTTTGGCGATATTTTCAAGCAAAAAATCCTCGCTCACGCTTTCTTTTTGAGCGACAATTTTCATTTGCTCGGTTACAACGCCTTTTCTTGCGTAAGTCATTTGAGTGTTACTCATTTTTTATCCTTTGTGAAAATTTGGATAAATGAGCGGTAAAATAGAGTTTATAAGCAGATAAATCTTCCCAACGCTAGCATTATCTAGTTCTGGTTCGGTCTAAGCTTAAAGCTTACTCTCAGCCTGTTTCACAAGCTCCCGTCATTTATGCGTAAAATTATAGCTTAGTTTTGTGAATTTTAAGAATAAATTTGTAAATTTATTTGTCTAAAAAGCACAAAATGCTATAATATTTGAAATTCAAGGAGTTTTTATGCAAAAAGAATTTTTGCTCGAGCTTTTGCGCTTTAAATCAATCACGCCAGATGATGATGGAGCTTTAAATTTTATCGATTTAACAATGGGTGAGTTTGAAGCTATTTTTATCGAAAAAGAAGGCGTGAAAAACTTGCTTTTAACGAAGAAATTTAATGATACTGGCGTGCATTTAGCCTTTGGCGGGCATGTAGATGTCGTGCCAGTAGGAGAGGGCTGGACAAGCGAGCCTTTTGAGCCTTTGCAAAAAGATGGACGCATTTATGCGCGCGGTGCAGCTGATATGAAAAGCGGGCTTGCAGCCTTTTTAATGGCGGCAAAAGAAGCAAATTTCAAAGGCTCTAGACTGTCTTTTTTAATCACAAGCGATGAAGAAGGCGAAGCAAAGCACGGCACAATAGAACTTTTAAAATATATGAAAGAAAAAAAAATGCTGCCTGATTTTGCCTTGGTGGCTGAGCCAACTTGCGAGCGTGAGTTTGGCGATACACTTAAAATAGGGCGGCGCGGTTCTATAAATGGCACATTATTCATTTTAGGCAAGCAAGGACACGCAGCTTATCCTGAAAAATGCGTCAATCCTATTCACGAATTTGCGGGCGTTTTGAAATTTTTAGCTGGCTTTGATTTAGATCCAGGCGATGAGTTTTTTGCGCCTTCAAAGATTGTTATTACAGACATTAGAGGCGGTATTGAAGTGTGTAATATTACGCCTAATGAGCTTAAAATTATGTTTAATGTTCGCAACAATCCACAAACAAGCCTTGAAGATGTGAAAAACTACATCGAAAAGCTTTGCGAGAGCCTAAATTATAAGCTTGAACTCAGGCAAAGTTCAAAGCCTTTTTTAACCCAAGTTGAGAGTAAAATCGTGCAAAATCTCAACAAAAGTATTCAAAAAATCACAGGCATAGTGCCTGCTTTAAACACCAAAGGCGGCACGAGCGATGCGAGATTTTTTGCTGAATTTGGCGTGAGCGTGGCTGAATTTGGCGTGCGAAATGATAGCATTCACGCGGCAAATGAGTATGTGAGCGAGAAAGACTACTCTACACTTTGCCTTATTTTTAAGGACTTGATAGAAAATTTTGAGTGAGATTGAAACTTAAAAACTGCGGTGTTTGATTTGAATTTTTTTAATTTTAAAAATTTTAAAACCTGCGCCGCGGTTTTAGAGATGATTTGCAATAAAAAAGGAAAAAGATGAAAAAAATTATTTTAAGCGCTATTTTAGCATTGTTTTTGGCTGCTTGTAGCTTTAAAGGCACACAGCAAAGAATTTCTAAAGCTTTGAATGCAAATGAGTTTCAAATCATCGCTTTAGAGAATAATCAAAGCCTAAGTTTTGACGAATTTATAGGCATTCTCAGCACATTTGATATCGTGCTTGTTGGAGAAAAGCACGATGAGCTGGCACATCACATCATGGAAGAACGAATTTATAAGGCTTTAAGCGCGCACGAAAAACTTGCCGTCGTGCTAGAAATGCTAAGCGTGGATAAACAAAGCAAAATCGATGCAGCTAAAGAGCAAAATGTCAGCAAAAACGAGCTTTTGAGCACGCTTGCTTGGGAAAAGGGCTGGAATGAAAGTCTTTATAGTCCTTTAGTGCAAAGTGTGTTTTACTCCAAGGATGAGCTTTTGGCAGGCAATATATCGCGGGGTAAAATTGCTGAAATTTTTAAGGACAAGCTCACTTTAAAGGGCGATAAAAGCGTGGCTTTGAACGTGCGAGAAAAGATTAAAAAAATCATTGCCGCAAATCATAGAGTTGATTTGAAAGATGAAAATAAGAGCAAAATGCTAGATAGTTTCGTGTGGGTGCAGCTTTTTAAGGACAGGCAAATGGCGCAGGTGCTTGAGACAGCGAACACTCAGGCGCTGCTTTTTGCGGGGCGCTATCACACCGATAAAAGCATAGGCGTGCCACTTCATTTTCGTGATATAGGGACTAAAAAGAGCTTTACAAGTGTAATGCTGGGTGTTGATGAGAGTGATAAGGATTTTTTGCAAGCTGATTTTTTGGTGCTTTTTAAGAAGAATTGATGTGAATTTAAATTTAAAATCATAAAACAGCGGCGCGAGTTTTGGATTTTAAAAAACTAAAAATTTTGTCATTGCAAAGTTTTTGCGTTAAAGTAATTTACATCCTTTCAATGACAGGCTTGTTTTGAAATTTATAAATTACTGCACAGGCAAAGCTTGCTCGCAAGGATAGGATTTTAAATGTTTAATTGTTCTTTGATAGATTTTAAAAGGCTCTCAAGCTTGCTTTGTGTGTCTTTAAAATCGCTATTGTCTATGATGAAATCAGACTTTGGCTCGTCATATTTTATATCCACACCCACCACATTTTCAAGCTCTTTTTTTAAAGCCCTGCTATAAAGTGTCTTTTTATCGCGTCTTTTAAGCTCCTCAAAATCACATTTTACATACACTTCAAAATAATTTTTCAAATTCTCTCTATTAAATTTATACACCTCATTAAACATAGAAATCGCACTCACCACCACAAGCGCACCTTGTTCGCTTAAAAACTTAGCAAATTTAGCCCTTTTAAAGCTTACTTCAAGCCTACCCTTTTTATCATAGCCAAAATGCCCCAAAAGCTCTCTTAGCTCGTCTCCGTCTAAATAAATCACATTAGAATATTCTTTTCTTAAGCTTTCACAAAGCTTTTGAGCTAAAAAGCTTTTACCACTTCCTGCAAGTCCTGTAAGCCAAATCACTGCGCCTTCTTTTAAATTTTCACTCATTTTTTAGCCTTTTTAAATTTCAATTTGTATTTCTAAGTCTTTTTTAAAATCAATCTCGCCCCAGCCTCCGTTGATTAAAACGGCCTTTGCATTATCAAAATGATTGATTAAAATTTGTAAAAAACTTGTCATATACATATTATCAAAGTCTTGTCCGTCATATTTTGCGCTTTTATCGAGGCTTTTAAAACATTTTATAAGCTTAGGTAAAAAAGTATGAGAGAACTTAAAAAGCCCTATGTATTGAGCCTCTATCTCATCATAATTTTTATCTTTTTTACCAAGCTCTTTTATAAGGCCGTTTTTTATTTTCAAGCTTTCAGCATCTTCTAAGGGGTTTTTAAATCTTTTTTCCCAAAGACTAAGCCAAGCTTTATCCACGACTATGCTAAATTCTTCTTCACTTTTTACAAGTTTCAAAGCCACTTCTTTTGAGTAGATAATATCTGCATAACTTATAATTAAATCCTCTTTCTCATCCATACATTTTTGTAAAAAATCTTTTGCACAAAATAGCGTTTGCACCATATTTGTGTGTGCAAATTGTGCGTTTTCAAAAAAACTTGAAATGCTAAATTTAGTCTTTAAATACTCTTTTAAAATTTCAAATTTATACCCGCCAACGACAGCGATTTCACCAACTCCTGCTTCTTTTAAAGCCGTAATTTCATAGTCAATAAGCTTTTTATTTTTATACTCCACCATACATTTTGGCTTATTTTCAGTTAGGGGCATAAGCCTTGAACCAAAGCCAGCAGCTAAAATTAAAGCTTTCATTTTACTTTCCTTTCATAATCTTTAACAGCACTAAGCCATTCTTTCAAAATACTTTTTTCAGCTAAGCCGTGTGCTCTTTCTATGTGCCAAAGCAGAGCAAAAATGGGCAAATTTTTGTGTTTAAAGGCTTCTATACTCTCATCTTCACTTTTAAAAAGAGGGTTTAAGTCCTTGCCAAGCTTAAAAATAGCGTAATTGTGAAAGGAATTTACAAGCACTTTTTTATAAGGCTCATTTAACTTTATAATCAAATGCTCTTTTGTGTGTTTCTCGCATTTTTTTAGCTCACTTTTAAAAAAATGTGCGATAATTTGTGCACCCCTACAAACACCAAGCAAAGGCATTTTAAGCCTTATACATTCTTTAATGACGCTCATTTCATACTCATCACGCATTTTAGATAAAAGGCTTTCATTAAAAAGGCTTAAATCATTGCCTCCGCTTAAAATTACCCCACTTAAAAAAGGCGCATAAGTTTTAAAGGGAATTTTTACACTTAAAGGTAAGGGGCAAAGCCCTTTAAACAAAGTATTTTTAGCAAAAAGTGCGCCCCATTCAATGCTTAAAGCCTCTCTTATCTCAAAATAGCTTTCATTTTCTAATAATCTTTGAGAAATACTGATAAATTTCAAACTTATCCTTTCTAACTTTGCTTTTAAAAGTCTTTAAATTTATGTAAATTTATATTGCCACGAATTTGCTACGCAAATTTTATATTACCACGCCGATTTTGTCGGCTCTCAATGACGGCTAAGCTATTTACTAAAGCAACCTAGAATTTATTTTTAAATTTAAAAGCACATTCTTTTACAAGCAAATGATTTGCTCGCTCGCACAGTCCATCACTAACTTTTTAGCATTTAAATACTGCTTAAAAGTTTCTTCACCCACGCCTATGACAGCTGGCAAATCAAGCTCGCTAGCTCTAATTGCCATATGAGAATTTGCACCCCCATAACAAGTGATAAAGCCAGCGATATTTTTAGAAAATAAATAATCATACCCAGGATCAGCCGAGCTAATAAGCACGATTTTATCTTTTAAATCGCTTTCATTTTCTAAAGCCGTGCTTGCTGTGATACTTTTTTGTGTGATGAAATTTGCATTTAAAACGGGTGTAAAAAAGCTAAAAACTTGTGAGGGCTCGCTAAGAAGTGGGGGCAGTTTTAGAGCATGGCTTAATTCATATTCTTTTTTACTTTTCTTAATCTCGTCTAAAAATCTATCTTTAGGGCTTTTTGAATACAAAGATGAGTATAAATCTAAGATATTTTTAATATCTAAATAAGCCATTTCTTCTTTTTTTATACCATAATTTTCCCCAAGCTCTTTTATAAGCTCGATAGCATAAGAAAGAAGCTTGCTAAATTCAAATTTCACAAATTCCCTGCCCTCAATAGCCTTTTTAAAAAAGGCAAAAAGCTCTTTAGCACTAAGTTTAAGCCCATTTTCTTTCAAAAGCTTGTCAAGTTTTTTAAGCCTTTTTGTATCAAGTTTAAATTCTTTTTTCTTATTTAAATTTAAGATACTATCACCGTTAAAATACTCCTCAAAGCCCTCATCATAACGCTTTGATAAGATATTATAAGTGCCAGCTCTTAAATGGCCGAATTCTTTTAAAAAGCTTTTTTTGTTTTTATTATTTAAGCTCGCACTTTTTATAGCAAGCTTTTTACTCACAGTTTCTAAGGAGTTTAAAAAAGCTTCTTTTTCTTGTTGGCTTAAAAAATTGATTTCAACAAGAGAGTTTAAAAGCTGCATAGCTACAAAAGCAGCCCTAGCTACACCTGCAAAGGGCAGTGTGCCATATCTTTTACACTCCTCTAAAAGCCAGTAAATTTTATCAAATAAAGGAAGCTTTGAGGATTTAAGCTCATTAAAAGCAGTGATTAATTTCTTAGTTTTTGAAATGTCTTTTAAATAAAGTCCATTTTCTTTATCTAAAATCTTATTTGTAAGCTCTAAAAGTGCAAATTCAAGCCTTTTAAGCTCATTTTCATTAAAAGAAAAATCAAGCAGTTTTTTAAGCTTTTGAGCCGTGTTTAAATCATAGCAAGAAAAAATAATCTCAAATTCCACCTTATCGTGTAAATTTGGAGCTTTTAAAAGGCTTTGTAAATAAAAATTTACGAGCTTTTTAGCTATATTTGTATCTAAATTTTTAGGCACGAAAGAATTAAAGCTCACCCTAACATCAATGAAAGGTATGCCCAAAAACGAATGCATCAGCGGATGAGAGCGTAAATCTTTGTAGCCATAATTATCCCTTTGATAAGCCCAAATATTATCCGTAATGATTTCTTTATAAAGGCTAAAGGCAAGGCGCTTTGGGCGAAGTCCTATAATCTCAGCAGGATTCCAATCAGGCATCACGCCAAAAAGAGCCTTTTTACCTAAAATGCGAGGCTTTGGCATTTGAAGGCTTATAAGCCTTTTGTAAAGTCTATTTAAAGCCTGTTTTGGCAGTGCTTCATAAAGATTTAATTTATTTTGCGTGCTTATAGGGCGCACTTGCAAAAGATAGAGTTTTTCTTGTAAATGAGCTTTTTTATTTAAATTTTTTAAATGCAAAAACTCATCCTTAGCAAAGGCAAATTCTATATCTAAAAAAGTATATTCATAAATTTTTTCAAGCTCTTTTATAAGCTTTATGATAGCACTTAAATGCTTATTTTGTGGCAAGGGAGCAAATTTATAGTGAAAAAAGCTTTTAATCTTTGTTTTTGCTCCACTTGTAATGCTATCATTACTGCCGCTTTCATCATATTGTATGCAAAAATAGGGCGCTAGATTATCCTTATCTGCACTAAATGCTACACCACAAAGGCTAATTTTTTCTAAGCAAGGCTGGATTAAAATTTCATCTTTTTCACTAGGCATTGAGCTTGCTACTTTTAAAAGAGCTTTTTTAACTTCTTTTTTATCCTGTGCTTTAATCTTTGCTAGGGATAAAAAGGCCCCAGCATTTGAAAAGCCCTTTGTATCCTCGCTTTGTGAGCTGCTTCTAATGATGATTTTATCAGCATTTAGCTCTAAAATATTTTTAAAAACAATCTCTTCATTTTTTTGAAATTCTTTTAAACTTGTGATGATTAAGGGCAAAATTTTAGCACTCTTAAGCTTGTTTTGTAAATTTTTTAAATTCCCTGCCTTAGTCTCAAAGTTTAGTTTTTGCATATTTTTCCTTTCTAGCTTTTAAAGCCCTTTACCCACTTTTTTAGCACTCCAAGCCCTTGTTGTGTATTTTATGTCAAAGTCATTTGGTAGTTCTTTTTCCCAAAGTTTGATGATTTTTTCAAAAAGTGTTTGTCCGTCTTTGCTCTCTAAGTCCCAGTAAGGATTTTTCACACTTTGCCAAGCCTTGATATAATTAGCTCTACTTTGATGAAAGTAAAAATCTTCTTCTAAATACACGACTAAATCAAACAAATCTTTCTTTTTTTCAATCACAGGACGCTGATCTTCACGGCGCACCCCCGTTTCATAATTTGGCACAAGCTCTAAAATACATTTTTGAGCTATTTTTTGAATCTCATCATTTAAATCTCTGTGATTCCACATACAAGAAAAATAACGCCCCATTTTTAATAAACGGTGAGCTTCTTCTAAAGCCTTGTTTCTATCCATCACATTAAAACTAGAGCCAAATGTTACCCAGTCAAAACTAGCATTTTCAAGCCCTGTTTCAAGTCCCGTGGCACGCACCCACTTGATATTAGCACCCTTTGTTCGCTCTATGCCTATCTCTCTCATCGCATCATTTGGCTCTACGCTTACTACTTCACATCCTCTTTCTAAAAGCATCACACTTAAATTTCCAGTTCCAGCGCCAATATCTGCGACTTTTAGCCTCTCATTTGGCTCATTTTTGGCTAAACTTAGCAACATATCTATACTTTTTTGCGCATAATTTGGTCTGTATTCATAAAATTTAGCGTGTTTTGTATAGTCCCAAACTTGTTCTACAATTTTTTTCATTTCGCACCTTTCTTTAAAAAAAAAGCAGGTGCGAAATTTTAAGCCTTTCTAGCCGTCCAAGCCCTTATTTTATAAGGGATTACCAGCTCATCAAGGTTCTTGATTTTGCTTTCTATCATTTGCAAAATCTTTTGCCATTTCTTTTCACCTGCTTGTGCTTGTATATCATTTACAGAGTGCCAAGCTCCCATATATCGCTCTTTGCTCCATACTTCACTATAATCACACTCCATAAAAAAGCAGTCTGTAAAATCTCCTGTGCTTACAAGGATTTCATCCCAATTTTTCACATTTTGAGAGCCACTACTCACGCGAGTAAGCTCTGGAGTAATATTCTTAATTTCTTCTTCGATTTCATCAAAAATCGAGCCTTTTACGATGTGGCGTGGGTTGTAGATAATGCTAAAATAGCCATACCCCCCCCCCCCCTTGTGAGGAATGTGAGTTTTTGCCGCTATTTAAGCTTTTTTCACTCTTTTTTAAGCTTTCTCCTTTTAAAACCCTTGCAAATTCTGGCAAAGATTTTTTAGGATCAGTCCAGTGAAAGGAGCTTGCCATCACAAGCCAATTTGCACTTTGACTCTTAAGCGTGGTGTCCTCGCCACTTCCTTTGTGCCAATTTATACTTAAATTTTTAGTATCCTTAATGCCCTCGGCACGCATTTCATCATTGGGCTCGACAGCTTCAACTTGTAAGCCAAAGTCTTTTGCAAGCATTTTTGTAAGCTTAGCTGTGCCAGCGCCTACTTCAGCGACCTTAAATTCGCTTAAGGGCAAATTTTCATCATTGACGCAGCGTAAAAGCTTACTAAGTAAGTAGGCACTATATGCAGGGCGGTTATGATAGTGTTTAGCAAGAGTGCTAAAATCTCCTTGTTTCATCGTAAAACTCCTTTTGATTTCATGTTTTCTCCTTTTTAAATTTAAAATACTCAATCTGTCATTGCGAGCGAAGCAATCTCATATTAATAAATAAAAACAATGCACTCACTACTTCGTGTTTCTCATCATAATGCAAACTCAAACCCCAAACTCCTTGCAAAGCCTTTCAAACTCAGCGTAGTATTTCCACGACGCGATAATATCTGGGCGATTTTTACGCACTTCACTATAGCAATTATCAAAAATTTTTTTATAAGCCGAAAGTAGAAAAGAATGTTCTTTCATATAAGTTAAAATTTTATTTTCAGTAATTAAGGATTTGGCTGTTTTCTCATAAAATCCTTGCAAGCGTTTGAAGTATTCTTGTAGATACATTTGGACTTCCTTAAATTTGGAACTTTCTTTTAGTATTTGAAAATCTTTCTTATCGCAAAATAAACCCACTTTCAAAGTATTTGTAATATATTCATTTTGCGTGAATTCCTTAATATAATTTGTTTTTTCACTTTCATTTTGATAGTTTAAGACTTCAAAACTAATTGTTTTATCCTTTAATTCTACAAACATCTTTCTAGGAAAAAAGTAAGAATCAGCCAACTCATCCATTGAACCTGTATTTTTTCTAAATAAAATATCACTTTTGTTAGGTTTTTGAAAATTAAATTTATCTGCTAATTTGCAAAAAGTATCATACGCGGCTTCAGGTTTAATCTCATCCATTTTAAAATAATTTAATTCCGTAACAATATTCTTAGTTGCTCGGACTAAAAAATCTAAATAAAAATGTCCTTGCCCATCATTTTGAGAAAAATAATTAATTCCTGCCTCTAAATTTGGGCCCGTACCATCTGCAAAACGAAACTGATAGGGTATATTGACCCGAAAAAGTTCATTCAAATCTGTTCCGAGATTAAACTCCCTAATAATTTTATTATTATTTATTCCTCCATGATGATTGAAATAAGGTTTGATTTGAGAAATAGGATCTCTTAAAATACAAATAGCAGGTGCTCTATGGGTAAGAAGATGAATCAATTTTTCATTATTGTTAAGCGGTATAGCAACAAAATTTGTTTTATCCTTAAGTAAATTATAACTTTCTATATATTGAATATCCATAGGATACCAATAGGTAGTTATTTTAACGCCGCAATGTCTTAATAAATACGTTGTAGCATTCATTCCTGTGCCTGCTAAAACAAAAAGAAATAATTTATAGCCCGGTGGCAAAGGCAAATTCATCTCCCAAGCTAAATTTGCAGGAATGGTTTGATAATTTAATTTTTGATTTTCATCGTTAA
>CAKVAF010000021.1 GCA_934718785.1 uncultured Campylobacter sp. | reverse complement strand
GCTCACCACCACGCTTACAAAGGCACAAAGAAAAAGGATTGATTTAATAATCTTTTCTTTAATCAAAATACTTTTCCTGCTTTTACTAAATTATCATTAAGCTTGCCAGCTTTTTTAACATGCTCTTGTGAAGCTTTTAAATGGCTTGCATCAAGTGGCACAAGACCGATTTTTTCAAGCTCGCCACCGCTTTTTGCTAAATCATCGCTCATGTAAAGTTCGGCAAATTTCAAAGTTTCTTTATTTTTCGCGTTAAGATAAATGTATAAACTTCTTGCAAGCTCGTATTTTCCAGCTGCTATATTTGCTTCATTAGCCACGATACCATCGATTGTTGCAGCGTTGATTTTATCTTTATTGCTTGCTAAAAAGCCATAACCAAAGAGCCCGAAAGCTTCTTTATCGGCTACAAGCTTAGTCACGATCAAATTATCATTTTCGCCACTTGGGATATAGGCTGCATCTTGGCGAATGGTTTTATATTTGCCCGCTTGATCGCCGTATTCTTTAAATTTCTTTGACATAGCGCTCATTACAAGCTCTTCGATTGTATCTCTTGTGCCTGAGCTTGATGGAGGACCATAAACGCTAATTTTGCGACTTGGCAAGCTTTTATCGATTTGATTCCATTTTGTGTAAGGATTTGGCACGAGTTTGCCATTTTGTGGCACTTCTTTAGCTAAGGCTAAGAAAAGTTGCTCCATAGTGATATTTACAGGAGCGTTTGATTTATTTTGAGCTAAAACAATACCATCATAACCTATCATCACACCCACAATATCAGTCACGCCAGCTTTTTTGCAAGCGTCAAATTCACTTGTTTTAATCGCTCTTGAAGCGTTTGAAATGTCTGTTTTACCTTCGCAAAATACCTTAAAACCACCGCCTGTACCTGTGCTTTCAACAACTGGGGTTTTAGTTTTATTCACAGCTGCGTATTCTTCAGCGACAAAGCTCGTAAAAGGATACACGGTTGAAGAACCTGCGATTTTTAGCTCTGCACTTGCAAAACTCACCACACAAGCGCTCACAGCAGCACTTAACATAATTTTTTTCATAAAATCTCCTTTTAAAAAAGTAATATAAGTTTAAAACAACTTGGAAACATTTTGGAAACATTTTTTAAATCTCTAAATTCCAAAGCTAAATTTATATAAGAATTTTAAACAAAACAAAAACTAGAATTTAAAATTTCATTCATTTTTATAAGCATTCTTTGCAAGCTCTTGTAAAGAAAAATCCGCGATTTTTTTATAAGCAAAGCCTTCTTTTTGTAAATGATCAAGCAAGGTTTTTTCAAGCAAAGGTGCAGCTTTTATAATCTGGGGTGATAATTCAAAGCTCATAGGCTCAATGCGCTTTGGCACCACAGCTAGAATTTGAGTTTGGGGCAAATCGCCCAGAAGCTCCATATACTGCAAAGTTTGAAGCATTTCTACTTCGTGAGCTGAGCCGCTCCAGCTGATTTGCTTTGGCATGGCAGAGTAAGGAAAGAAAAAAACATCGCCGATTTTAGCGTTATCGGCTTCTATGCAATCAATCACTATCATTTTATCATACTTTGCAATGATATAGCTAAGCTGCATAGCAAGCGTACCCCCGTCAATAAAATCAAGGGTGTAACTTTGCGGATGAGAAAATTCGTAGTTTTTGGAAATTTGTTTGCAAAGATGAACGCCTATGCCCTCATCCGCAAACATAATATTTCCAATGCCTAGCACCAAGTATTTCAAAATCTTTTAAAATCTCTCATCATCTCTAATGTATTTATAGCCGCTAAAAATGGCGTCTAAGCTGCCATCGCGCCCTTTGATCGAGTTAAATACAGCCATATAAATATGCACCGGCAAGAAAATGATCACCACCCACATTAAAATGCGGTGATAAGTGCGCACCTCAGCAAGCCCGCCAAACATCACTTCAAAAGGACGCAAAGCATTATACAAAAGCCCACCAAGTCCCTCGTGATAGACATGCACATATAAAATGAGTCCAGTTAAAATAATGCCAAACATGACAGCATAAAAAAAGGTGTAAGTTGCAAACTGCAAAGGATTGTAACAACCCTTAAGGTGCGGATGCTTGCCGATAAAAAGATAAAATTTAATCTGTTCTATCCATACTTTAAGATTAAGCGCGTCTTTCATGCTCACGCGCTCTTTATGACTCATCTTGTCAAAGAAAAACAAATATACCTTAAAAAAGATACAAGCAATCAGCACAAAGCCTGCTACTTCATGCACGAAGCGATATTTTGCCTGCATAAAATTCACAGGCTCGCCATTACTCACGGGGCTTTGAAACACATAAGAAAAATAAAAGCCAGTGCCTACGAGAATAACTATGCTGATAGCTCTTAGCCAGTGTGTGGCGCGTAAGCATATGCTAAATTCATACTCTGTTCGGCGCGGCTGCCCGTCAAGATCAGCTCTAAGGCTGTTGAGTGCGATTCTTTCTGACACTTTGCTTCTCCTATAAATTTACATTGACTTTATATTCGCTTAAATTATTGCCCTTGGTATCCATAACATGCACAGCACAAGCGATACATGGATCATAAGAGTGAATTTTGCGAATGATTTCAAGCGGTTGTTTCACATCAGCGATTTTAAGCCCGATTAAGCATTCTTCATAGCTTCCGCCCTTGCCATTAGCATCTTTTGGACTTGCATTCCAAGTCGATGGCACCACAGCTTGCCAATTTTCAATCACGCCGTTTTTGATCCTACACCAGTGACTGAGCGTTCCGCGCGGAGCGTTTCCTATATATCTGCCCTTGTATTCTTTTGTATTATCAATGACATAAGGCGCGCAAGTGCTTTCATCAACTTTTATATTGTTGACTAAATTATCAAAGGCTTTGAAAACATTTTCGCCAATGATTGTCGCTTCTAAACAACGCGTCGCAGTGCGTCCTAGTGTGCTAAGTACCGCAGGCAAAGGTAGTCCCGTTTCTTTAAGGAATTTATCCACAGCTTTAATGACGACTTCATTACCTTTAGCGTAATTGACTACGATATTTGACAAAGGTCCTACTTGCATAGGCTCGCCATCATAGCGTGGGGCTTTGATCCAGCTGTATTTTCCAGCGGTGTTAAAATTCTTAGTGTGCGCTACATTGCCCTTATCATCGATACTCTCGCCATCAACAAGCCCTGTGTAATTTGGCGTTGTATCCCCATCATAAGGATGAAGTGGTTCATTTTTCGCATACCATGAGTGTGTGGCTTCTTCGGTGATTTTTTCTTCATCGACTTCATAAACCTTGCTAAGATCGCCATTTTTAATGATACCGCCCTCAAAAAGCCAATCATTTGCGCCATATTGAAATTCTTTGTAAGTGAGCAAATTAGCCACGCCCACATCATTTGTAACGCTTGATTCATTCGCATAAGCCTTGCCCGCCATGATCAAATCAGGATAATAAGCACGGTTTACAAAATCCACCACTTCGCGCATTTTTTCTAAATACTCGCCCATTCTAGCAGGACTGAGCAAATCCATAACACAGGTTACACCGCCCACGGTTAAGCTTTGTGGGTGTGGATTTTTCGCTCCAAAAATCGCCATAGCTTGAGCCACGATTCTTTGAATTCTTAAGCATTCTAAATAATGAGAAAGCGCGATTAAATTTTGTTCTGCATTCAAGCGATAAGTAGGATGTCCATAATAAGCATTCGCAAAAGGTCCTAAATTTCCTTTATCTACAAAGGCTTTGACCTTTTTTTGCACTTCTAAAAGTTTATCCGCACCTGTGGCAAAAGGCGCGTCTGTGTAGGCAAAAGCTAAATCGCTTGCCTTTTTTACATCCGCACTTAAAGCGCTGACAATATCGACCCAATCCAGCGCGTGAAGTTGATAAAAATGCACGATATGATCGTGTAAATAAAGAGCAGCATTCATCAAAGTGCGCGTTAAAAGCGCATTAAGTGGGGGCGTGATACCCAGCGCGTCTTCAACAGCCACAATGCCTGCGCGGTAGTGTGAAAATGTGCAAACTCCACAAATTCTTTGAGTCATAAAGCCCGCATCTCTAGGATCGCGTCCGCGCACGATGGTTTCAATGCCCCGCCAAAGTGTCGAGCCTGTGTAAGCTTCTTTAACGACATTATTATCATCGACAACGACTTCAACTCTTAAGTGTCCTTCTATCCTTGTGATAGGATCTACGATTATTTTCTTGCTCATTTTTACTCCTTATTCACTTTAGAACTCATCGCGCCAATCACCGCATGCGCCGCCACCGCCACGCCTGCAAGGCACAAAATACCAATGCCGATTTTATCCGCTACCGCATCAGCTCCCAAGCCACCAAACACAGAGTCAAATTTATGACTTGCCATAGGCTCTTCAAAAGGACCCATTCTATCCCAGAAATTTGGCTCACTGCAGCCTATGCAGCCATGCCCTGCTTGAATAGGCCATGAAGTGTGCGCGTTAAATCTCTCTCTAGAGCAGTTATTAAAAGTATAAGGTCCTTTACAGCCTACTTTATAAAGACAATAACCATTTTTTGCGCCCTCATCGCCAAAATGTTCTACAAACTCGCCCGCATCAAAGTGTCCGCGTCTTTCGCAAAGATCGTGAATGCGTAGTCCATAAGCCCATTTTGGGCGGTTAAATACATCAAGGGCTGGGGGTTCTTTAAAGAGTAAAAACTGAAGCACATTGCCCACGATATTTTTTTCACTCGGCGGACAGCCCGGTACATTGATGACTTGTCTGCTTGTAACCTTGTTTAAAGGCTGAGCGTTGCTTGGATTAGGACGCGCAGCTTGAATACCGCCAAAAGAAGAACAGGTGCCAATGGCTAAAATATGCGCCGCGCTCTCGCACGCTTCTTTTGAAATTTGATAGCCCGTTTTGCCGTGCGGTCCCACAGTGAGATAGCTTTCAGTATCGCCCATAGGAATGCCACCCTCAACCATCAACACATAATTGCCCTTGTGTTTTTTAATCGCGTCTGATAAATTCGCTTCAGCTTGCCAGCCACTTGCTGCCATCACGGTTTCGTGGTATTCAAGCGAGATATAATCAAAAATGAGACTATCAATCGTTGGCGTATCACTTCTTAATAAGCTTTCACTACAGCCCGTGCATTCAGCCATATGAAGCCACACCACAGGCAGACGGTCCGCTAGCTCAGCTGCGCGCGCCACAAGGGGAGTAAAAGTCGTAGGTAAGGCTAAAAACGCCGTCATCGCACCCGCCCATTTCATAAAATCACGGCGCGAAAAGCCCGCTTTTTCCAAAGCTTGCGGTATGCTTTGCCCCTCTTTTAAGCCTGGGCTTTTTTCAAGCAAATCAAGCCTTGCTTTGATTTCGTCAAAATTCATCACTTTTCCTTTAAAAAAGTTTTTATCTATAAATCATAAATTATATTTTATTAAAATTACCTGAAATTTGATAATTTGAAATAAAACTGAAACGAAATCAAAATTCTTTGTTTCATATTTTCACATTTAGCAAAAAGAAATGAATTATAAATTTAAACAGCTGCTTTAATATCCTTAGAAAATTCCAAATATTTAAATTTTTAAAGTAAAATTTTTTGCATTTAAAGAAATTTTATAATTTTATAAGGATAAAGAATGCAAAAAAAAATAAATAAAAATTTTAAACAAGTAGCAAAGCCTAGCACAAAAGCGTCTGATCCAAGCCTTTTAACGCATTATCCTTTAAATTCTTATTTTACAAATTTAAATCAAATCAATCTTTTTTATTATCTTCTCATCGCTTACGCTTTTAGCTTTGTTTGTAGGCTTTACTGGGTATTTTGGGCGAGCTCTTTTGAGCCCTTTTATTTTAATAATGAATTGATGATAAACTCAAATGACGGCTACGCCTTTGCTGAGGGCGCTAGAGATATGATAGCAGGCTTTCATCAGCCCAATGACCTATCTTATTTTAATAGCCCACTTTCAAGCCTTACTTATTATATTTATAAGCTCACGCCCTTTAGCTTTGAAAGCATTATTTTATATATGAGTGCCTTTTTTAGCTCCTTGATTATCATCCCGCTCATTCTCATTGCAAATTTATATAAAGAAAGATTTGCAGGCTTTTTAGCAGCACTTTTTGCAAGCGTTGCGGTAAGTTATTATAACCGCACGATGATAGGCTATTATGATACAGATATGCTAGTAACGGTGCTTCCTTGCTTTTTTGTATATTTTTTAATAAAACTCATCATAAAGCGCGATCATCTTAGTTTAATAGCCCTACCTTTAATAATGAGCTTTTATCTTTGGTATTATCCCTCAAGCTATACCTTAAATGTCGCTTTAATGGGACTTTTTTTACTCTATACTCTCATTTTTCACATAAAAGATAGATTGTTTTTTATGGCTTTAATCTTTATGATTATAGCTCTTTCTCCCATCGCCTGGTATTATGAGTTAGCACTTTTAGCCCTTTTATTTGCCTTTTTTGTGCTTAAAAATGTTCTTTTTAAGCCACTTTTACTAGCTTTTTTGGGTATTTTATCCTTGATTTTGCTTTTTTTAAGCGGCGGGCTTGAGCCTATTTTATATCAGCTTGATTTTTATATTTTTAAAAGC
Source organism: uncultured Campylobacter sp. (assembly GCA_934718785.1). Taxonomy (GTDB): domain Bacteria; phylum Campylobacterota; class Campylobacteria; order Campylobacterales; family Campylobacteraceae; genus Campylobacter_D. The sequence goes on along the minus strand of CAKVAF010000021.1, from coordinate 5,800 downwards.
GATGCTAGCGCTAGTTTGAGTAAAAATTTCGTCTATTTTAATGTCAGCAAAACCATACAAGAAGTAAGCAACATAGACCTAGCTACCTTTGCGCGCCGCATTAGCTCTAGTGAGTTAGCCTTTTTATTTAGTATAGCAGGCCTTTTTATGCTCATTAAAAAGCATAAAAGTGTGATTTTATTTTTGCCTTTGCTTTTACTTGGCTTTTTAGCCTTTTTTGCAGGGCTTAGATTTACCATTTATGCTGTGCCTGTGATGGCTTTAGGGCTTGGATATTTTTGCGTTTTTATGGGGGATAAAATTTCAAATTTCAAGGCTTTAAAAGAGCTAAATTTTTATCTTTTTACAAGCTTTGTGCTGGCTATTTTTGCCCTTTTATTTTTTGCCCTTTTTTTAAATGATCTTTCTTTAGAGTTTTTCATACTTTTTTTAGCTTTATTTTTTACGGCTTTAATGCTTAAATTTAGCTTTTTTAAAACAGCTTCTTTTATCTTTGTTTTTAGCCTTAGCTTTTTATCACTTGGCTTTGCAATTGAGCACATTTATAAATATAAGGCCTCAACTGTTCTTACAAATGCCGAAGTTAAAAGCCTAGATAAGCTTAAAAGTATAGCAAAGCCTGAAGATTATGTCATCACTTGGTGGGATTATGGCTATGCGCTTCGTTATTATAGCGATGTCAAAACCCTAGTAGATGGGGGCAAACACCTAGGCAAGGATAATTTTTTTCCCTCTTTTGTGTTAAGTAGTGATGAAAACTCAAGTGCAAATATGGCGCGCCTTAGCGTAGAATACACAGAAAAAAGCTTTGATAATAACTGGAGCGCTCAAAATGGCAGCGATATTTTAAAGGCTATGATGAAAGATTATAATAAAAGCAATGAATTTTTATTTTTTGAAAGCTTGAAAGATAAGAATTTTAAAATTCCAAGTCCTAAAACTCGCGACATTTATCTTTATATGCCCGCTAGAATGGCGGCTATTTTTTCCACTGTGGCTAGTTTTTCTAAGATTGATTTAAGTAATGGCGAGCTCAATCAGCCTTTTATCTTTAGCACCGCACTTGCTCTTGCTAGCGAGCCTCAAATCGTGCTAAGTAATGGCTTTATCATAGAAAATGACTTTAAAAGCCTAGTAGTAGGGGATAAAAAGCTAGCCATTAATAGCATTTATGACATTTCAAATATTGAAAAAGGCGAGTTTAAAAACATAGTGCTGGATAAAAATGCAAAATATTTTGTCTTCATACTTAAGCAAAATTTTGTCTATCCTATGCAGTTTATCATTATGGATAAATCGATGTTTGAAAGTGCTTATGTGCAAATGTTTTTCTTAAATCATTATGATAAAGATTTGTTCGAGCTCGTTATAAACGATAAAAACGGCAAGGTGTTTAAGCTAAAAAAATGAGTTTTGTTAAAATCATAAATGAGACTAAAAAATCAATCTATTTCAATACATTCATATTTCACAAAAATTTCAAAAGTGATGTGATTTATCATCTGTTTTGAAAAATCTCTTTCAAAAGTTCGTCATTTGGACTTAAAACGCTTAAATTTGCTTTAGCTACAAGCTCTAAGCTTGTATCATTTTCGCAAAAAAGCTCGCATTCATAGACGCCAAAGCCGCTTTCATCTTGTAAAGACAATTTGCTTTTAACGTGTAAAATCGCGCCACTTTTTATAAAAGGCGTGAGAATTTCAAAATTTCTTATACCCAGCAAAAAGCCAAGTTTAGCTTCTTTATCCGCACAAAGTAGGCTTTTTAGACATCCTAAGCTTTGCGCCATAATTTCAACGCCTTGAAAAGTGGCAAATTCATCATTTTTCAAAAAGGCATTGTCCTTGTTAATGCGCGTTTTAGTGTGGATAAAATCTTGTTTAAACTCGACAACTTCATCAATTAAAAGCATTTTATTGCTGTGTGGCAATAAATTAAGCGCGCTCATCATCTTTTGCTCCTAAAATCAAAAGTGTATTATCCCCGCCAAAAGCAAACGAGCTTGAAAGTGCGTTTAAAACGCGTGCTTTATCGCCTTTTTTGACTAAATTCAAAGGCTTCAAAGCCTTATCTTTGATTCGCTCTTGCTGTGCAAGTAAAGGCGTTTGCGAGTTTTCTAAGCTTTTTAAAATGAGCTTAGCACAAAGTGCAGCCTCGATACTGCCTGCTGCAGCAAGCGTGTGGCCGATTAAATGCTTGATACTTGAGCTTGGCGTGTTTTTAAAAAGTGGCGAAAAAAGCGCACTTTCCATTAAATCATTTGACTGCGTGCCTGTGCCGTGCAAAGAAATGTAATCAATTTGCTCCACTTTAAGTTCTGCTTCATCAAGTAAAGCCTTTAAAAGCATGCTAAGATCGGGGTTTTGCGCCTTTGGCTGTGTGATGTGAAAGGCGTCGTTGTTGCTTTTATAGGCTTTTAGCTCGAGTTTAAATTCACTTTTAAGCGCATTTTCAAGGCTTTTATAAATTTTTTCACTGATTAGAATAAAGCTAGCCGCGCCCTCGCCGATATTTATGCCGTCTCTATTTTTATCAAAAGGCTTACAAATAGAGCTTGAAAGTATATCAAGGGCTTTAAAACCATTAATTGTCAGTGTATTTAAGCTATCCACTCCCGCAACTAAAACAATATCACAAAGTCCTGATTTAATGAGCCTCGCGCCTTGCATTAAAGCCTTTGCGCCTGAAGTGCAAGCTGATGAAACACCAAAATTAAGCGCGTTTAAATCAAAAAGCGTGTTAAGAAAGGCTGCAGGATTACTCAGGCTGTTGCGCTCGCTCATATAAGCTTTTCTTGCTTTAATCGCTTGATAATTTTCTTCAACGCCTGTCGTGCTTGTGCCAACGACAATGCCAAAGCTTGCTTTTTCAAAGTCCTTTTTAAGCTCGTAAATTAGGCTTTCAAGCTCTAAAAAAGCGTTATAAAGAATTTGATTGGTTCTGGTTTGATAAAAAGGCGCGATTTCTTTGGGTAGGGCTTTTAAATCTTTGCATTTGCCTAGATAAAAGGCTTTGCTTGTAAATTCATCATTCAAGCTTAAAAAGCACTCATTGTTTAAAAGCCTTTCAAAGACTTGCTCGCTGTTATTTCCTGCTGCACAGACAATGTCTGGCTTACTTAAATAAACTTTCAAAGCTCTTTTACCTTAAATTCTTTATAATCCATACTCATTTTATTTTTTTCAATCATCTTTAAAATCTCATAAAATAGCGGCTCATAGTCTTTTTTACTGGGTAGAAATTTATCATTTTTAAAAACATTATTTTCAAAAATCTTTGAAGCAAGGGGCGCGCCAAAAGCATCAAAAAGCGCGAATTGATAAATGTTGTTTTTATGTCTAAGGTATAAAATTTCACTTTTTTGCTCTTTTTTTATCTCAAAAACTTTAAGCTCAAAGGGCGCTAAATCAATGCTTTGATAAGTGGGCGCACAAGCTAGAAAAAAACTTAAGCTTAAACACAGCAAGACTTTTAAAAAGAATTTTCTTAAAAAATCAAGCTTTGAAATTTGTATAAATTTCTGCTTTAAAGAGCAAGTTTTAAGCTCATTTGAAATTTTAAAATCATTCAAAACACTTAACAATAAGCCTCCAAAGCCTTTAAAGCTTCTTTTGATTTTCTCACATAAACATTGCTCATATCCCACGCATAGCCTGCTAAAATGGAGCAAATCTGCCTTTTGATGTCGTTATTTTCATTTTTGGTATAAATCACACGCTGAAATGAGCCATCATACCAGCCTTCAACATAGGTTCTAAAGGTGTTAATACCTAGCATTAAAGGCTTTGCGTAAAGCTCGTTTAAATCAAGCTTTTCGCCTTTTAAAATGCGTGGAGCAAGCTTTGCTGCTAAATGCGCTGAATACATCGCAATGCTTACACCAGAGCTAAAAACAGGGTCTAAAAACTCGCTCGCATTTCCAAGCAGTAAAAAACGCTCGCCAAAAAGCGTTTTGACATCTTTAGAATAAGAGTGAATAGAGCGCACTGGCGTGTCAAATTTAGCGTCTTTTAAAAGCCTTTTTAAAAGTGGGGCTTTGAAAGTGTGAGTTTTAAGGGTTTCTAACTCATCAAGTCCTTGAATATCCACAAATTTAGGCTCGCCGACAACGCCTAAAGAACAACGACCATTTGAAAAAGGAATGAGCCAAAACCACACTTCTTTCATCTCAGGGTGCGTGGTGATGAGAATTTTTTTCCTATCATAAAGCACTTCGCTGATATTGTCTTCAATGTGTGTGAAATAAGCCTTACGCGCGGCTAAATTTGAAGGCGTTTCAAGATCCATTATCCTAGGCAAAACGCGTCCATAACCGCTTGCATCGATGATGAATTTAGCTTTTAGTTCAAAGTTTTTATTCTCTTTTAAGTCCTTAAGGCTTACAAGTGCGAAGTCTGCTTGGAATTTAACATCTTCAACGCAGGTTTGAAATTTCACTTCAACGCCTTGCTTTATTGCCTCATCAATCAAAAGCTTGTCAAAATCGCCCCTTTGCACCTGAAAAGTCGTGCCATATCCTGCTGAGCTTTTATCGCAAAAGTCAAAATAGCGGTATTCATCTTTATAAGAAAACGCAGCGCCGTTTTTAAACTGAAAGCCGTGTGCTTTTACAGCTTCTAAAAAGCCTGCTTCTTCAAGCATTTGCATACAAAAAGGAAGCAAACTCTCACCGATGACAAAGCGTGGGAAAAGTTCTTTTTCAACGACTAAAATTTTTAAATCTTTATGCTTATTTAAAAGCGCGCTAACGACCGATCCACTGGGTCCTGCACCGATAATTAAAATATCAACTTCTTTCAAAATTATCCTTTAAAAAATTTTCTCATTTTAACAAAAGAATGCTAAAATTGAGTTAAAACTAAATGGGACAACTCTTTGATTAGGCATTTTCTTTTTGATAAAAAACTTAAAACTTTTGTAAAATTAAGCACTTTAAAAGATTTAAATTTAAATGAAAATTTGATTTTATTGAGCTTGGGCACAGATGATTTGAGTAAATTTTTTGATGAAAATGCTCTAAATGCTTCAGATAAGGCGCGCTTTAATGAATTTAAAGGGCTTCAAAACAATCAAAGTTTTATCAATTCGCGTGCTTTGATGATAAAAATTGACGGCAGCGTTAAAAGTAGCTTTTCTAGCCTTTCTCATAAAAAAGAACTTGTTTTAATAGCGCGTGCAAATTTTAAAATAGGCGCAGATATTGAAATTTTAAAGCCTAGAAAAATAAAACCCGCACTTGATTTTGCTTTTAATGCTTATGAGCGCACTTTAATAGAGCGAGCAAATGAGCCTTTAAAATGCTTTTATGAAATTTTTACACTAAAAGAAGCGCTTTTAAAATTTGCAAATCTTGGCTTTGAGAGCATTGATAAAGTAGGGCTTTGTAAAAATTTGAATACAAATTTAAATATTTGCAAAAATTTAAGCCTAAATTTAAGCTCAAATTCTTTGCTGCTAAGTTCTAATGCCTATTATAAAGAGCGAAACGATGAGAAAATATATTGCAAATTTTTCACCCACTATCTTGCAATAAAAAAACAAAAACTCATTTTTTCTTTAGTCCATGAATGATGAAAATTTGTAAGAGCAAAAAATATCAATAAATTTATAATAGCTGATAAATAATAAAATCAAGTCAATCAATGAATTTTGTGAGATTTTTAGAAAGTAAATTTTGCCTAAATTTAAAATCTAGGCAAAAAGAGTTTAAAATTTAAAGAGATTAAGCAATCGCCTTTTTAGCCTGCTCGACAATCTTAGCAAAAGCGTTTAAATCATTCATCGCTAAATCGGCTAAAAC
>CAKVAF010000020.1 GCA_934718785.1 uncultured Campylobacter sp. | reverse complement strand
CTTTTATAGAGATATTTGAAGTCTCGCCCTCTTCATCAAGAGCAGTTGAAAAGAAAAACTTAAGCGGGACTAATTTTCCCTCATAGCTTAAATATTTATTTGCAATAGCCCTTGAAACCGTGCTCGCGTTTCTTTCTAGGTCTTGAGCTAAATCGCTTAATTTCATAGGCTTTATTTCTTTGCCTGTGAAAAAGTCATATTGATGCTCGATTATCATCAAGCCCACTTTTAAAAGCGTTGCCTTTCTCATTTCAAGCGCGTCGATCAAATTCTTAGCTTCTTTTATATAAGCATTTAAAAACTCATCATTCATATCATCCGTTTGTAGCGTTATTTCAGGGTAATACTCATCATTTATTTTTATTTTAATCTCCCCATCTTCTTTATAAATAAAAATATCAGGCACGATTTGCTGGCTGTCTTCAAAAAAGGGCAAAAAAGGTGGCATTGAAATGCGCTTTATAACCGCTAAAGCCTCTTTGTAAAGACTGTCCTTAGCATAGCTTTGCAAATTGGATAAATCATTGATTAAATAAGAACAATACTCAAAAAGCTCATCGCTTAAATCTAAATTTGATAAAGCAAATAAATAAGCCTCCTTTAAATCACGCGCCCCAACGCCCACAGGCTCAAGGAATTTAAATCTTTTTCTCACCCTTTCTATCTCGTCATTAGAATAATCCTTAAAAAGCTCTGCATCATACTCAAAATAGCCCTCGCTGTTTAAGCACTCAAGGATTTTTAGCGCGATATCTTGTGATTTTTGCGTGGGAAAAAGGGTGCTTGAAGTATTAATCTGCTCACTTAAATTCTCATAAACGCTTGTTTTAGCTATGCTTGTAGCCTCTAAAGTATCGCTTATGGAATTTTTACTAAGCTCATTAAAATAATTTTTACGCCCCTTATATAAATAAGCCTTGCTTTGCTCCACGCTTACAAAGGGATTATCCTTTGTCATCTCGCTTAAACTTTCTTTTAAATCCTCAATATTAGCTTGCAGTATAGGAAGCCAGCTGCGAAGGGTTTGTGAAAGCTTATTTTTAGGTGCTTGACTTAATTTTTGTTTCAGCATTATTCAAGGAGTTTAAACTCCGCTCCTAAGTAGTATTTTCTCACATCTTCGTGATTTGAAATTTCGCTAGCACTGCCGCTTGCTAAAAGGCTACCTGATCTTATGACATAGGTTTTATCGCAAATTGCTAAGGTCTCTCTTACATTGTGATCTGTGATTAAAATGCCTATGTCTAGTGCTTTTAGCTCGGCTATTAAGCGTTGAATTTCAGCTACAGCGATAGGATCAACGCCTGCAAAAGGCTCATCAAGCAGTAAAAATTTAGGCTCACATATCAAACTACGCGCTATCTCGCAGCGTCTTCGCTCTCCACCGCTAAGGCTTAGCCCCTTTCTCATACGAATGGGCTCTATGCTTAAAAGTTCGAGCATTTTTTCGACCCTTTCTTGTAAAATTTTTTCATCCTTGTAAATAAACTGCGCGGCTAAAAGTAAATTATCCTCCACGCTTAAGTCCTTAAAAATGCTGCTTTCTTGCGGTAAATAGCCTATGCCAGCGCGTGCTCTTTTGCTTAAACTTAGCTTAGTAATATCCTCGCCATCTAATAAAACCTGCCCTAAATTTGGCAAAATAAGCCCACAAATCATATAAAAAGTCGTAGTCTTTCCCGCTCCATTAGGACCTAAAAGCCCCACAACCTCGCCACTGCTCACCTCAAGTGAAATGCCGTGGATGATTTTTGCTTTTTTAATGATTTTTTGTAAATTTCTAGCCTCTAATTTACTCATTTATTTTTTTAATTTTCCTTTATATTAAAATTTTAATTTTATTTAAAAATATTTAGTTTTTAACTTTTATTTTTTAAATTTAATTTTTTTGTAAAATTAAATTTAATTTAAATTTAAACTTATAAATTTAAAGATTCTCTCAATACTAAAACTCCTTTAAATTTCTAAATTTAAACTTATAAATTTTTTAAAAGTTTAAAATAATTTTAAAATTATCTCCTGCTTTAAAGCTAATATAATTTTACTCCCTTTTAAGCTCATATTTTCTTTTATTTTCATCTTTTAAAAGTGAAATTTCAATGCTTAAAACCTCTATATCAAAGGCATTTAAACACCTTTTAAGCTCCTCATCGCCCCATTCTACTAAATGAAGCCCATTTTCTAAAAAATTCTCAAAAAGCCCATTTTCTAAAAGAACTTTAAAGCCATTTTGATAAATATCATAATGAAAAAGTTTAAAATTATTTTGTCCCTCATAACTTTGCATAATGCTAAAAGTAGGCGAATTTACACTTTCTTTAATGCCCTTAAATTTAGCAAAAGCTTGCACCAAGCTTGTTTTACCGCTGGCTAAATCTCCTTTTAAAAAAATAATTCCACAATCAGGCAAAATTTGACAAAGTTTATCAAGCTCGTCTAAGCCTAGTATAAATTCTTTAGTTTTTATTTTTTTTCCTTATCTAAATTCTTAAATTTATCTTGCTTTAATTTTGCTTTTTTATAGCTTTTCTACATATTCATTTTGCGTATTTTTGGGTATATTTTTTAAAATAGGCAGGGCTAGAATTTTATATTTTTGCTCTCCTGCATTTAGCTTTAAAGTTATGATATCGCCTATTTTAACAGCCTTTGCAGGTTTTGCTAAAGTCTCATTTATAAAGACAACGCCACTTTTACACATATCCTCAGCCACAGCACGCCTTTTTGTGATATTTACAGCATTTAAAAATTTATCAACTCTCATAAGAGCTATTTTAGCAAAAAATTTCAAATTTATGTTAAAAATTTGAAATTTTGGAATGAAATTTGCTTAAATAATTCACTCAATCCATAAATAAGTAAAAATTCTAAGAACAAATTTAAACTTCTTAAGTCCTGATTTTAAATTATACGCTAAAATAAAGCTTAAATTTTAAATCCATTTAAATAGATATCAATTTAAGCACACACAATAAGGACTATTTATGAAAAGATTTATAGAACTTTTAAAAGAAAATGATTTGCTTAAAATCATTGAAGCGCCTGTTGATACAGAGCTTGAAATGGCGCACATTGCCTACATAGAAGCAAAGAAAAAAGAGGGCAAAGCCTTGCTTTTTACAAATGCTGTGAATAAAAAAGAAAATAAAAATTATAAATTTAGCGTGCTGATGAATACTTTTTGCAATGAAAAGGCTTTAAATTTAGCCTTTGGGCGTGATTACAAAAGCGTGGCAAGCGAAATAGAAAAGCTTACAAAACTACATATCCCTAAGGGTTTAAAGGCTAAATTTGATTTTTTCAAAATGCTTTTAAGCCTTAAAAATATAGTGCCAAAACGGCTTAAAAAAAGAGGAAATTTTACTTATGAGGAGCTTGAAAATCTTGATGAACTGCCTATTTTAAAGACTTGGCAAAAAGATGCGGGCAAGTTTATCACTATGGGGCAAGTTTATACACAAAGCCTTGATAAAAGCCAAAATAATCTTGGGATGTATCGCTTGCAAGTAAGCGGCCAAAAGGAGCTTTTACTGCATGCACAAATTCATAAAGACGCGGCGCATTTTTTTCACGAATACAAAAAAGCAGGGCGCAAAATGCCTATAAGCATAGCCATAGGTAGCGACCCACTTTTCATCTGGTGTGCGCAAGCTCCGCTGCCTAAGGGTATTTTTGAGCTTTTGCTTTATGGCTTTATCAAAAAAAGCCCCGCCATCTTGGCAAAATGTGAAAGCAACGAGCTTTTCGTGCCCTTTAATAGTGATTTTGTCATCGAGGGCTTTGTGGATACAAAGGAGCTTAAAATAGAAGGTCCTTTTGGCGATCACACAGGCTTTTACACGCCAGCTTTTGCTTTTCCTGTGATAAAGGTCGAAAAAATTTGGGCGAAAAAAGATGCGATTTTTCAAGCTACTGTCGTGGGTAAGCCGCCTTTAGAGGATAAATTTATGGCACTGGGCACGGAGCGCATTTTTTTACCCCTTTTACAAACTTCTGTGCCCGATTTAATTGATTATAAAATGCCTGAAAATGGCGTCTTTCATAACTTAATTTTGGCTAAAATTGACGCAAAATATCCCGCACACGCTCAGCAAATTATGCACGCTTTGTGGGGCGTGGGACAAATGAGCTTTGTAAAACACGCCTTATTTGTGGATAAAAACGCACCAGAGCTTGAAGATTACGAAGCTTTAATCCCTTATATATTGAACCGTTTTGAGCCTAGCAAGCTTTTAATCAGTAGCGGCATTTGCGATGAGCTTGATCACGCCTCACCAAATGCTTGCTATGGGGGCAAGGCAGGACTTGACGCCACTTCTCATCACAAAAGTGTGCACGAGCTTGAAAAACTGGATGATAAAGCCCTTTTTGAGCTTTTTAGTTTAAAACTTGAAATTAAAGCCTTAAAACAATTTTATATTGAGAGTAAAGCGCCTATTGTCTGCATTTTGCTTGATAAAAAAGAGCGTGTAAAAGAAAGCTTTGAAAAATTGTGTTATTATGAGAAACATTTTAAAATTCTCATCTTTTTAGACACTCAAAACAGCCTTGAAAATCCTTATATGCTTGTGTGGCGCGTGGTGAATAATATAGATGCGCAAAGAGATATTTTTATAAAACAAAACTGCGTGGGCGTTGACGCTACGGCTAAAGGTGAGCTTGAAAATTACAAGCGCGAGTGGCCTTTGCAAACGGATTGTAGTAAAGAAGTCATTGATGATTTGATTTTAAAAAATATCTTAGAAAACGAGCCTGAATTATTTAAGAAATTTGAGATTTTAGGCTAGGATTTAAATTTCGTTTTTAAACTAAATTTTTAGACTTAAATTTTGAAATTTAAATTATGAGAATAATCTATTATCTTTAAAATAAGCTCTCAGGCTTCGTGCTCGGTTTTAGAATAATGATTTTTAAGATAATGCAGTAAAAACCACAAAATAGCGCTGATGAAGCATACATCAAGCAAAAAAGTAACAAGCTTTTCATCGCCGTTTTTATAGGCAATGCCAAGCATTACAAAGCTTGCTAATGCCACAAGAGCAAAGATAGACCAAAGAAAAGTTATAAAAGTTTTCATTTTAACTCCTTGATTGAAGTCATTTTAATATCATCGTTTTTTAATTTTATTCCTAAATTTCTTAAATTTTTATTTTAAAATTCATTTTTTGCTCAATAATATCTGCTTGATTTTATTTTAAATTGAAATTATTTAAAAATAAATTTTTAAAGTGATTTCAATTTCAAGCTCAATTTTTCATTCTAGATCGAAAATCTGCCAATCCTGGGCTTTCATACTCGCATAATTGAGCGCAAAGCAGCCTTCAATAAAGCTTTTATCGCGCTCCTTATCATAATGATAAACATTGACAAAACCGCTGCTATCAAAGCAAATATAATCATCTTTGCCTAGAATTTTACTTGTAAATTTTAGGTTTGGATCTTGCTCTAAGGCTGCTACGACCTCGTCTAATTTCATTTTTTCCTCTAAACTTGCTTTTTAAAGCCTAATTATAACGATATTTTTTAAAATTTCAAAGAAAAATTTAAGAAATCTTAGAAAAATCTTTGAAATTCATTTACAAAAATTTAGGCTCATTTTTTATAAAAATTTACAAATCGTAACAAATTTTCATAAAAAAGTTAAAATTTATCCTTTTTTATTCTAAAATATTATACAAAATTTATATTTTTTGTGTAAGATTGAAATACCAAAATCAAATTTAAGGAGACAAAATGAGTATTTACAAAGATTTCACTAAGGTTTTTAAGTCCCAATATGAAAATTTCATCGGCGGGCAGTGGCTCGCACCAAAAAGTGGGGCTTACACAGAAAATACCACGCCCATTTCTGGCGAGATCATCACAAAGGTGCCTTTAAGCAATGACGCAGACATCGAAGCTGCACTTGACGCGGCCACTGCAGCTAAAGTAGCGTGGGGCAAGACGCCGCCAAGCGAGCGCGCAGGCATTTTGCTTAAAATTGCTGATAGACTTGAAGCAAACTTAGAACTTCTAGCTTACGCTGAGACTTGGGACAACGGAAAGCCTATAAGAGAGACGCTAAATGCGGATATACCGCTTTCAATCGATCATTTTCGCTATTTTGCAGGTTGTATTCGCGCGCAAGAAGGGGGCATTAGCGAGATTGACGAAAACACAGTCGCCTATCATTTTCACGAGCCACTAGGCGTTGTGGGGCAAATCATCCCTTGGAATTTCCCGATTTTAATGGCAGCATGGAAAATCGCTCCTGCTCTAGCAGCAGGCAATGCTATCGTGCTAAAGCCCGCTTCAGCTACGCCGGCTAGCATTTTGGTGCTGGTGGATTTGATTAAAGATTTGTTGCCAAAAGGCGTTTTAAATATCGTAAATGGAAGTGGGGGCAAGATCGGCAAGGCTCTAGCCACAAGTCCAAAGATCGCAAAGGTCGCATTCACAGGCTCGACCGCTGTGGGCAGGCAAATCATGCAATTTGCCACTGAAAACATTATCCCGGTTACGCTTGAGCTTGGTGGCAAGTCGCCAAATATCTTTTTTGAGGATATTTTTGACAAAGACGATGAGTTCATCGATAAAGCGATTGAAGGGCTGGTGCTTTTTGCGTTCAATCAAGGCGAGGTCTGCACTTGCCCAAGCCGCGCGCTCATTCAAGAAAGCATTTATGATAAATTTATCGAGCGCGCCCTCAAGCGCACCCAAGCCATAAAGGTGGGAAATCCGCTAGACATTGACACGATGATGGGCGCACAAGTCAGCCAAGAGCAAATCAACACCATTTTAAATTATATCAAAATCGGCAAAGAAGAAGGTGCGCAAGTTCTCATCGGCGGCGAGCAAAATCATCTTTCAAACGAGCTTGAAAAAGGGCTTTTATATCAAGCCGACGATTTTTAAAGGAAACAATAAAATGCGCATTTTCCAAGAAGAAATCTTTGGTCCCGTTCTCAGCGTAACCACTTTTAAGGACGAAAAAGAAGCGCTTGAAATTGCTAATGATACGCTCTATGGCTTGGGTGCTGGGGTTTGGACGAGAGACATTAACCGCGCTTATCGCATGGGGCGGGGTATTCAGGCTGGGCGCGTTTGGACGAACTGCTATCACGCTTATCCTGCGCACGCGGCATTTGGCGGCTACAAGCAAAGCGGCATAGGCAGAGAAACGCACAAAATGATGCTTGAGCATTATCAACAAACAAAGAATTTGCTAGTGAGCTACTCGCCTAAAAAACTGGGATTTTTTTAAATTAAATCAATCAATGCTTAAGTGTATAAAAATGTAACACTTAAGCATTGATAAAAATTTAAAATAATTTTAAAAACAGTGGCTCGGGTTTTGAAATTTAAATAAAATCACAAAACACCCGCTCGTAAGTTAAAACTCATCACAAGAAAAGATTTATATTTGTGGCATAATTTTATAAAAATTAAATTTAAGTTAAAAGGAGTGAAAATGCAATCAAGTGATGAAGCTTTAAATTTGCTTAAAAGACTTAAAAATGACTATCCTAAGGGCATTTTGCTTTATTTATCAGCAGGGTGCTGCGAAGGAAGTGCGCTTTTGTGTTATGAAAAGGATGATTTTAAGCTTGGGGTTAATGACGCGCTTTTGGCAAGTGTTTTAGGCGTTGAAATTTATACGCATAAAAGCCATATCAAGCATTTAAAGGATACAAAACTTTTCTTAGAAACCGCACCAGGAAAAGGCAGCGAATACTCGCTAGATTATGATTATAACGAGCATTTGATATTAAAAAGTGAAATTTGCAACCTTTGATTGATATTTTAAAATCAATAAAAATGATATTGTTTAAATTTTATTTAATTTCCTTAGCTATCTTTGTGATAAATTTTTCAAAGAGTAAATGATGACTAAAAGAGATATAGCGGGATTTTTGGGCGTGGATGTGCAAACTTTAAGAAACTGAAAAAAACTCGCCCAAATCTTTATAAAACCATTATGCAAGGGCTTGCTATTGATGAAGTGATAAAAAAGAGCAAACAAAACTATGAAGAACTTGTCAAAATGGCTAAAAACGCTGAAAATTCGCTACTAAAAGATAAGGACAAAAGCCCTTATAATGCTTCTAAAAATGCTGGAAATTAAAATTTTTGCTTAAAATTTCAAATCAAATTTTAAAATTTTAAATTTTATAAATTGATACAAATTTATTTTTGTAAATTCTTAAAATGGCTGAAATTTATTAAGTTTTTATGAAATTTTGCAAGCTGTTTTACTACAAAACTCACGCCGCTGTTTTAAATTTAAGATAAAATTTTAAATAAAAAACTGCCAGTAAGCAAAGGCAAAAAGGCTTACAAAGATAATGCCTATGAATGCAAGAAGGCTTCCAAATTTAGCCATATCCAGTGCTTTTATACCACCTTGCGTGAAAACAAGGGCATTTGGCGGCGTTGAAATAGGCACGATAAAAGAAAAACTCGCCGCCACCGTCATCACAAGCATAGTAAGCACACGCTCATGCTCGCCTAAAAAACTGCTTGTAGCGACATTAATAATAGGTAAAATAATAGCAATTAAAGCCGTTGTGGATAAAAAACTTGTTAAAACTATGGCACTAAAAGCAGCAAGCAGGATGAAAAACACAAAAGGCGTGTTAGAAAAATTTGCAAAAAACGCACTAAAAGCCCCTCCAAGCTCACTTTGAGAAAAGGCCTTAGCAATGCAAAAGCTCGCACCAAAAAGAAAAATCAAGTCATAAGGTATAGACTTTGAATCGCTCCAGCTTAAAAAGCCAAGTCTAGGCACAAACATCAAAAGCCCAAAAGCAAGCAAAATAAGATTTTCATTAAAGCCTAAACCGCTGTAAAATGGGCGAATGGGCGAGTTTAAAAGCAAAATTGCAAGCAAAATAGCTAAGAAAAAAAGCATTTTTTTATGCTTACGAGTGATTTTAATCTCATCAAAGCCCTGTAAATCAAGCACTTTATCATCAAGCTTATAAGAGAGTAATTTAATCATAGCTATGAGCATACACAAGGTAAGGGGCAACATCATAAAAATCCAAGTCGCAAAGCCTATACTAGTAAAATGCTGCGCTTCTAAAAAGCCTAAGAAAATCAAATTTGGCGGGCTTGAAATAGGCGTGATGATACCGCTAATGCTTGCGGCAAAGGCTATGGTGAGTAAAAATCGTGTTTTAAGGACGCTATCTTGAGTGATAGAAAGAGCCACAGGCAGTAAAAGTAAGGCTACTGTGGAGTTTGAAAGGGCTGAGCCAAGCAAAATGCAAGCTAGAGCAAGGGCTGAAATCACTCCTTTAGCTGTCTTTGGAAATTTATTCAAAAGCACCTTAGCAATGAGCTTATGAAGCCCTATTTTCTCAGTCGCTGCAGCTATCATAAAGCCACCTAAAAATAAAAATAATATGGGATTTGCATAGTTTGCAGTCGCTGTGGCAGTATCAAGTATGCCAAAACTAGGAAAAAGTATGATGGGCAAAAGAGAGACAACGCCTATAGGCAGGGCTTTATTTGTCCAAAGTGTAACTAAAAACGCCACCACACCGAGCAAAATGCAGACTTTAAAAGAAACTTGCAGATAAAAAAAGGCTAAAAGCATCGCTAGAATTTGAAAACATAAAGCCACGGCAAGCCCTTTTAAAAAGGAGCTGATTTTTTCTTCTTTTGAGTCTTCTTTTTTTAAATTTTCTTCTTTTGAATCTTTTTTAGTATTTAAATTTGCTTCATTTGCGCTAGCTTTTTGAGCTTTTTCTTCGCTTAAATTTTCTTTAAAATTTAGCTCATCTTCTTTTTGTGAATTTTTTTTAAAATCAGCATTATTTAAATTTATTTCATTTTCTAAGCTTTCAAGCCCTGCGCCACTGTTTTGAGAGCCTTTGCCATTTAAGCTTTCATTAACTGAGTCATTTTGATTTGAGCCTTCATTTGTATTTTTTGCTCTTTTCACACGCCAAGCCTTAAAAGTTTTTCAAAGATTATAACCAAAAATTTTCTTTTTGTTTGTAAAATAATTTATTTTTTAAGGCAAAAATTGATAAAATTAAGGCTAAATTTAAAGGATAAATGATGAAAGAGCTTGAAAAAAGGGCAGATAATTTAGATAAAATCAATAAATTCAGCAAAAGTTTAGGCATTAAAAAAAGCGATCAAACTGTTTTAGAAATCACCAAATCAAATACACCAGAACAAAAGATTTTAAGTCTTAAAAGCGGGCATTTTAACGCACCTGAGCCTTGGTTTGTCATCGATGAAGAGGGTAAAATTCACACCCTTTTATCCTTGCAAAGTCTTAAAAATATGCTTGAAAGACTTAAAAATTTACAAAAAGAAAATTTCGAGCTTAAACTTGAAAAGGCGATTTATCAGCAAATTCCTATTGATTTTAACGATGTTTGGGTGGTGGCTATGGATGAGATTAAAAAAGAAGCCAGTAAGGGTAAAAACGAGCTGAATATCAATTTAGATAGCTTAGTAGCACGGCTTAAAGAAGAACACCCAAATTTATTTATGGATATGCAAAGTTTTGCAGCAAAGGTAGCGCAGTGAAAGCTCATAAATTAGCTCTTTGTAAGACTGTTACAAATTTACTCATTTTAAGGGCTTTAAGCCAGGAAAAAGCCTGTAATATAGCCCTTGAAAGTATAAATTTTATCAAAAATATTAAAATGAGCTTAAGGGGTTTGAAATGAGAGATTACAAAGCCTTAAGCCGCTTTAGTAAAAGCGGACCGCGCTACACTTCATACCCTACGGCTGTGGAATTTGGCACGCATTTTAGCTATGAAAATTATTTAAAGCACTTAGAGCAAGAAAGTGGCACGCTTTCTTTATATTTTCACCTGCCTTTTTGTCGCTCAGCTTGCTATTTTTGCGGCTGTAATGTGATTTATACTTCAAAAGAAGAAAGTAAAGAGCGTTATTTGCACTATATTTTCAAAGAATTAGAGCTTTTAAAGACGCATTTAGATATAAGCAGAGAGGTCATTCAAATGCACTTTGGCGGGGGCACGCCGACCTTTTTTTCAGCCACTCAGCTTGAAAGCTTAATCTTAAAGATAAAAAGTGTGTTTAAAAAATTCAGCCAAAGCGCAGAAATCAGCTGTGAGATAGATCCACGCTTTTTAAACGCCGCTCAAGCTGATGTTTTAAGCAAAAATGGCTTTAATAGAGTAAGTTTTGGGGTGCAAGATTTTGATGAAAGGGTGCAAAAAGAAATTCATCGCATTCAGCCCTTTGAAATCACGCAAAATGCTATAAATTTAGTGCGTCAAAGAGGCATTAAATCTGTAAATATGGATCTCATTTATGGCCTTCCTTATCAAAGCTTAAAAAGCTTTCAAAACACGCTAAAAAGAGCTTTAGAGCTAGATCCCGAGCGACTTGCGATTTTTAATTATGCTCATGTGCCCTGGCTTAAAAAAAATATGAGAAAATTTGATGAAAGCACCCTGCCAAGCCCTGAGGTAAAGCTTGAAATTTTAGAGTTTTGCGAGAATTTTTTAACTCAAAATAATTATAAAATGATAGGAATGGATCATTTTGCAAAGCCTAGTGATGAGCTTTTCAAGGCTTTAGAAGAAGGCAGTTTGCACCGCAATTTTCAAGGCTATACCACAAAAAGTGGCGCCCAGCTTATAGGCGTGGGGCTTACAAGCATAGGCGAGGGCAAAAATTATTACGCTCAAAATTTCAAAGATATGCCAAGCTATGAAGCAGCTATTGATAATGCGCTTCTTCCTTTTGAAAAGGGCATTGAGCTAGATTTTGATGATGAGCTTAGAAAAGCTGTGATTATGAGTTTAATGGCAAATTTTAGCCTTGATATTAAAAAAATTGAGCGTGAATTTGGCATTGATTTTAAGCAGTATTTTAAGCAAGATTTAAGCGAACTTGAAAGCTATAAAGACTTTATAAGTCTTGATGAAAATACGCTTAAAATAAGCGATACAGGAGTTTTGCTCATAAGAAATATAACAATGTGCTTTGATGCCTATCTTAAAAACTTAAGCGAAGATAAAAAAGTCTTCTCAAAGACAGTATAATGCTTGATACAAATAAATTTAGCGATGCATGCGTAAAATGCGGCAAATGTATCCCTACTTGCACCATTCATCAAATATCATCCGATGAGACGACCAGCCCACGCGGCTTTTTAGATTTAATTGCTGCTGTAAAGTCTAAGGAACTGCCCTTAAAT
The DNA here is from genome assembly GCA_934718785.1 of uncultured Campylobacter sp. Taxonomy (GTDB): domain Bacteria; phylum Campylobacterota; class Campylobacteria; order Campylobacterales; family Campylobacteraceae; genus Campylobacter_D. The sequence continues at coordinate 14,621 of CAKVAF010000020.1, read as the reverse complement.
AAGGACACGAAAGCCATTTTTGATTCTTGCTTTTTGTGCACAAATTGCGTTGAGGCTTGTCCTAGTAATATACGAGTAGATAGTGCTATTGAAGCAGTACGCTATGAAATTGCTCTTAAAATAGGTATAGCTTGGTATAAAAGACTTGCTTTTTGGCTCTTAAGCAAGCGAAGTGTGCTTGATATCTTAGCTAAATTGGGTTATGTTTTTCAAAGCTGTGGTTTTAAAATCCATGGACAAAATAGCTTTGAAATGCTTAATTTAAATCCTAGCGCGCTTAAAAAAGATAAAATTTCAAGTAAAAATTTAAGCGAAAATTCAAATGAAAATTTTGAGAAAAGTCTAAACAAAAATTTAGGCAAAAATTTAGGAATGAAGGCGCGTTTTTCCCTCCCCTTAGTTAAAAAGGGACGCTTTTTTCCAAGTCTAGCTCAAAAAAGCTTTTTAAACTCAAATCCTAGTTTTATCGATAATGGTGGCACAAAAAATGTAGGCTTTTTTGTAGGCTGTTTGGCAAATTATGCTTACACAAGCACGGCTTTTGCGGTGCTAAAAATTGCAAAAGAGCTTAAAATCAATGTAGATTTGATGAAAGAGCAAAACTGCTGCGCTGCCCCGCAGTATTTTACGGGCGATTTTAAAAGCGTTGAAAAGCTGGCTAAAAAAAATATAGAATATTTTGAAAAAAAGCTTGAAAAGCTTGATTTTATCATTGTCCCAGAAGCTACATGTTCTGCTATGCTAAATAAAGATTATGAGCATTTTTTTGCCCTCATTAAAGATGAAGCGTGGAAAAAGCGCACTCAAAAAGTAGCGAGTAAAATTTTGCTCGCTACTAAATATTTTTATGATTTTACTCCGCTTAAAGCATTATTGGAGCATAAAGGAATGAGCGAGCTTAAAATAACCTATCACGATCCTTGTCATGCAAGAAAAATGCAAGGTATTTTCAAAGAGCCGCGCGAGCTTTTAAGGAGCAATTTCAAGCTCATTGAATTAAGCGAGCAAAATACTTGCTGTGGCTTTGGTGGTGTGAGTATGCAGCTTGAAAATTATGATAAGGCTTTAAAAGTGGGGCTTAAAAAGGCTGAGGATATTCAAAAAAGTGGCGCAAATATCGTGAGTGCGGAGTGTTCAGCTTGTAGAATGCAAATTTCAAACGCTTTAGAGCAAAGCGGCTCAAAGGTACTTTTTCAAAATCCTTTAGAGCTTATCGCAGCAAGGCTGTAAATTTAAATAAATTTAAGACAAAAAGAAAGAAAAATGGCGAAAAAATCCATCATTTTTGAATGCGAAGCCTGCGGCAATCAGCAAAATAAATGGCTAGGAAAATGCCCTGATTGTGGCGCTTTTAATAGCTTTTACGAGCTTAAGAGTGAGCAAATTGAAGCCTTAAAAGAAATCACTAGAATAAGCGATAAAGCAAGCGAGGCGGTGTGCATTGAGGATGTGAAATTAGAGCAGTTTAAGCGAGAAAGCACGCGCGATAGCGAGCTTGATTTAGTGCTTGGCGGGGGGCTTGTGGCGGGCTCTTTGATACTCATAGGAGGAAGTCCGGGCGTGGGCAAATCCACGCTTTTACTTAAAATCGCTTCAAATTTAGCGCATTTTGGCAAAAAGGTGCTTTATGTAAGCGGCGAAGAGAGCAAATCTCAAATCAAACTTCGTGCAAACCGCCTTGACGCAAACGCTAGCAAGCTTTTTTTACTCACTGAGCTTTGCCTTGAAAATGTGCTTGATGAGCTTTTGAAAAAAGACTATGAAATTTTAATCATCGATTCCATTCAAACGCTTTATTCAAACAAAATCGCCTCCGCAGCTGGCACGATAACGCAAGTTAGAGAAATCACTTTTGAGCTTATGCGCCTTAGTAAAGCGCGTAATATCAGCACTTTTATCATAGGACACATTACAAAAGAAGGCGCTATCGCAGGTCCTAGAGTATTAGAGCATATGGTGGATGTGGTGCTTTATTTTGAGGGCGATGCGACTAAGGAAATCAGGCTTTTGCGTGGCTTTAAAAACCGCTTTGGCAGCACCAGCGAGGTGGGCATTTTTGAGATGAGTGCTAAGGGGCTAATTAGCGCAAAAGATATAGCAAAGCGCTTTTTTACAAGGGGCGCGGCGCGTGCAGGCTCTGCCATAGGCGTAGTGATGGAGGGCTCACGCGCTTTAGTGCTTGAAATACAGGCTTTAGTGTGTGAGAGTAGCTACCCAAAGCGCCTTGCCACAGGCTATGAGAAAAACCGCCTTGATATGCTACTAGCGCTTTTAGAGCGAAAATTAGGACTTGCACTTGGGCATTTTGATGTATTCATAAATGTAAGCGGGGGCGTGAAAATCAGCGAAACAGCGGCTGATCTAGCCGTGGTGGCTGCGATTATTTCTAGCTTTAAGAACCGCCCGCTAAGCAAAGATAGCGTTTTTATAGGAGAGCTTAGCCTAAACGGCGAGATTAGAGAGGTATTTAGCCTTGATATAAGATTAAAAGAAGCAAAAATGCAAAAATTTAAAAACGCCATCGTGCCAGCAAAACCCCTTGAAGATACAGGGCTTAAATGCTTTGTGGCTACTGAAATCACTCAAGTTTTAGAGTGGATGTAATTGCAAAGACCAAAATTTTATAGAAATTTGATTTAAAACTTAAATGAATTTAAAAACAGCGGCGCAAGATTTTGATAGTTTTTAAATTTCAAAACAATGGCTGGTAATTTTAAATTTTTAAATTCCAAATTTATCGTGTAAATTTTGCTATACTTTCACTTGAAATTATAAAAAGGGTGCGAAGTGGCGAAATTTTGGCTATTTATCAAGGCTTTAAGAGATAAAGAATTATTCATTTACTCAGCAGCTCTTAGCTTTTATACTATATTATCCTTGATACCGATATTATTCGTTTGTTTTTCAATTTTTACACAAATTCAAAGTTTTAAGAATTATTATGAGCGCATTAAGGGGCTGATTTTTAATTTTTTAATCCCAGCGCAGCAGGATTTGGTCTCAAAATACTTGGATACTTTTTTGCAAAATAGTGTAAATTTAGGTATCGTAGGGCTTGTGGCGATGGCTTTTACGACTTTGGCATTTTTTTCAAGCTATGATTTTGTCGTAAATCACATCACAAAAAATGAGCCAAAGACCTTATGGCAGAGTATTAGCTCACACTGGACTCTTGTAACGCTCACTCCACTGGGGCTTGGACTTAGTTTTTATATCTCAAGTTATATTCAAAAAACTTTGGATGATTTTAATTTGGGCTTTAATTTTTATGAAATTTTGCCATTCGTTATCATTTGGGGCTTATTTTTTGTCTCGTTTTCTAGCTCGAGTGCGCGTACAAATCTTAAAAATCTAAGTGTTACTTCTTTCGTAGCTGCTGGCGTTTGGTATGTGTGTAAGAATCTTTTTGTCTATTATGTCGTTTATAATAAAACTTACGCAAGCGTGTATGGCTCGTTTTCTACGATACTTTTTTTCTTTGTGTGGCTTTATATTTCATGGGTGATTTATCTTTATGGGCTAAAATTTACTCATCTTTTAAGTGAAATAAATTCTCAAAATTTAGGCTCAAATACAGGGGAAAAATCAAGCTTAAAACAAAGCGAAGAAAAGCCTAAAAAAGTGGCAAGAAAAAGCGTGAAGAAAGCTTAAAATCTTTTAAATAGAGTATAAAAAAGACTTGAAACAAGGTGCGGCAATAAAGGGACAAAAAGGCGACATTGACAAAGCCTTAGCCGCACAGGCACAGGGGCTGATTTAAGATTAAATAAAGCTTTGTTTTGCTAAAATACAAAACGAGCCGTTGGTTGAGGATAGTGAAGCCTGTAAAAGATTTTACATACTACCTGAATTTTGGGCTCTGTAAATTACTTTACCTTTCTTAATCTTATTTTCTAGTCCTTTAAGGTTCTTTTAAGTCATCTTGCTTTATAATGGTTTATCAGTCTTGTTGGGCGAAGATTGCGAACCCTGTAAAAGCTTTTGCGAGTTTGACTTGAAGTTTGGAGATTGATACACCAAAATGGCTCCATTTTTAAGCTTATTTTTAATATTTCTTGTTTCTTTGATACTATTTGAAATACTTACCAAATAATCCCCTTTATCAATGCTTACATTTACAAAATAATCATCATTTTTTAAATTTCTACCCAAAACAAAAGCATTAACTCCATCTTTAACAATAAAATCAGGCGTATCAAGCACTTTTTTAATTTCAGGTATAAAAGTCTCGCGCCCTTGAGAAACAAGCTTTTTAAGGCTTCCAAATTGAAGTTTTAAAGGCTTATTTTCTAAAGCTTTTTTAATATTCTCATTAAAATTTGGCTCGTAAGTTTGTCCTAAATCTTTTAAATTAAAGGTTTTAAGCCATTCATCTTGCGTTTTCTTGGTTAAAATATGTTTTTTAAGTTTTTTATCAAAAAAGCTAATATCGCCATTTTTTAAAAACTCGACATTTTCTAACTCGCTCATATATTTAGCCCTTTCATTAAGAGCGTTAATTTTATCATCTGTTTGCTTTTGTTTTGCTTTTAAGCTATCTAAGGCTTGTTTGAGCTTAGCTTCTTTGCTGGCTTTAAGTTTTTCATTTGCGTTTTCTATCCATTCTTTTGCTTGCTTTTCTTTAGTTTTTCCTTTTTGAACTAAACTTTCAGCAAGTTCGCTGATTGACATTTCATCTGGTTTTTTATTTGCTTTTAAGGATTTTTTAGGTAAATTGCTACTTGAATTTGGCGAAAGGGCATCTATCGTCCCAGTCCGGCCATCCGCTTTTTCTTTAGCGGTGTGTTGGAGTTTGCCGGTTTCAACCGCCGAATTCTCACTTCTTTTATTTAGACTATTTATTCTTTTATTTCCCTTTGAAGTTACAAGCAAATGCCCTACATTGCCGACATTTTTACCTTGTGTAACAATTTCCATCTCGCCAAATTTTCCATTTTCTAAGAATTTACCGACCAGCTCCATATCCAAGCGGTTGTTTTTTATAAAATGCGTTGGATTATCATTGATTGCCTTGATTACCCTTGCAACGCTTCCATAGGTTTTAAAGCTTTCAGGGTGTGTTTCCTTAAGTTTTTGCAAATGAGCCTTTAAATTATCTGCATTTAAGTCCAAATTCTTTTTTAAAGTCGCATCCACTGCCACACTTATCGTTAAATCACTCTTTGCAGGCTTTGCTTCAGGCTTAGACATATAAAAATTATCGCCTTTTAGTAAATCCTTAGCCTTTTTCTCAAAATCAGCCTTAAATTTTAACGCTTGTTCTTTAGCGGCTTTATCTTTAATCGAGCTGATAAAATCTTTCGTGGCTTTGTTAAAATCTTGCATTGTGTTGATATTTCGCAAGGCTCTTTTAAACTGGATGCGCTTAGCGGCTTGTTTCTTGGTCGCTAAAGCCATGAACAAACTTGAAGTTAGTGCCATAATTTTTCCTTTCGTGTGAAAATTTATGGCAATTTTAAAATAAAATGCAGTCTCAAAACTACCCCATTTTGAGACATTTTTTAAAAAATTTAAAATTTTTTGTAAATTTTTGAAAGATTTTTTTTATATTTGAAAAAGATTGAAATTTTTTAAAAGATTTTTGAAAAATAGAGTTCAAGCAAAGTGATTTATACCCTGCTTGTTTTTTATGTAGTGGATTGAAATTCTTAGTATAAATCCTTGTTTTGTGCTCTCAAGCTTCTTTTTTGTTTGCACTTTCAATGGATTTAATCAAAAAAGCCACGCAAAAAACCACAGCAAAAAGGCTCAAAGCCACCAAAATAATACCATTTGTCATTCTAAAGCCTCCAAAATTTTAATATTTTTAACATATTTCATCACCAAAAATAAAAATGATAAAATCAGCACCAGCAAGATAAAAACCCCTATTATCATCTTAAAAGTCGTTAATCTTTCAACATTTGCCACCGCATAACCCAAAACCCCAAAAATCGAAGTTAAAAGCAGCAAGCTAAAAGCCCTATAAGTTGATATGTTTTCTTTTACGCTGTCTTTATTCATAAATTAGTCCTAAATGCTTTTTTACAGCTTTGCAAAAATAAGCTCATTATATCCAAAAGCAAATATCTTAAACTTTTTCTAGACTCTTTCTTATTTGAGTTTTTTAATATTGCCCGCTTAAATTCACTCCATTTTCTTAAAAAAAGTAATACAAAAAGTCATACACTTTTAAGCATATTTTACCACAAAAGACAATAAAAAGCAACACTAGATAACGCTAATTAAAAGCCCATTTTAAAGGAGCTCAAAAAGAAAGTAAAGCAGTTTAGGGGATTTTAAGAAAATATCAATGGTGCCCGAAGTCGGACTCGAACCGACACAGGGTTGCCCCTACTAGATTTTGAGTCTAGCGCGTCTACCAGTTTCACCACTCGGGCATTTGTAAATTAATGTAAATTCATCAAAGCAATTACATCAAACTTTCAGCTATAAATTCAAGCGTTCAAAGCACTTTAAGCCTTTTAAGTCAAAGTTTTCGCAAACCTAAATTTAATTACAAAGATAAAATTATATCTTTTTTTGCTTAAAAAAGAATTTAAAGCTTGAAATTTTTAAGCTATTTAAAAGCAAGTCGCATAATTCATACTATCGCCCTACTTTCATTTTACTTTTAAGAAATTTAAGTTTAAAAACTCTTAAAAAATTTACATTTTTGCCGATTTATTAAAAATAAAATTATAAATTTAAGATAAAATTTGCTCAATTTTTCTAAAAACTAAGAGTAAAATTTAAGTTTAAATTCAGCAAAAAATTTTAAATTTGGAACGCTTTTTGCTTAAAATTTCTAAGCAATAAAGAAAAGGTTGAGAAAGACAAAAGGACACAAGATGAGAATCACAAACAAGCTTAACTCCTACAATTCAGTGTATAATATGCAAGCAGGAATGAGCCAGTTTTACAAAATCAACAATCAAGTAAGCTCGGGCAAGGTCATTTCAAACTCCTATGAGAACGCAAACACCTACATTGATAATGCTCGCCTTGAATACGAAAGAGAAACACTCACTCAAGTTGAAAATGCTGCAAAACTTGCCGGAGAACTCAACAAAAACACCGATAAAGCAATGCGGGACTTAGTCAAGCTCATCCAAGATTTTAAGATCAAAATGACACAAGCGGTCAATGGCAATCAAACCCAAACATCGCGCGAAGCCATTGCCAAGGAGCTTATGCGTATCAAAGAAGAAATTGTCAATATCGCCAATACCAGCGTGAATGGACAATATCTATTCTCAGGCTCTTTAAGCAATACAAAGCCCTTTGATAGCGCAGGGAACTACTCAGGCAATGCTGAATACCTGCAAATCGTAACAGGCGATAACACGCGCAACACCTACAATGTGCCGGGCTATGATCTATTTTTCAAGCCAGATAATGACTTTAAAAAGCAAATCACCACAAATGTGAGCTTTACAGACAATCGCTATGATTTAATCAACAACCCAAATAAAACGCGCTACTTAACAGGCGATGATAAAATCAGCTCATTAATCGGGCTTGGCTATGTGCGAAATTTCAACCCACCGCAAAATTTAGACCCTGAAACAGACTTTGAAACCACACCTTTAAATTTCCCTGCCACAGCTTTATATGTGCAAGGCACGCGCCCTGATGGCACGAGCTTTAAGAGCGCTGTTTTAATGCAGCCAGGCGATAATGTGCAAAATATGATGGATAAAATCGGTGCTTTATATGGCAACACCGCGACAAACAAGGTCGTTGATATCAGTATCAATCAAAGCGGACAAATTCAAATCACGGATTTAAGAGAAGGCAATAATTCGCTTGATTTTCACGCCGTAGCTTACACACCGCAATTTCAAGATAGAACCGAGCTCAAACAAGCCACAGAAGCGTATTTTGTAGCAAATCCTGGTGCAACGATGAGCGATTTTACCAATGAGGTTTTAACCGCAGCAATGGGTAATCCAGCCAACCCAGACATCACAAAATTACAAGCCAACACGCCTGTAACGCTGACCATTAACGGCGTGAATTATAATATTAACTTAACGCGCACAGATTTCATCCACTCCAATATGACAGATACAGATCGAAATGCCACAAATGGCGCAGATTATGATAATGTCTATTTTGAAAGAGATGGCAACAAAGTTCAAGGCAATATTTCTCAAATCATCAAAGAAACAGGCGCTTACGCCACAGATGCGACCAAGCTTAGCGCCATAGCCAATGGCAATATTGCTAATACGACTTTAAATTTAAATGTCACTTCAAAAAGTGGCACAAACTATGAAGTAACGATAAATTTCGCCAACTCAACTGTGTCTTATAATAATAATGCCAATCCGCCACAACTCATTACTTTTCCTATCATGCACACAAGCACGGTAACTGGAAACTCAGGCGTTGTAACGCCGGCTGCGGATGTAAGCTATAAGCAAATCAATGACATTATCGGACTTTTTGCAAGCGATCAAATGCCAGTAGCCAATATCAATCAAACCCCAGCAGGCAGCAATCAAATCGCAGCCGCTGATTATGCAGCCTATCAAACGGCTTTGCAAAATGCAAAATCTACCGTCGATGTGAGTATGGACTATAAAGGACGCATTACAGTTACTGATAAACTCGCCATAGGCACAAGCATAAGAGTGGCGATGAGTGATTCTCAAAGCGGCACTTTCCCACGGCCCCCACTCACTGATACTGCAAATGTCGCACAAGGCCCAGCGATGAGTTTTAGCGCAAACAATGCTCTTATCATTGATGAGCCACATGTGGATTTGGTGAAAGACCTTGATGCGATGATTAATGCGGTGCTTAAGGGCAATGCAAGGGCAGATTCTACAAGCGATGATCCGCGCAACACCGGTATGCAAGGTGCGCTTGAAAGACTTGATCATTTAGGCGAGCATTTAAGAAAACAAACGACAATCAATGGCGCAAACGCTACGGCAATCCAGCAAACAACTGATAGAACAGCACTTTTAAAGCTCAATGTGCAAAGCGTGAAATCAGAAATCATGGATGTAGATATAATGGAGGCACTATCTGCACTTATGCAGTATCAAGTGAGCTATCAAGCTTCGATGAAAGCATCCACAACGCTTGCACAGCTTAGCCTTTTAAATTATATGTAAATTTTGCTTGGCTGTTGATTTTTGTGAGCGCGTGGCAATTTATAAATTTAAATTTGGCGCAATGATAAAACAGCGGCGCGAGTTTTGAAAACTTTAAAATTTAAAAATTGCGTCATTGCGAGAATTTATAAAAGCAATTTCACGGCAATTTACTCTACCACGTGTCATTGCGAGACAAAACGCAGTTTTGTCGCGGCAATCCATTCTTTACTTTTGCAATTAAATTATAGATTGCTTCGCTACGCTCGCAATGACGACTGAAATTTATCCTGTCATTGCGAGAATTTGCTACGCAAATTCGTGGCAATCTACAAATTCAATATAAAATAAAATTTCAAAACTCGCGCCGCTGTTTTTGAATTTATTTTCAAATTTATATCTATAACAAATTCAATAAATTTTGAAATTTCAAAAAATCAATCAAATTTTTGGCTTAAAATCGTGCCATTGGGATCGATTTTCACTTCTAAAGAATTTGAAAACTCAAGCTCATAATAGCTAAATTTGCGCTTGACCTTTCTAAGAAAAGCGCCTGAAAATTGACTTTGCACGATACTTGCGATATTTATAGGTAAAACTGACAAGCTCAAAGGCTTCATATCATTTTTAATCTCTTTATAATTGCCCACAATATCAAACTCAAGCTCAGTGCCATCGCTAAGATAAATTTCATATTCATCGCTATCTTGCTGCACTAATCCCACTTGAGCGTTAAAATTGCTTGCGATAAATTGCTTGATATTTTCAGGTAAAGCGTCCGCAGAGACGATAATATCGGCATTTAAAAAAGCTAAAGTCAAAACACAAAAGATTATTTTTTTAAGCACGACTGAGCCTTTCGTTTGAAATTTTTAGCATATTTTACACAAATTAAAGTGAATTATGTGTGAATTTTTATTTTATTTAATGCAAATTTGTTATAATTTTTCATCACAAACTTGCGAATTTGAGTGGCGGATGGTTGTTGTTTTTTTAATTCTTATCAATGTCGCTTGTTTTTTCTTTGTGCCTGAAAATCTTTATCAAGAGCTTTCTTTGAATATACTTTTTTTCACAGGCTTTTACTGGCAACTTCTAATCTCGATGTTTTTGCACGCAAATATGACGCATTTGATCTTAAATATGCTCGTGCTGTTTCAATTTGGCTTCATTTTAGAAAAATTTCTAGGCTCTTTTAGATTTATGATTTTATATTTGCTCGGCGGGCTTTTATGCAGTCTTTTGAGCGTATTTTGGCTTTATTTTGAAGCAAGATTTTTAAACGAATTTTCAAGTGTCGTGGGTGCAAGTGGGGCAATCTGCGTTCTCATAGGCTTTTATGCGTATTTGGATAAAAGAGCCACCGCTGGACTTGTGGTGGCGATTTTACTGATGAGCTTTGTGCCGCTTTTAATGGGCGTGAATGTGGCTTGGTATGCGCATATTTTTGGCTTTTTATGTGGATTTTTAGCGGCTAAACTTAAAGGGCTTCAATATCATTTAAAGGAAAAATAATGAAAAAAATCTATCTCACAAGGCACGCAAAAGCTAAAAAAGATGAAGTAGGAAATGACTTTGAAAGAACTTTAAGCAAAAAGGGCTTAGAAGAATTAGAAAAGCTCATCCCACGCCTTAAAAAACACGCCATAAAGCCTGATATCATCATCGCTTCGCCGGCTTTTCGCACCGCAAAAACTGCGACAATGATTGCCAAAGCACTAGATTATGATACTTCAAAAATCGCTTTTGAAGAGTTTTTATATGAAGCCAACGCAAAAGAAATTTTTACCTTTCTTAAGGGCTTGAGCGATGAGTTTAGCGAAGTTTTACTCATCGCTCACAATCCTGCTTTAAAAGAGCTTTGTGAGCTGCTTTGTGAAATTCATCTTAGCTCCTTTCCTACAAGCTCGACGCTTGAGGTAGAATTTAATATTGATAAATTCGAAAATCTTTGCGAGCGTGGGGGTAAAATTTTATTTTTTGAAAAAATCAAAGAATAATACACATAAGTTTATTTTTAAGCCTAAATTTCACGCTATAATAAAGCCAAAAAGGATGAAAAATGCAAATCATATCGTGGCAAGAGACAAATTTTGAGCCTTTAAAGGTGCAAATTACACCCCTAGCAGAAAATGAAAGCGCTAAAGAAATCAAAATCGCTATGGCAAAAGACTCCACAATGCCAAATCACAAAGCCCCCTTTGACATCAGCGTGCAGGTCTTAAAGGGAGAGATCGAATTTGAAGTGGCAGGCAAAAACTTGCATTTAAAAGAGCTTGATATGATTTGCTTAAAAGCAAATGAAGCACACTCTTTAAAGGCTTTAAAAGATAGTATTATAAGGCTGAGTTTATCTAAAAAAGACAGCGCCGCAAGAGTAAGTGCTGTGCTGAAAAAACCTTAGAGTTGATTTTAAAAGTATTTTAATCTTAATTTTTCGTGCCATTTAAATTTAATCTTAAATTTTACCTTTTTTTAAAGAATTTTTTGTATAATTACAAGCTTAAGGTTAAATTTAAGGAGAAATTTTGGAAAAGACGCTTTCTATCATCAAGCCTGATGCGGTGAAAAAGAATGTTATCGGCGAAATTTTGGCGCGTTTTGAAAAAAATGGCTTGAAAATCGCGGCGATCAAGAAGCTGAAATTGTCTAAAGAGCAAGCAGGCGAATTTTATGCGGTGCATAAAGAAAGACCTTTTTTTAAGGATTTGGTTGAGTTTATGACAAGCGGACCTGTGGTTGTTTCTGTGCTTGAGGGCGATAATGCCGTACTTAAAAATAGAGAATTAATGGGTGCGACAAATCCTAAAGAAGCAAAGCTAGGCACTATACGCGCAGACTTTGCCGAAAGTATTGACGCAAACGCTGTGCATGGTAGCGATAGCCTTGAAAATGCGAAGGTTGAGGTTGATTTTTTCTTTAAATCTGATGAGATTTTTTAAATGAAAATCGCCTTTTCTAAAATCGGCTCAAATGCTTATCCTTTCGAGCTGGATTTAGATGGGGTAAGTTTTAAGGGTGAGTTGAAAAAGGTTGAGCCTAGATTAGTTCGCGCAAACGCTCTTTTAAAGGGCTTTACTTATAAGCCTTGTGATCGTTGCGGACAAGAGCTTGAGCTTGAGCTCAATGAAAAAACCGAAGTTTTGTTAAGCGATGGCATTTTTAAGGATAAACCTAACGAGCTTAGCGATGTGATCGAGTTTTTAGATGGGCAAATTGATTTAGTTCAGGTGGCGCTCAATGAGTTTGAGTCTTATTTGAGCGATTATTTTTATTGTGAAAAATGTAAATTTGAAAAGGAGACAAAATGGCAGTTCCAAAACGAAGAGTGAGCAAAACGCGTGCAGCAAAGCGCAGAACGCATTATAAAATCACTTTAGCAAGACCTGTGAAGGATAAAGACGGCACTTATAAAATGCCACACCGTGTTAATCCACTCACTAAGGAATATTAAAAAATGATTTGCATTGCTGTGGATGCAATGGGTGGAGATTATGGCGAAAAGCCCATTATCGAGGGGCTTTTGGCTGCTTTGAAAGAGCGTCCTTTTAGGGCGATTTTGGTGGGAAAAAGCGAGCTTTTAAAGCCTTTAATCCCCGAAAAATTCAAAGAATACATCAGCTACGAAGAAGCCGATGAAATCTTTCCTATGCAAGAAAGCGCCACCGAAGCACTAAAGCACAAGCAAAGCACGATATATAAAGCCATAGAGCTTGTGCGCGAAAACAAGGCTCAGGCTATCGTCTCGGCTGGACATAGTGGGGCGAGTATGTCGCTAGCCACGCTTCGCATAGGGCGTTTAAAAGGCGTTTTGCGCCCAGCTATTGCAACACTTATGCCCAACACTAGCGGTAAAACGCTATTTTTAGATGTCGGCGCGAACACAGACTGCAAAAGCGAGCATTTGTTTCAATTTGCCGTTATGGGCGAAGCCTATGCTAAAGAAGTGATGAAAATTTCAAAGCCTCGCGTGGCTTTACTATCAAATGGCGAAGAAGAAAGCAAGGGTAACGAGCTTACCAAAGAGACTTATCCGCTTTTAAAAAGGCTTGATAGCTTTGTAGGCAATGCTGAGGGGCGCGATATCTTTAATGGTAGCATTGATGTACTGGTGTGTGATGGCTTTAGTGGAAATATCATCCTTAAAGCCTGCGAAGGCACGGCGATGGCGATTTTTAAAATCCTTAAAGAAAGTGTGAAAAAGTCCATTCTAGCGACACTTGGCGCACTTTTGATGAAAAAGGTCTTTAGACGCCTAAGAAAGCACATCGACTGGCAAGAATACGGCGGAGCGCCGCTACTGGGTATCAAAGGCTGCGTGATCATAAGTCATGGCAAAAGCGATGCACGCGCGATTAAAAACGCGATGTTTCAAGCCCTAAATTTCAGCGAATCCAACATTAACAAAGTCATCGAAGATGAGCTTGCACGATTCACGCATTAAAGCTTCTTTAAAAAGCATTGCCGCTTTTGTGCCCGAGCGCATTTTAAGCAATCAAGACCTTGAAAAAATGGTCGATACAAGCGATGAATGGATAATGAGGCGCTGTGGTATCACACAAAGGCGCATCGCAAAAGAAAGCGAAAAATCAAGTGATTTAGGCACCAAAGCCGCGCTTTTAGCCATAGAACGAGCAGGCTTAAAGCCTAGCGATATTGATGCTATCATCACAGCAAGCCTTAGCCCTGATTATTTTACCATGCCATCAACGGCGTGTAAAATCGCTGCAAATTTAGGCTTAGAAGGCGTGAGTGCCTTTGATATCAGCGCTGGATGTGCGGGCTTTATCTTTTTGCTTGAGAATGCTAAAGCCCTTGTAGAAAGTGACTTGCGTAAAAATGTGCTCATCGTGGGTGCTGAAAAGACCAGCTCGGTTATGGACTATACAGATAGGAGCATTTGCATTTTATTTGGCGATGGTGCGGGTGCTGGCGTGGTGAGTGCGGATGAAAACTATCCCATCATCGACACGCACACCGCGACAAATGGTAAATTTGGCGAGCTTTTAAAGATAGAAAGAAGCCCAAAATCAAGCCTTAGCGAGCCTTTGGCGATGAAAATGCAGGGCAAAGAAGTCTTTAAAATCGCCGTTGAAACGCTTAAAAACGATGTCGTGCAAATTCTAGAAAAAAATCATATCAAGCCCGATCAAATCGATCTTTTCATCCCACATCAAGCCAATTTGCGTATCATTAAAGCCGTACAGGAGCGACTGGGCTTTGATGATGAAAAATGCGTCATTACGATACAAAAATACGGCAACACCTCTTCAGCGTCCATTCCTATGGCGATAAATGAAGCTTATGAAGCAAACAGGCTTAAAAAAGGGGATTTAATCTTGCTTGATGCTTTTGGTGGGGGCTTTGCTTGGGGTTCTGCTTTGCTTAAATTTGGCGGAGAAAATTTCAAAGCCTGATTAAGCTTAGTTTTAAGCCTGCTTTTAAAAAGGATAAATTTTGTTTCACATTGTCTTTAACGCCGATGAAAACTATATCAAATACACCGCGGTTTTAATCAATTCTATCATCAAAAAC
>CAKVAF010000019.1 GCA_934718785.1 uncultured Campylobacter sp. | reverse complement strand
ATTTAAACAATGCTGTAAATAGCAATAAAATAACGACAGGGGGGGGGGGATTTGATAAATGCAAAATCTTAGCCCTTTCAGTTTGCAAGCTCAATACGCCTTGCAAATCTATATTTTTAAAGGCTTGCTAATGCGTGCCTTTAAAATTTTACTCACAGGTGCTACTGGCTTTATAGGCACAAATTTTGTTTTAAATTTGCACGAAAAATACAAAATTACGGCTTTAGTTCGTGAAAATAGCGATATTTCTAAGATAAAGGATAAATGTGAAATTTATATTTACAAAAATGATTTTAAAGCACTTCAAAGCCTTTTTAGTGAGACTAAATTTGATGGCATCGTGCATTTAGCAGGGCTTGTGCCAACAGCAACAAAGCCAAGTAATGATTTAAAGGAACTTTTTGAAGCTAATATTTTATTTGGCACCGAGCTTTTAGAGGCAAGCAAAGATAAAATTAAATTTTTTATCAATGCAGCTTCTTTTGCAAGCTATTGCAACTCTTTAAGCTACCGCCCAGCCACACTTTACGGGGCAACAAAAAAGGCCTTTGAAGACATTATGACCTATTATGCTTTAACCAGCGATGTCATTTATACAAATTTATTAATTTTTAATGTCTATGGTCCTAACGATAAATCTTTAAGACTTTTTAAGTTACTTGATGAAAAAGCTAAAAGTGGCGAGGCTTTAGAGATGAGCGATGGGATGCAAATTGTGGATTATAGCCATGTTTATGATGTCGTCGCAGGCTTTGATAAATTGATAGAGATTTGCTTAAAAGAGCCAAATTTTGCTAGGGATAAAATTTTTGCTCTAAAGGGAGCTAGGATGAGCCTAAAAGAGCTTATCGGTCTTTATGAGAGCGTTACAAAACAAAAAATTCATATTATTTGGGGCGCTAGAGCGAAAAAGCCTTTAGATATCATTATGCCTTGGCAGGGCGGAGAAATTTTGCCAAATTACAAAGCAAAAATTGACTTTAAAAAGGGCTTTAAAATGTTGAATGAAAACTTTTTAGACTTGATTTGAAAAAGGATAAATTTATGCAAAAAGTGATGATTTTGAATTCAAATAAAGTATTTTATATAAAATTTAGATTCAAAAATCAAACTAAGAAATCACTTTGTTTTAAAAATATCAGCTATCATTTAAACCTTATAAATTTGATAAAGTTTATAAAAGAAATAAGCACTCAGTGTGCTAAACGCAAAAACCGTGGCGAAAGAAAAAATCATTACAAAATTTTCAGTCATTTTAAATCCTTTAATTTTTTTAGTGTTTTAATAATAAAAAATGTAATTACGAGCAAAATTACAAAAACAGCGCAAATCCCAAAGACAATCAAAGAAATTTGCCAAGTTTTTAAACTATCAAAATTAATAACCAAATATGCAAACATACAAAAAAACGCAGTTAAAAACGCTATGGAGTATGTTTTTAAAAGCTCTAAATATAATTTTATTTTTTCCATATATAAAATTATACCAAAAAATTTAAAAACAAGTTAAAAAGTATTGAAATTTAAAACAAAATGAAATTAAAGTCAATTTTTAAAAAGTTGAAAATAAAATTCAAAAAATAGGGAGATTTTATGCAAAAAGTAGCGATTTTAGGAGCTGGTATAGCTGGCATTTCGGCAAGCTATCATCTAAAGCAAGCAGGCATTGAAAGCGTGATTTATGAAAAAGATGACACTTGGGGCGGACTTTGTGGGAATTTTGAAATCAAGGGCTTTAGATTTGATAAAGCACCGCATTTTTCTTTCACTAAAAATGAGTATGTCAAGGAGCTTTTTAAGGCTTCAACGCCCTTTTTTACGCATGCGGCAAGAGTTGAGAATTATTATAAAAACAAATGGCTTGCTCATCCTGCGCAAAACAATCTCGCACCCCTTGATGATGAGGAAAAAGTGCAAATTCTACAAAGCTTTATTGATAATCCTTATAAGAAAAAGCGTATTAAAAATTATGAAGAATGGCTTAAAGCTCAATATGGCAGCGTTTTTAGCGAAAATTTTCCTATGCGATATGCGCGCAAGATATGGTGTAAAGAGCCAAAAGACCTAGACACTTCATGGATAGGCGCTAGGATGTCAAGCCTTGATTTACAAACACTTCTAAAAGGGGCTTTTAAAGAACAGGGCAGTCATTTTTATATCGATGAATTAAGATATCCAAAAGATAAAGGTTATCGAAATTTCTTTTCAAAAATGGCAAAAGAATGCGTGATGAAAATGGATAAAAAAGTGTGTGAAATTGACTTAAAAAATAAAATTTTACATTTTGCAGATGGTACGAATGTGCGCTTTGATAAGCTCATTTCAAGTATAGCACTACCTAAAATGTCAAGCTTGGTTACAGGGCTTGAAACAAGTGCGCAAAAGAAGCTTGAAAAAGCTTGCCAAAAGCTAGAATACACGAGCCTAGCACTCGTTAGTCTGGGCTTTAATAGAGCTGATATTGCGAAATTTCCATACTTTTATATGTATGATGAGGATATTTTGCCATGTCGTTGCCACAGCCCGAGCATAAAATCGCCCGCTAATGTGCCAAAAGGCTGCTCGAGCTTGCAATTTGAGATATATTTTAGCAAGGAAAAGCCTTTGAAACTTAGCGGCGAAGATTTGATAGAGCATATCATTAAAAAGGGTAAAAAAATGCAAATTTTTAAGCGCGAGGATATCGTTTTAAAAGATTTTAGAGTGCTTGAATTTGCTAATGTGATTTTTTATCATGGTATGCAAAAATATAGACAAATCGCACTTGATGCGCTTAGGGGGGGGGGCATTGAGTGTATAGGACGCTTTGGCGAATGGGATTATCTATGGAGCGATCAATCTTTGTTAAGCGGCGTAAAAGCAGCACAAAGAGTGGCACAGGAGTTAAGCTGTTAAAAAGTATTATCAAGTATTGTTAAAATTTAGGGATAAGAACATTATCTTTTAAGCCATTTATAAACTTAAATTTGATAAAATAAGCGTTTTTTATGAAATCAGCTTTAAAAAGGATTTAAAATGTCAAGGATTTGTCAAATTACAGGCAAAGCCCCATTAGTAGGGCATAATGTATCACATGCAAACAATAAAACAAAAAGACGCTTTTTGCCAAATTTGCGCACCGTTCGTATCACGCTTGAAGATGGCACGACGAGAAAAATGCGCATCGCAGCTTCAACGCTGAGAACACTTAGAAAGCAAAACGCGAAATAATTTTAGTATTTTAAAATTTCTCACATCAATTTAAATGCCCTAAATTTAAGCTTTGATATAAAAAAGCTCTAAATTTAGGACTTTAAGATCTAAATTTGCTAGCAAGACTTTAAAATTCAATATTTAGCAAAGTTAAGCGCTGAAATTAAAATAAAATTCAAACCTTAAAAAGCCCTAAATTAGCGGTGAAACACCCAAGAAAAGTGCTAGAGCTTTAATTTTATTTTTTAAAATACCCTTAAAAAAGCCTTCTTTTAAATCTTTTTCTAAGTCTTTTTTAAGTTTTTCAAGTAAATTTTCACAAGCGGGTTTTACAATCTCATAAGTTTCGTCAAAATCCCCACTATACCAAGGATCTGGCACTTCTTTATAATCAAAATGAGCGGGCAAAAAATCACAAAGCCTTAAAATTTTCTTCGCATTCACGCCCGATTTTTGACACAAAATGCTTACAAAATGATAATTTGACTCATCCATAGTGATTAAAAAATCACTTTCTTTACACATTTTCGCACTTAATTTTTGACTCTTAAACCCCCTTGCTTTGATACCCTTTTCTTTAAGTTTATTTTTAGTTTTAAAATGCATATCTTCGCCATTATGATAGCCTGCTGTGCCTGCTGAAAAGATGAAAAAGTCCTTTTCAAGCCCCTGCGCGCGCACTAAATCCTTCATCACAAACTCAGCCATAGGCGAGCGGCAGATATTTCCTAGACATACAAACGCAATTTTTAACATTTTTATCCTTTTTAGCTTGTCTCTTTGGCGAATTTGTATTTTTCACGCTATGACAAGCTTTTTTCTTTTTCTTAGCTCATCTTTAAATGCGCTCAAAACTCGCACCGCTGTTTTAATATTTCACCTTTTTTATCAAATTTTCAAAGAAAATATCATACAATATTTTTATGAATGATTATAAAAAAACCCTTTTAGTTTGCTGGTTTGGCGTGCTTTGCACGAGTATGGGGCTTTCTCAAATTGCGCCTATTTTACCCCTTTTTATAAGAGAGCTTGGCATAAATGATTATGATAAAATCGCCTTTTATTCAGGGCTTTGCTTTGGTATAACTTCTTTTTTTATGGCGCTTTTTTCGCCACTTTGGGGCGCGCTGAGCGTGAAGTTTGGCTGTAAGATTATGCTGCTTCGCGCTAGTCTTGGTATGGCTGTACTTACTTTTTTGCTTGCTTTTGTGAGTAGTGTCGAGCAAATTGTGTTCATTAGGGCTTTAACAGGCATTTTATCGGGCTTTATCTCAACTGCCATTATTTTTATCGCACTCATCGCTCCTAAAAAAAGAGCTGCCCAGGCCCTAGCCACGCTCTCAACAGCTTCTGTAAGCGGAAATTTAATGGGTCCCTTATTTGGAGGGCTTACTTTTGAGCTTTTAGGTGCAAGGGCTGCTTTTATTTTTATTTCTGCTTTACTTTTCATTTCCTTTTTTACCATTTTATTTTTTGTTAAAAATGATAAAAGCTTTCAAGAAAATGCTGAAAATAAGCTTAAATTTAAAGAAAATATCCCCCTTATTTTAGTGCTTTTTGCCCTTACTTTCATCATTCAAGCAGGTTTTACTGCTGTTATTCCTGTAATGGCTTTATTTGTAGAGCAAATTCATCACTCAAGTGCTTATATAGCCTTTTATACAGGAATTGTTGTGGCTGCAAGTGGTATAAGCAACTTACTTTTTGCTACAAAACTCGGTCAAATAGCCGATAAAAAAGGAGCTGATAAAATCATCATCATAAGCTTAGGTATTTGTGGCGTGCTTTTTTATTTGCAAAGCTTGGCACATAGTCTTTTTGTGCTTATTTTGCTAAGATTTGCTCTTGGAGCTGTTTTGGCTGGACTTTTGCCCTGCATTAACGCACTTTTTAAGGCTAGAGTTTCTCCTGCTAGGCTTGGACTTGTTTTTGGTTTTAATCAAAGTGCCTTTGCGCTTGGAAATTTCATCGGCGCACTAAATGGTGGGCTGATTACGGCTAAATTTAGTATAGAAGTGCTATTTAGTAGCGTTGGCGTACTTTTTATCTTAAGCGCACTTGGCTTTTTTGTCTTTTTAAAGCTTTTTCAAAGAAATTTAAAAGAAATTTAGCTAAAATTTGAGCTTCATCAGCATTTAAATTTAGGATAAAAAATTTGAAAAACATTAGAAATTTCTCCATCATCGCTCATATAGATCATGGAAAAAGCACGCTTGCCGATAGGATAATCACAGAATGCGGCGCCATTGATGAAAGGCAAATGAGCGCGCAAATCATGGATACTATGGATATAGAAAAGGAGCGTGGCATAACGATAAAGGCGCAATCTGTAAGGCTAAATTATACTTTTAATAAAGAAAATTTTGTTTTAAATCTTATAGACACCCCAGGGCATGTCGATTTTTCTTATGAAGTGAGTCGCTCTTTAGCAAGCTGTGAAGGAGCTTTGCTTGTAGTTGATGCAAGCCAGGGCGTTGAAGCTCAAAGTATTGCAAATGTATATATCGCACTTGAAAATAATCTTGAAATCATCCCCGTGATTAATAAAATCGACCTTCCTTCAGCTGATATTGAGCGCGTGAAACAAGAAATCGAGCATATTATAGGCATTGATTGCTCAAACGCAATTTGTGTAAGCGCTAAGACAGGGCAGGGCATAAAAGAACTGCTTGAAGCCATTATCACACGCATTCCAGCACCTAAAAATGCCGATGAAAACGCTTTAAAAGCCCTTATTTATGATAGCTGGTTTGATAGCTACCTAGGCGCACTGGCTTTGGTGCGTGTGTTTGAGGGTAAAATCGCTAAAAACGATGAAGTTTTAGTGATGAGCACGGATAAACGCTATTTCGTGCAGGATTTATTTTACCCACATCCTATAAGTCCTATTAAAACACAGGCTTTAAGTAGTGGTGAAATAGGCGTTGTCGTGCTTGGGCTTAAGGATTTGGAAGATCTTGGCGTAGGAGATACCATAACTTTAGCTAGAAACAAGGCAAATGAAGCAATCAAGGGCTTTGAAAAGGCTAAGGCTTTTGTTTTTGCAGGACTTTATCCCATAGAAACGGATAAATTCGAAGAGCTGCGAGATGCTTTAAATAAGCTTAAGCTCAATGACAGCTCCATAAATTTCGAGCCTGAGACCTCGCTTGCGCTTGGCTTTGGCTTTAGAGTGGGTTTTTTGGGGCTTTTGCATATGGAGGTGATTAAGGAGCGTTTGGAGCGTGAGTTTAATTTAGATTTAATCGCCACTGCGCCAACCGTAACTTACGAAGTGTATCTTACGGACGCAACTATGCTTAAAATTCAAAATCCCAGTGAGCTTCCGCCTGTAAATAAGATTGATTTTATTAAAGAGCCTTTCGTAAGGGCTACTATCATCACGCCTAGCGAGTTTTTAGGAAATTTAATCACGCTTTTAAACCGCAAAAGAGCCGTGCAAGTGAAAATGGACTATATCACGCCCCAGCGCGTTTTGCTTGAATATGATGTGCCTTTAAATGAGATTGTAATGGACTTTTATGATAAGCTTAAGAGTCTTACTAAGGGTTATGCGAGCTTTGATTATGAGCCTATTGATTATAGGGTGGGAGATTTAGTAAAGCTTGATATAAAGGTAGCTGGTGAAAATGTCGATGCGCTAAGTATTATCGTGCCTAGCATAAATGCTCAAACAAAGGGCAGAGAGCTTGTGAAAGCGATGAAAGAAATAGTGCCACGCCAGCTCTTTGAAGTGGCCATTCAAGTAAGCATTGGAAGCAAAATCATCGCTAGAGAAACGGTAAAATCAATGGGTAAAAATGTAACGGCTAAATGCTATGGTGGCGATATCACAAGAAAAAGAAAGCTTTTAGAAAAGCAAAAAGAGGGTAAAAAGCGTATGAAAGCCATAGGCAAGGTGCATTTGCCACAAGAAGCGTTTTTGAGCGTGCTTAAGATTGATTGAGTTTAAATAAATATCAAGTATTTTATAAAATTTAGGAGATTTTAGTGGATATTGTAAGACTTTATAAACGCGCGAAAAAGAAAATCAAGCTTTTTTGTAAAGGCGAGTTGGAAGTGGATTTGATTTTAAGTGCGGGCGATGCGTGCAGGGCGGCATTTTATCTACAAAAGCATAGATTAAGAGACTTTTCATCGCCACTTGATTGGATGATGTGCTACACTCTTAAGGATATGCGCGCTTTAATAGAAAATAATTTTAAAGACTTTTTTAAAGACAATGAAGAACTTTATATCAATGGCGATATGCGAGTGGTAAAAGACAGGCAAAATGGTATGATTTCAATGCATGCTTTTCCTGCAAATGTAAGCATAAAAGAGTATTATCCTGAGTTTAAACAGGCTATGCAAAGAAGAGCGCAGCGCTTGATAGAAAAGATAAAGAATTCAAAAAATATCGCTTTTCTTTGCACAAGAACTGAAAGTATCACTGAATTTAAGGACTTTTTGCGCTTTATGTATGCTTTTCATCCTGCAAATTACACACTCATTAATGTGCGTCATAATGAGAGCTTAAAGGTCGTTGCAAAAAGAGCTTTAAAATTAATCATTTGATAAAGCTTGAACCAGCCAACAAGAGAGAGAGAGAGAGAGAGAGAGACAAGGCTGCGCCACAATGTGCTTAAAGGCTGCTTGAAATCAAACGCGAAAATTCTAAATCATCTCAAAAATAGCTTCAAGTCTATTTTTTATACACTTAAAATATCCTTAAAACCACCTTTGCAAATCATCGAATATTCTTTTAACGATATTCACGAAAAAGGCACAGACAAAAACACAAATCCTGATTTTTGGCAAGGTAATATCGCAACTTGGGATAGAATTTTAAATAAAATCAAACTTAAAAAGCAAAATACAAAAGAAGAAATAGGCTATTTTCAATAAGCTAATATTATATAGTTTTTCTCAAGTTTGATTTTGTAGGGCTTTGAAGATTATAGAGCCAAGGCGCAGCATATTTGAGCCACATTTTAATGCTAATTTAAAATCACTGCTCATTCCCATCGAGCAAATGCTAGCGCCGTGTTTTTGTAAGGCTTCATAAATTTTAAAAGTGCGCTCAAAGCTCTTTTGTATAAGCTTTTCATCATCACTTTGTGCGCCTATGCTCATCACACCACAAAGCCTTAAATTTGCGCATTCTTCTTTGATTTTAAGATATTCATCAATGGCTTTTTCAGGCTCAAGTCCGCTTTTTGAGTTTTCGTTGGCTGTATTGATTTCAAGTAAAGTCGCCAAAGTATAATTAAGCCTTTGATTTACAGCCTTTGCAAGCTCAAAGCTATTGCAAGATTGCCATAAGATAGGCTTTTGTTTGCTTAAAAGATTGATTTTATTTTTTTGAAGTGTGCCGATAAAGTGCCATTTTATAGGATTTTCTTTAAAATTTATTAAGTTTAAATCTTGTGTTGCTGTTTTGTGATTTATCTCATTTAAAAATGTGTCAAAATCTAGCTTTTTGCGTGCTAAGGCTTGGACTTGATTTTCGCCAAAGTCACAAAAGCCCATTTCATAAAGCTTTAAGATAGTATCAAAATTTACATATTTGCTAGCGATGATGATTTTAACTTGTTTTGAAAGCTCTAAAAAATCTTGAATTTGCATTTTAGCCCTTGAAATAGGGAGTAGAAAAGTGGTGCGCCCGAGAAGATTCGAACCTCTGACCTTTTGAACCGCAATCAAATGCTCTATCCAGCTGAGCTACGGACGCAAAATAAAAGTTTGATTATAGCAAAATAAGCTTAAAATTAACAAAAAATTTACATTTTCGCACAAAAAATTATAAAAATTCACAAAATTTTGTGTAAAATTAAATTTTCATTTCAAGGATACAAAATGTTTCATAAATTCTTTCTCGTGCTTTGTTTTTTCGCGCTCAGCCTTGGTGCAAATAGCCTTAAAATATCTGATTTAAGCACAGATTTGTATTCAAAAAAATCGCCAAATACCTTGAAAAAGATTGTTTTAAGCCTTGAAATTGAAGGAAATGATTTAAATAACAATGCTTCAAAGCTTTATGATGCGGCAAATACTGTGGTGTCTGGCTTTTTTTATGAAGATTTATTCACTGAGCTTGGGAAATTGCGCTTTAAAGAGACTTTGACGCGCTATGTGAATAAAAAATACAAACTAAAAATCGATAATGTCTATATCCTGTCGATGAAAAGTGCGCCAGATATTGATATAAACGAGCTTAGAGCGCTTTTAAATGAAAGTCAAAAAAGCGAGAATCAAAAGAATATAAAGGATGAAAAAAAGGAAAATAACAGCACAAATTTTAATATCGCTGTGCCTAAGGTGCCTGAAATTACAGCGATTTTAAATGATGCATCATCAGGTGAAAGTAACGGGGATAATTTAGATTACAATTCTATAAAGGCTATGCAAAATTTGGATTTAAATCTTTCAAACAACTTGACTTTGCCTGATTTAAACTTGCCACAAAGTCCTACAAAAACACCTATCAAGCTTAAAGATAATAATGGCTTTCATGTAGAAATTGATGAGAGTAATTCAAGCATGGCGCCTTTAAACGCAGTCGATAGCCTAGATAATAAGACTTTAGAGCCAAGTTCAAAGACTTTGCAGGAGTTGAATTTACTCAGCGAGCAAAACTTAAGCGAGTGAAAGTCGATTTTATATTTTTATTTGCTTGTTTTTGTGAGAAAATTTTTAGGATTTTTACTTTTATTTTTCTAAAATTTCATTTATTTTACTTAAATTTAGCTTAAATTTAAAATTTCCCTTGACAATGTTTTTTTTGTTATAATATTATAAAAATTTTAACTCAAAGGAGAAAAAATAAAAAAATTAGTTTTCGTGTTGCTTTTGGTAGCTAGTGTGATGAGTGTTGCAAATGCTGTAGATTTGTTTAAAAATTTTAATCAATTTAGGCAAGATTGTAAAAATAAAATTTCAAATTTTTATACTTGCAAGTTGTTTAATTTAAGAATCTATGAAAGATTAAATCCTATAGAGTAGGAAATGATTGTTTCTAATTTTTAATTTGCTCGAGATTTGGCAATGATACTTGATAGTTTTCATAATAAAAAGATAGAAAATTATCTCACTCAAGGCGGAAAGAAAATTATAAAAGATAATGCTAAATGGTTCAATGAAAATCATCCAGATACAATAAATGATATGAAAAATAAACCCAATGATTTTTATAATGGATTTATATTGAAAAATTTAAATGATAGATTAAAAGAACAAGGCATACAATTAAGATAATAATTTCAAAACTGCGGCGTGAGTTTTAAATAAATATTTGAATTGATTTAAAGCTTAAACTATGGATTGCTTTCTGATAAAATCGCGCCGTGATGATGAGAGTTTTGAAATTTGTAATTCAAAGCTTTTTTAATTCTTCATCAAAAGCAATTTTAAGCCTTTTAAAAAGTGCTTCTAAGTCGCTGCTGCAAACCCTTGTTTGTGCTATGGTGGTGATGAAATTTGTATCGCCTGCCCAACGTGGCACTAAATGATAATGACAGTGCTGTGCTATGCCAGCACCTGCTTCAGAGCCTAAGTTCATCCCTATATTTACGCCGCCAGCCTTTAAATGCTCTTTTAAAATTCTCACTCCAAGACGCACAAAATCACTCATTTCTTGCCAAGTTTGCCTGTCTAAATTTTCTATATTTTCTTCGTGTTTTAGAGGTAAAATCATAAAATGTCCTGGCGAATAAGGATAAAGATTCATCACGCCATAGCAATGCTTTGCCCTAAATAAAACCTTATTTTCTAAGTCTTTATCAGCATTTTTAATTTGAGAGCAAAATACACAGTCTTGCTTTTTATTTTCAAAATATTTTTGTCTCCACGGTGCGTATAAATACTTCATTTAAGTCCTTTTTACAAAGTCTTTCAAAGCCTTAGAAATATCAACTTGTCTCATAAAATATTCGCCGATTAAAAAAGCACTCACGCCCAAATCATCAAGCCTTAAAAGCTCATTATGTGAGCTGAGTGCACTTTCAGCGACTATGATTTTATCTTTTGAAATTTTAGGCAAAAGTTTTTCACAAAGTTTATTATCTATACTAAAATCATTTAAATTTCTTTGATTGATACCTATGATATTTGCGCCCACAAATAAGGCTTTTTCAAGCTCTTTTTCATCATGCACTTCAAATAAAACTTCCAAATTTAAACTCTTTGCGAAGTTAAAAAGCCTTAAAAGCGTGTTTTTATCAAGCATTTTTGCTATTAAGAGCACAAAATCAGCCCCGTTTAAAAAGGCTTCTAAAATTTGATACTCATCAAGTATAAAATCCTTTCTAAGTAGTGGCACTTTCACGCTTTGAGATATGTTTTTAAGATAGCTTAAATCTCCTTGAAAAAAATGTGGCTCTGTCAAAACAGAAATCGTCGCTGCACCTGCTTTTTCATACTCTTTTGCAATTTCAAGGGGCTTAAAATCACTTCTTATCACGCCCTTACTAGGACTTGCTTTTTTCACTTCAGCGATGATATTTAGCCCTTTATCATTTTTGCTTAAGGACTTTAAAACATCTTTGAAAGCTCTTTTAAAGCTAGCGGCTTTTTTTTCTAAATCTTTAAAAGAAAATTTAGCTTTTTTAAGCTCTAAATCTTCTTTAGTTTTGCTAAAAATCTGCTCTAAAATCATCGAATTTTCTTTGTATCTAGGCATTTTTGAATGGCTTTTATGTGCTCCTTGCTCTCTTTTTGCGTTGAAAAAGAAGCATCATGAAAGGTCTTTAGCATAAGTTCCCACGCAGCCTCGCATTTTCCTTGCTTGTAAAAGCCCCAAGCTAAGGAATCTATATAATAAAGATTATTTGGCTCTTGACTTAGAGCAAGCTCTACCAAGGCTATACCCTTAGGCACATCTAAATCATAATCAATGAGCAAATAACCATAATAATTTAAAAAAATACCCAAAGAATTTGGCTCAATACCTTGCTCAAATTTTGCCGCCACAGAGTCTATCACTTCTTTTGAAACCCTGTTATTTTTTGAAAGTGCTAGCTCAAATTCATCCACAGCCGCCATTAAAAGATATTTTTTATCTTTCGTTCTATCAAAAAGCCTAAGCGCTGTTTGCATAGCAGGCTCGTTTTGATTTAATTGCTGGTATAAAAATAAAAGCATTTCATCATTTTGCGCCCTGTAAGTTTGAAGCAGCTCAAGCGCCTTTTTATAGTCCTTTTCGCTGATATAAAGCTCGGCTAAATTATAAATAAAATTTATATCATTGCTGCTTTGATAAAGCTTTAAATAAAGATTTTTAAGCTTTGAAAGCTCATTATCCTTAGCATAGCTTTGAGCTAAAGCAAGACAAATGCGAAGCGTGCAGCCATTGCTTTTGACAAAGCTTTCAAGCTCTTTTGTAGCCTTTTTGCTTTGATTGAGTAAAATTTGAGTTTGCGTTATTTTAAGCGTTAAAAGCTCATTTGCCTCAAAATAATCCTCGCCAAGCTTAGTCCTAGCTTCTTCGTAGGCTTTTAAAGCCTTAGAAAAATCGTTTTTTTGTATAAACAAATCGCCCAAAAGCTCGTAATTTCTAAAATCCTTGTCCCATTTTAAAAGCTCGTCAAGGCTTTTTTGAGCTAAATCAAGCGCGCCTTTTTCTAAAAGATAAAGCACACTAAGCCTTGCTAAAGTGGCGTTTTTGCTTACATAAGGCTTGCTAAGCTCGTATAATTCATCCTTTGAGCTTAAATCATTAAAAATCGCCACGTTAAAGGCATTTTCTAAAAAGGCTTCATTTTTATACTCTTTAAAAAGCCCTAAAAAAAGCGCGTTGCTTTGATTAAAATCATTTAAATTTTGATAAGCAAAAGCCCTTAAAACCTCGCTTTCAAAGCTGTTTTTACTGATATTATCATCTATGTTTTCGAAAACGACTTCTTTTTTGAGCGAACAAGCGCTTAAAAATAGCATTATAATTAAAAACAAACGCCCATACATTCTTTTTTCAACTCCTCTTTATGTGTTTTAAAATACTCCCAAAATGGAAAAGTCCTACACTGCTTAGGTCTTTGCTCGTAAATGCTGCAATTTCTCTTCATTTTATCAAAAAAAATGCAGGCATATCCTTGCTCGAAAGGCACTTCTTTAAGGCTTAATTTAAAGCCCACTTTGTGTAAAAAGCTTTGTCTAAACTCAGCTTCATCTAAGCCTAAAGCCTTTGAAATAGCCTTTATCTCATCATTTGATACAAAAATATTGCCACTTTCTCCCGTGCAGCACTTGCCCCCACAAGCAGCACAAGTATTTTCGTCAAAAGAAAAATCAAAACCACTTTGAATCATCAATTTTTCAAATCCTTATCAAAATCCCTACTTTGAAGTCTTAGCCCCTTATACACTTCTTTCAAATAAGCGCTCATTTCTTTCTTTTCATATAAAAAACAAGGCGCTAGCACTTCGCACATGGACTTGCTATTTTTGCCAGCTACGATGAAAACAAGCTTTGATGAACTTTTTTCATCCTTGTAAATAAAACGAATTTTACTTAATTTTAATTTATATTTTGATAACAAAACAATAATTTCATCAATTTTAAAGCTCTCATAACAAAAAATAAATTTTCCATTCGGCTTTAAATTTAAACTTGCCGAAGAGATAAGTTTTTCTAGGGGCAGATTTGCTGAACTTTTGCTTAAAAAGCTTTGAAAATACTCGCTTTTAAACGCTTCTTGTCTGTAAAAAGGGGGATTTGAAAAAATAAAATCAAATTTATCCTTTGTTTTAAAATTTACAAAATCTTCATTTAAAATTTGTGCTTTAATGTCATTTTCTTTTAAATTTAGCTCGCAAATTTCACAATTTAATTTTAAAATATCCATTAAAAAAAGATCTAAATTTTTATGATTTTCTTTAAGTAAAATGCCTATAATTCCACATCCTGCGCCCACTTCTAAAACCTTGCCTTTTAAATTTAAAGTCTTTAAAAAATCATAAAAGATTATCGAAGTGCTATTATATCTATAACCTTTTGGAAGCTGATAAAAAACTAATTCACGCAAAATAAACTCTTTTATAAAATAAAAGTATTTTAATGCACTAAAGTTAATTTTTAAGCCAAGTTACAAACAAGTTATAAAAAATTTACACTTCAATCAAACACTAAAATCTTTAAAATTTAATTTATATTCTTAAATTTATGCTAAAATTCTCTCTTATAATAAAGGATAAATTATGCAAACATCTTCTTCGCGTCTTCGCATAGCCATTCAAAAATCAGGCAGACTCAGCAAAGAATGCATAGAGCTTTTAAAAGATTGTGGGCTTAAAATGCACATTCACGAGCAAAGTTTGCTTGCAAGCTGTATGAATTTGCCTATTGATTTGTTAAGAGTGCGAGATGATGATATACCCGGACTCATCTTTGATGGGGTCGTGGATTTAGGCATAGTGGGCGAAAATGTGCTTGAAGAAAGCGCTCTTGAGCGAAAGGCAAGCGGCGAGCAAGCTGGCTTTAAAATGCTTCAAAAGCTTGATTTTGGCGGGTGCCGTCTTTCTTTGGCTATTGATGTAAATAGCGAATATAAAGGGCTTGATGACTTTCGCGGGCTACGCATAGCCACTTCTTATCCTCAACTTTTAAAACGCTTTATGAGCCAAAAGGGCATTGAGTATAAGCACTGCACGCTTACAGGCTCGGTTGAAGTAGCGGTGAGAGCGGGGCTAGCCGATGCGATATGTGATTTAGTATCAAGCGGAGCGACCTTGCAAGCAAACGGGCTTAAAGAAGTTGCCACGATTTATGAGTCCAAAGCCTGCTTGATACAGCGAAAAGGGGCTTTGCCAAAGGAGCTTGAAGAGCTTACAACTAGGCTTTTGCTACGCATTGACGGGCTTATGCAAGCAAGAGAGAGCAAATATATCATGCTTCACGCACCTAAAAATAGGCTTGAAACAATTACCGCGCTTTTGCCCGGCTTAGAAAAAGCGACGATTTTGCCCCTAGCAAATGATGATGAAAAGGTGGCTTTGCATATGGTGAGTGCGGAAAATCTTTTTTGGGAGACTATGGAAGAGCTTAAAAACGCCGGTGCTAGCTCGGTTTTAGTCTTGCCGATAGAAAAAATGTTGAAATGATTTGCTTTTTTAGAAAAACTTTAAATTTTTAAATTTAGCTTATAAAGTTTTAAAAAAGTAAGTCGATATTTGCTCTTGTAGTTTCATTAAAAGGAGCAAAAATGGAAATTTCAAGTAGTTTTACGCCTTATTTTGTTAAAACACAGTTAAAGGTAAAAGAGGAAGAGGTTCAAAAAGAACAAGAAAAAACAAAGTCATCGCTTGAAAATTCGGCTCAAGAAAATAAGGATTTAAATCAAACAAAAGATTCGCAAGAAAGCAAGGATTTAAATCAAAGCAAAGCTCCTCAAGAAAACAAAGAGGCAAACAAAGCCAAGAATGAACAAGAGGACAGCTCAAACAAAACAGAAGAATCACAAGAAAGTGAGGATTCAAACAAGGATACAATGTTATCAGCGCTTTACAAGCGTTTGCAACAAATTTATGAGCAAATTGAAAAGCTTCAAGCCCAAGTTGAAAGCCAAGATGACATAAGTATGAAAAATTCAATGGTAGCTCAGATTATGCAGCTTAATGCCCAAGCTCAAGAAGTGAGCAAACAAATTCAAAAAGCCCTTGAAAAGTTGCGTCAAAGCCTTTCAAAAAGCGTTTGATTTTACTCTTAATGCCTTGTCATAACCGATGACAAAGCCTAAAATTTGCTTTTTAAAAAGATTTTGTTGTATTCATTAAAAGGTTTTTGCTGATGAGTAAAAAACGAAAATTTTTAAGAAAATTATGCTAAAATTTAGGCAAAAAGGACTTAAAGATGCAGATTTTACACTATGAAAAATTAAACAAAACACAAAAAGAGCAGGCTTTGCAGCGTCCAGCCATAAATTTAGGGGAGCAAACTTCGCAAATAGTGGCAAATATCATCAAAGAAGTGCGTGAATTTGGCGACAAGGCTTTAATCGAACAAGCCTTGAAATTTGACAAAGCCCAAATTTCAAGCGTTAGAGTAAGCAAAGATGAATTAAAAAACGCTAAAATAGACAAAGACTTGGAAAAAGCCATAAAAATAGCCTATAAAAACATAAAAAAATTCCACGAAGCCCAAATTTTCAAGGGTATTGACATAGAAACGATGAGCGGAGTGCGTTGCCAGATGCTTTCTCGCCCCATTGAAAAGGTAGGACTTTATATACCCGGGGGACTTGCGCCGCTTTTTTCTACGGCTTTAATGCTTTGCGTGCCTGCTAAAATCGCAGCTTGCAAAAAGATAGTTTTAGCAAGTCCTGCTAAAATCAATGACGCCATACTCTTTGTAGCCAAGCTCTGCGGTGTTGATGAGGTGTATCAAATGGGCGGAGCGGGCGCGATAGCTGCTCTTGCTTATGGCACGCAAAGCGTTTGCAAGGTGGATAAGATTTTTGGACCGGGAAATGCCTTTGTAACGGAGGCAAAAAGGCAGGTCAGTGCTGATATAAAGGGCGCTGCGATTGATATGCAAGCAGGACCAAGTGAGGTTTTAATCATCGCTGAAAAGGGCGCAAATGCCAAATTTCTTGCGCTTGATTTGCTCTCACAAGCAGAACACGGAGCGGATTCGCAGGTGATTTTGCTTTGCACTGATGAAAATTTAGCCCTTCAAGTAAGCAAATGCGTGCAAAAAGAGCTTGAAAACTTGCCCCGCAAGGAAATCGCCCAAAAATCAATAGCAAATTCACGCATTATCATCGCTAAAAATTTAGCCCAGTGCGTAGAAATTTCAAACGAATACGCGCCTGAGCATTTAATAATCCAAACAGCAAAGCCAAGAGAGCTTTTAAAGCACATAAACAACGCTGGTTCGGTGTTTTTGGGAGCTTATTCGCCTGAGTCAATGGGGGATTATGCAAGCGGGACAAACCATGTTTTGCCTACTTATGGGCTGACAAGGGCGCATTCAAGCTTAAATTTAAGCGATTTTTGCAAGAAAATGACCGTGCAAGAGTTGAGCGAAAAGGGCTTTAAAAACTTGGCTAAAGTGGTTGAGATAATGGCTGAAGCGGAAGAGCTAATCGCACATAAAAGGGCTGTGAGTATTAGATTTCAAAGCTTGAAATAAAAAGGCTTGGCTTTTAAGCGAATTGAATTTTGTCACTTCGATAGACTTTATCTATTCGTCATTGCGAGTGTTTGAAAAACGCGAAGCAATCCATAATTTAATTTTTAGATTGCCACGCCTTGACTGCGTCAAGTCTCGCAATGACAGGGTTTTGGGTTTATAAATTTGTAGATTGTACGAATGCTTCGCATTCTCGCAATGACGACCAAAAAACAGCGGCGCGAGTTTTAAAATTGATAAAATTTAAAAAAAAGAGTAAACATGAGTGAAAAAATTTTATTTATCGATAGGGACGGCACTTTAATTGATGAGCCAAAGAGCGATTTTCAAGTCGATAGCGTTGAAAAGCTGAAATTTGAAAAAGGCGCGATACCAGCTCTTCTTAAGCTTAAAAATTTCGGCTTTAAATTTGTAATGATAACAAATCAAGACGGCCTTGGCACGAAAAGTTTTCCTAAAAAAGACTTTGAAAAGGTGCAAAATTTTATGCTCTCTGTGTTTGAAAGCTGCGGGGTCGAGTTTAAGGATATTTTTATTTGTCCTCATTTTGAAAAGGATAATTGTGAGTGCAGAAAGCCTAAAACCGCACTTTTGAGCGAATATATCAAACACGAGCTTTTTGATAAAGAGCAAAGTTTTGTCATCGGCGATAGAGACACGGATTTAAAGCTGGCTTCAAATTTAGGCATTCGTGGCATTAAATATAATGCTTTGAAAATGCCTTGGGATAAGATCTGCGAGCAAATTTTAAGCAGCTTTAGAGTGGGCTTTGTAAGACGCGTTACAAAAGAGACGCAAATTAGCGTCAAAGTATGCTTAAATGGTGGCTTAGTAAGCATTGATACAGGCATAGGCTTTTTTGATCATATGCTTGAGCAAATCGCGGTGCATTCAGGACTTGGACTTGAGATAAATTGCAAGGGCGATTTAGAAGTTGATGAGCATCACAGCGTCGAAGATGTGGCACTTGCGCTTGGAGAAGCCATAAAAAAGGCACTTGGCGATAAAATCGGCATTGCTAGGTACGGCTTTGTTTTGCCTATGGATGAGAGCTTGGCAAGCTGTGCGATAGATTTTTGTAACCGCCCGAATTTAATCTTTAAAGCTAAATTTAAGAAAAGTCATCTAGGCGAGCTTAGCACCGAAATGCTGGAGCATTTTTTCTACTCGCTTGCCTATGCTATGGGGGTTAGCTTGCATTTAAAGGTCAAGGGCAAAAACGATCATCACAAGGCAGAAGCGCTTTTTAAAGCCTTTGCAAAGGCTCTTAAAATGGCAATAGAGCTAAAAAGCAACACTTTAGCTAGCTCCAAAGGCACATTATAAGGGGATGAGATGAAACTTGCTATCATTGACACAGGCTGTGCAAATTTAGCTTCTCTAGCCTTTAGCCTTGAAAGACTGGGCTTTAAGGCGTTTATTAGCGATGATGAGAAAGAGCTTGAAAATGCCGATAAGCTCTTTTTACCAGGAGTTGGCACCGCTGCTAAGGCTATACAAAGTTTAGAAGTAAAAAACTTAATTTCTTTGATTAAAAACACACAAAAACCACTTTTGGGAATTTGTCTTGGAATGCAGATTTTAGGACGCTTTTCACAAGAATTTCATCAAAAAACGCTTGGCATTATGGACTTTGAGACACTTAAGTTTAAAGAAAAACAAGGCTTTTCTTTGCCACACATGGGCTGGAATGATATTAAAATCAGTGATTTAAAGCAAGAAAAATCACAAATTCTAGCTCAAAATAAGGCTAAAAATTTAACTCAAAATGACAAAGCAAAAAGCACGGCGAAAAATATTTCAAATCAAAATTTTATAAAAGTAAATCCCCTTTTTAAAGGGCTTGATGGCGCTTATTTTTACTTCGTGCATAGTTACTGCGTGCCTTTAAATGAGTTTAGCCTTGCAAAGTGCGATTATAGCGAAAGCTTTAGCGCAGCCCTTGCTAAAGATAATTTTTACGGCGTGCAGTTTCACCCTGAAAGAAGCGGCGAAGCAGGCGAGCTGCTTTTGCGCAATTTTATCAAAGAAATTTAAGCCAAATGAAATACAAATTTAAAAAGGATTTTTATGACAACAGAGCTAATTCCTGCCATTGATTTGCTTGAGGGCAAGGTCGTTAGGCTTTTAAAGGGCGATTATGAAAAGGCGCAGTTTTATCATGTTGATGCTTTAAAAAAGCTTAAAGAGTATGAAGAAAGCGGCGCGAAATGGCTTCATATCGTGGATTTAAGCGGAGCTAAGAACCCTCATCAAAGGCAAATCGCGCTCATTAACGAGCTTTGCGCGCATTTGTTTGTGAATTTGCAAGTGGGCGGGGGCGTTCGCAGCGAGGATGAGATAAAAGCGCTTGTAAAAGCAGGGGTAAAGCGCGTAGTTATCGGCTCTTTGGCGGTGAAAGATCCTGATTTAGTCGCTAGTTTTCTTAAAGAATTTAGCCCAGATAATCTCACAATCGCCCTTGATGTGCTGCCAAATGCTGATAAGAGCGATTATTTCATCGCTACGGACGCTTGGCAAGAAAAGAGCGATAAAAGCCTTTTAAGCGTGCTTGATTTTTACGCGAATTTGGGTGCGCGTAATTTCTTATGCACGGACATTTCAAAGGACGGCACGATGAGCGGGGCGAATTTAGAGCTTTACAGCTTGATAAATCGCATTTTCCCAGAGCTTGACACTCAAGCTTCTGGCGGGGTTTCAAATTTAGCCGATTTACAAAATCTTAACGGCGTTGTCAGCGGTATCATCGTTGGCAAAGCACTACTGGACGGAGTTTTTAGCGTCAAAGAAGGGATCAAATGCTTACAAAGCGTATAATCTCCTGCCTTGATGTAAGGGATGGGCGCGTTGTAAAGGGCGTTCAGTTTAAAAATCATGAAGATATGGGCGATATTTTAGAGCTTGCCGAGCATTATTCAAAAAGTAGCATTGATGAGCTTGTGTTTTATGATATTGCCGCAAGTGCGAGAAAAAGCCGCGTGGATAGGGCTTGGGTGAGTAAAATCGCGCAAAAAATTTCCATACCCTTTTGCGTGGCTGGGGGCATTAAAAGCGAAGATGATGCGCGCGAGCTGCTGGCAAATGGGGCGGATAAGATTTCTATAAATTCCCCGGCGCTTAAAAATCCAGCTTTGATAGAAAATTTAGCAAAAAGTTTTGGCGTGCAGTGCGTTGTGGTGGGCATTGACAGCTTCAAAGATAAAAATGGAAATTTAAAGGTGTATCAATTTACCGGCGATGAAAAAACGAGCGCACATAGTGGAAAATTCACGCTCCAGTGGGTCAAAGAAGTGCAGGAGCGTGGTGCTGGTGAGATTGTTTTAAATATGATGAATCAAGACGGGCTTAAAAAGGGCTATGACTTAGAGCAGCTAAAGGCGGTGCGAGAACTTTGTAAAATCCCACTCATCGCAAGCGGGGGCGCAGGAAGCGCTCAGCACTTTTTAGACGCCTTTAAAATCGGCGTTGATGGCTGCTTAGCTGCTAGTATTTTTCATAAAAAATTAGTGGATATTAAAGAATTAAAGCTTTTTTTAAAAAACGCTGGGCAAAGCATTAGAATTTAGCGCTTTGCCAAGATTTAACAAAATGGATTAAAGGACAAAAATGTTAAAAAATATAAATTTAGAAGAATTAATCAAAGAAATCGACTGGCAAAAAGTTGAAAATTTACTGCCTGTCATCGTGCAAGATTATCAAAGTAGCGAAGTTTTAATGCTTGGCTTCATGAATGAAGAGGCGTTAAGAGAAAGCTTTAAGCAAGGCAAGGTCGTGTTTTTTTCGCGCACAAAACAAAGGCTTTGGCTTAAGGGCGAGGAAAGTGGGCATTTCTTAAACATCGTAACTTTGGGGCTAGATTGTGATAAAGACACGCTTTTAATTTTGGCAAATCCTGCGAGCGCAACTTGTCACACGGGCGATATTTCTTGCTTTGAAGCCGTTTCTAAGCAAAGTGATTTTGTCTTTTTAGCGCGCCTACAAAGGCTTATAAACTCGCGTAAAAACGCTGATGAGAACACTTCTTACACGGCAAAGCTTTTTAAAAGTGGGGTCAAAAGAATAGCGCAAAAAGTTGGCGAAGAAGGCGTAGAAACGGCTCTTGCAGCTTGCGTGAAAGATAAATTTGAGCTTAAAAATGAAGCGGCGGATTTGCTTTTTCACTTGCAAATATTGCTTACTAGCCTTGATTTGAGCTTAAATGAAGTGATAGAAGTGCTAAAAGAAAGGCATTTACAAAGTAAAAAATAGTGAAAATGCTTTATAAAGCGTCATTACTGGGCTTTAAAAAACGCGAAGCAATCTATCATTTAATCATAAAATCAAAGAATGGATTGTCACGAATTTGCTTTCGCAAATCCCCTCAATGACGAAAATTCTGCTAAGTTTCTACAATTTGTCATTGCGAGAAGCGCAGCGACGAAGCAATCCATAGTTTATTAGTAAAATCAAATTATGGATTGCCGCGACAAAACTTCGTTTTGTCTCGCAATGACAGGGAGTATTAAATTTTCTCGCAGTAGTCATTATGAATTGCCGCGTGGGACAAAGCCTGTTCATATTCAAATCAAACATAGCGAATTTTTGCGGGCTAGGGTTGATTAAATTTAAACTCGGGCAGGGTTTAAAAATTTATAATCAATTCATTTTAAACATTTCAAAGCCCTTAAGCGCTCATCAATGCTTGGATGACCGAGATGAAAAATCTCATAAATTTTACTCGTTTTAACGAAGGCTTTGTTTTCTTTGGCAAGGCAGAGTAGGGCACTTTGCATATCTTCATTGCTCGTAAGAGCTGCTCCGTGCGCGTCTGCGGCGAATTCGTTGTGTCTGCTTTGTGCGTTGAGAAGCGGGGAGAGTAAAAAGCCTACGATGTCGCCAAAGATAAACAAAAGTGCGAAAACGCCGGCACTCACGCCGTCTAAATGCGACTGCGTGTAAAAAAACTCAGGCAAATGCGCGAAGATGAAAAAGAGCAAAAACAGCATTACAGTGGCATTCAAAAGCATTTTGAGTAAGTCTTTATGCACAAAATGCCCAAGCTCGTGCCCTAAAACCGCTAGAAGCTCTTTGGTGCTGAGTGCTTTTAAAAGTGTGTCAAAAAGCACGACGCGCTTGCTTTTGAAAAGCCCACCAAAATAAGCATTTAGGCGCTTGTCGCGCTTGCTTGCATCCATAACAAAAACGCCGCTGCTTTGAAAGCCGCAGCGCTTCATCAGCGCGCTAATTTGTGCGTTTAGGCTCTCATCTTTGAGTGGGGACATTTTGTTAAATAGCGGCGCGATGAGCGTTGGATAGATGATGTTTGCGAGCAAAGCGACAAAAAAAGCCACGCCAAAGCCAGCCAGCCACCATAAAGAGCCTAAAAATTCGTAGCAAAAGACGAGAGCAAAGAGTAGGGCAAAGCCGATAAGTGCCGTTAAAATGAGACTTTTGAGCGTATCTTTGATGAAAGTAGTAAGCGTGAGTGTGGAAAATCCTTGCTTTTTGTCCTTGACAAAGCTTTCATAGTAGCTTAAAGGCAGGTTTAAAAGGCTTGAGATGAGCAAAAAAGCAAGTAAAAATAGGGTGTTTTCTAGCACTAAGCTTGCGCTAGGGCCTGAGTTTTGGCTAATGAGTGTGTTTTTAAGCCATAAAAAGCCTAGGCTGAGCCATAAAATTTTGACGATGAGAGCATAAAGGCTTGAAAAAATGCTGAATTTTTCATTTTCAATGGCGATATTAGCGCTTGTGACATAATCGCTTTCATCAAGGATAATGGGGGCTTTGGCGCGCTCTTTTTTTAAAAAAATAATTTGCGCACAAGAAATGCTGATTTGAGCGAGCGCATAAAGGCAAAGTATGAGTATCAGGGTCATGGGTCTGCTTTCTGGCTTTTTAAAAATTTTAGTTTTTTATTTAAAATAAATTTTCTTTATAAAGCGTGAATTTTACTTGACTTTTGATAATCATTCATTAATGAAGCATTGAAAATTTTTTTAAATTTGTTGTATAATCTTACAAGCGAAATTTAAAACTTTGTGCTGCTAAATTTTAAAATCTCCTTTATTTCTGTTTTTTAAACTCTCTTTCAAGCCGCTTAATCTCAAAATAAAATCTCACAAAGCCACCTTTATACCAAGTCTTGCAAGCTTTCATATAAACTTCGCCTAGTTTATATGATAAATGCTTCTTGACTTTCATTGCCTCATTATAATCTACATAGGTTTCTATTTTAGGCAATTTTAATTCAGGATTTTTGGATATTAAACTCTTATAATCTTTTTGTTCTCGTCTATGTTTATATTGAATATAACTTAAAATATAAGGCATTTTTATATATTCTTTCAATGATTTTGAATTTTCTATCATCGCTCGCCCTAGTTTATACGCAAGATGATTTTGTATCCTTCTTGTAGCACAGTTTCTTTGCAGTTCTTTCTCCAGATCTAAAAATAATTTATTATGCTTTTCTTTATTCAAAGCATCTTTAAGATATTTATTAGCATTGATATAATCTTTGCATAAAAAATAAATTTTTGCCATCATATAGGAAAGATAAGGAAACTGAGATAATTTGTTTTTATCAAAATGCTTAAATGCTATATTTTCCACATAAGACATAAATGCTAATTGATACACTGAAAAATATTCCTCACTCATAACAGTTTTAAAATAGCTTTCAGCTTTTTTGTATTCGTCTTTACGCAGCAAACAATCCACGCTAAGAATTTTATAAAGCATATTTTCTCTATCATAGCTTTGTGCTTTTTTTAAAATATCATATAAAAAATCATTATTTTTTCCTAATTTTTCAGCTATCATAAAAAATGCAAAATAAGAATATGCAGATTGAAAATCATCCACTTGTATCAAGTCTAAATTATTTGAAAAGATATCAAATTGTTCTTCTAAAGAAAATAAATTGACCCAGCGTTTTGATTCTTCGCCATTACCAATTAAGCTTGCTAGCCTAGCAAAACCTGAAGGTGAAATGATTTCTTTACAACAAGACATAAAAATTATTTCGAAAAAATCAATTTGTATAGCATTTAAACCCGATGGAATAAAATCCTTGATAAAATAAATCTTTTTTTGATATTTATTTTGAATAAATTCTATGATAGTTTTAATTGTATTGTCATCTTCTCCAAACAAGATAATAGTCTTATTTAGATTGCGCTTTACTAATTCTAAGGCTATTTCTATAGGAGTTGCTTTATCATTATGAGCTAGGTATAAATTAATACCCCTACGATTACTATATACAATATCGCCACTTCTTATATGTATAGCTATAGTCTCTTGTTGCTGAAAATTACATTTAAAAATATCTTTTGCTAAGTTTATGCTGCTTTGAATTTGATCAGAAAATTCTATTTGTTCAAAAAGATCCTTAAGCTCTTTAGTATAAGTTGCAGAAAGATTATTTACAAATAAAAAAAAACAATGTGTAAAATAATATCCATAATGATAAATAGAATTCTCACAATTGGCGTATTCTTCAACATTATCTTTACGATGAGAAAAATCCGGTCCAAAAACATCTATATTTAATTCACTGTTAGCTGTATAAGAATATTGCTTTATAAAATTTTCACTAAATGTTTCTTCTTCCGTTCCTATAGTAATTGGCTTAATTTCTTTAACTTTGGTATTATCCATTTGATTACCCAAATTTAAAGGCTTCCATCCAAATGCGAATTTTAATCCAGTATGCTTTGCCACATACATAGCATTTAAAAATGCAATAAGCCTATCGCCATATGCGGAGTAATTAACTAAGCTTGCGATAGCTAGACCCTTTATTTTCCTTACAAATACTTCACATTTTTTTAATTTTAATCCCGCACTTTTTATATCTAAAGAAATTTTAATATATCTTGCTTTTATTGTTTGATAAATATTGATATCTAAAACATTTGCATTATCTTTGTATTCAAACATTGAATAATTTGGCTTAATCCATTCTTGTTTATCCAAAGAAAGTTCGACTTTTATATCTTGCAAACAATTTTGCTCATTTTGATGAAATTCAAAACTGAGTCTAATGCAATCAATTGCAATTTTAGATTCTAAATCAAGCATCCATAAAGTATTTGCTTCTGCCTCATCTATCTTGCAAAAATTAAGACTTTTAGATTTTATCTTTTTATTATAATCTACTGGTGTATTAGAATTTAAAAAAATTCTACTATTAAAAATTGCAATAATTTTTTTATCTTTAGCTATATCAGTAACATCATCATCTTTAAATATCATATCAATCCTTAAAAATTTTATTTTTACTCTAAAACTCTACGCCAAGTGGATTTTCTTTAATGTTTTTTAGTGGTAAAGCCCACTTATAAAAAGTCTTTAAAAAAACTTTTATGAAAATTTTCTTATATTTTTTAGGCAAATCACTTTGAGAAATGAAATTTTTAAGCTCAAGATAAGTTATCGCCCAGCTAGCATTTTTGTGATAAAATCTCGCCTCACTCACTTGCTCAAAAGGCTCATAAATA
The DNA here is from genome assembly GCA_934718785.1 of uncultured Campylobacter sp. Classification (GTDB taxonomy): domain Bacteria; phylum Campylobacterota; class Campylobacteria; order Campylobacterales; family Campylobacteraceae; genus Campylobacter_D. The sequence continues at coordinate 2,127 of CAKVAF010000019.1, read as the reverse complement.
TCTTTTAGGTATCCTTTAGGCTCAACATTAAAATAATCCCTTTTTCCCCTATCTGTGATACCATCATTTCTTATTCTATATTTGTAAAGTTTTTTGGGATGCACATAAATTTTATTTGCCATACAAAAAAGCAAAATCCCAAAGCAATTATCTTCATAGATAATTTTATTGATAAATTTAAGTCGGGTTTTTTTAAAAAAATTAAAATCAATCAACCCCTGCCACGCAAACCAGAAAAAACCAAGTTTTATTTCTTTACTCCTTTGAAGCCATGCAAATTTATCAAGTATAAATTCTTTATCATATTTATACCATTGTAATGCGGTTTTATCATTATTTTTTAAAACTTTATCAAAAATCATATCATATTCAAACCATACTATATCCACGCCTTCGCTTCTTTTAACACACTCTTCAACCAAACTCAAATCCCAGCAATCATCACTATCTAAAAAAATTAAATGATCAATTTGAGGTATTTTAAATGAATTTAAATCCAAACTTTCAAGCTTGTCTTGAAAATTTTCTTTTGAGCTTAAATTTTGTGACTTTAAAGCATTTTTTGATACTAAAATTTGTTTGATTTTTAAAGTATTTTCATTGACTATTTCAAAAATATCAAATTCACTTTCTTTACTTAAATTTTCGCTAAACTCAAGCTTATATTCACCGCTAAAAAGCTCAATACCAACGTTTCTAGCGCTACTTAGCCCGCCATTTTCTTTATCTATGATAATAATTCTTTTATCTTTTAAGGCATATTCTTTAGCGATTTCAAGGCTTTTATCCGTAGAGCCATCATTAACTAAAATAATGCTTAAATTTGTATAAGTTTGATTAATAACGCTATCAAGGCATTCTTTTAGATATTTTTCAACATTATAAATAGGCACTACAACGCCTACTTTTTTGCTCTCATCTACTTTTTTATCTTTGACTCTTACATTTTTTAAACATAAATGATTTTTCATCACTCTTCTGCCTTCGGAAAAAATTGGTCTAAGGTTTCATTTTTGATTTTTCTATAAGGACCATAGAGCTGACCATCTTTATCTTGTTTTTTTCTTTTTATAATAATAATATTGGCCCTTTTTTGAGCTATAAAAATTTCAAGTTCTATAAATTCTTTTGGAAGTTTTACCCATAGTCTTTTTTCGTAAATAAAAATATGATTTAAAATTTTATGTTCTATAGTCTTTTCAAAGCTGATTTCTGCTCTTTGTCTATCGACTAAAATTTCTTTATCTTCATTTAAATTTGAAGTGTAATAACGTAAAATAAGTTCATTAAATTGTTGTTCTTTATGATAAATTTCAACGATTTCATAGCTATGGTTTTCACCCTTAAAGCAAAAAAGCATGCCTTTTTGATAAAAATATATGTTAGAAGTTTTATCGGGATCAAAGTTTATAATAGTCTCAGCATCTATATAGGAAAAACATTTCTTTAAAATCATAAAATATTCATCATTTTGTTTTTTGTTTAGAATTCTCGTCTCTTCAGGATAATCCACAGTATCTCTGATCCTAAAAAATAAATCCAAAAGTATAGTAGATTGCACATACAAAGGCACTTCGCTATATTTTCTAAACGCCTTTTCTAAAACATAAAGCCAGCCCACTTCTGGCACCGTAAGAAAAAAGTCTAAGCTACATTTTCTTGTAGAAATTGTCGAATTTATCCGCTGTCTGTAATAATAAATACTTTCTTTTATAAAACCCACTTTGCATTTTTGATCCAAATGAAGCATATAAGATAAGAAAAATTTACCATCTTCAAAATGCGGCCTGCACTTTTCATCAAATTTTAAATTTCTAATAGCATTTGCGTAAAACAGCGTGGCATTTGCGTAAAACAGCGTGGCATTTGCGATATTATCAAAAGTATCTAAAAAAGTGTGCCTAAAAAGCTCTTTCATAAAGCTAATATCATCTTTTTTATGACCTCTTTTAAAATAACGCAATAAATGCGTGCAAATAAGCCTTATGTCGCTTTCATACAATTTTATATCATTTTGATGAAAGTTTTCATTTTTTTGATACGAATTTGAATTTTTTCTTAAAAACCTATCCACCTCATAAAAATAATCCCTGTCTAAAAAATCATCCGGATCCGTAAAAGTAACCC
>CAKVAF010000018.1 GCA_934718785.1 uncultured Campylobacter sp. | reverse complement strand
AAGAAGCTAAGCACATCGTGGGTGATGATACTGCGCCTTACTGGCAGGGGGAAAGTAGCTCATTGCGGACTTTGTTTATAAAAAATCAAGTTATACAAAATTTATTTTAATGCTTTATTGACAAATCACTTAATATTACTCTTAAATCCCTAATGAATTAAATTAAAAGTAAGGATAAAATGGCTGATTCTAGATTGATGATGAATATTAAGGGTATAAGCTCTACTTTAATTCCTAGAATTTTTTATCAAAAAGAGCTTGAAAATATTTTAAAAAGCATTTTAAAGCTTGATAAAAATACCTTTGAAAAAGTGCATCAAAGGTTGCATTTTTATAATAAAATCAACAAGGATTTTTCCAAAGAACTTTTTTCAAGTAAAGACAAAACTAAAATCAATATTTTGCCCTTTTCAAAGACCAGCTACGCCTTTGATGCTTATAAAATCAGCAAGTATTTTAATGATAATTTTTTATGGATAAAAAGTTTTTTAGATATCAATCATAATTTTGATATCCCAACAATTTGCAAGTCCCGCCCTGTTGATAATCTTAAGGGCAGTAATGCAAATAATGTTTTGCTAAAGCTTGATTCAAATAGGCATTTTTGCTTTTTTAAAGACGAGCTTAATTTTGAAGACAAAAAAGATAAAGCCGTTTTTCGTGGAGCTTGTTTTCAGCCCCTTAGACAAAGATTTTTAAGTAAATGCCAAGCTAATGAAAACTGCGATATTGCTAATATTTTAAAAAGAAATTCTATTTTTAAACGCAAAAATTATTTGAGTAAAAAAAATCAATGCGCCTTTAAATTTATCATTTCCTTAGAGGGTAATGATGTATCGAGTAATTTAAAATGGGCGATGTACTCTAATTCTCTTGTTTTAGCACCAAAGATGACTTGTGAAAGCTGGTTTATGGAGAGTTTGCTTGTGCCAAATGAGCATTTTGCCCTGCTTGATGATGATTTTTCAAATTTAAATGAACTTATAAATTTTTATATAAAAAATCCTAAAAAAGCTAAGCAAATCATCACTAATGCGCATTCTTACTGCTTTCAGTTTTTTGATAAAAAAATAGAGTTTTTTATCAGCGTTTTAGTGCTTTTAAAATATTTTTATTATTCAAACCAGCTTAAAGAAAATGCCTTTGATCAAGGCATTTTAGACTTTATTAAGGCGTAATAAATTTTTTAATTTAAGCTTTTTAAAATCAACTCATTTAAATTCAAAGCTTTTTAGGTGTAGTCCAAGGCAAATGTGTGCCTGTGAAACTAGTCTTTTCAAAATTGCTTTTTAAAAGTTTTTCTTTCAAAAACTTAATGCGCACCGTCACAGCTTCGTCTTTATCATTATCATAGGCAATAGCTATAGCTGGATCAAGCACTTGCGCAGGCTCAACATGCATCAAATCAGCAATAAATAAAAAGCCCTTATCCCCGCCAACACTTAGCATATTATGTCCTGGCGTGTGTCCGTAAGCAGCGATAGCTCTTATATCAAGCTTTGAGCTAATGAGTGGCTTTGAATGATCGATAAATTCTTTATTCTCGCCAAAAGCAAGCAAGGCATTTTTAGCCAGCGCATTTTCACTTTTTAGCCAAAAATCATACTCGTTTTTATCGATGATTAAACGCGCGTTTTTAAAATTATTTTCGCCGTTTTTATCTAAAATTCCACCGATATGATCCCCATGTGCGTGCGTGATAAAAACATGCGTGATGTCTTCAAACTTAACATTTTGCTTTACTAGAATCTCTTTTAGCTTTTCTTGTGTGCTTTCAAAGCCCGTATCTACAAGCATTGTAAAATTTTCGCCGCGGATAAGCATAAGATTATGCTCATTTTGCAAGCCCTGTTCTTTTACAGTTTCAATGATAGCCTTTTGCTTATCATTTTTTGCGATGAGCTTGTCAATGGGCGCATCTTTTTTGCCCAATGAAAAAACGATCACTTGAACCCCGTCCAACTTTTGTTCATAAAGGCCATCTGCTTCTAAAAAACTCATAAACACTCCTATTAACAAACAAATCAATTTTTTCATTTTTGCTCCTTAAAAAATTTCACGCATTATAATGAAATAAAGCTAATCAAAATTTAAAAACTCAGCCCTTTTTAAATACTTATAAAAATAATAATATTAATCAATTATTAACTCAAAAAATGATACAATTTATCCGCAATTAATTTTTAGGAGGACACGATGAAAAAGCTCATTTTAGTAGCATTTTTAAGTTTTTTGAGCGTTCAAGCCTTTGCTTGCGAAGCTCATTCAAATCACAGCTCACACGAGCAAAAGAGTAACTAAGGGTAGTCGATGAAAAAGCTTATCTCCTTTACACTTTTAAGTGCCACTCTTGCACTTGCAGCCGAGTTAAACATTTACTCGGCTAGACATTATGACGCAGACTTTGAAATTTATAAAAAATTCACAGCTGCTACAGGTATTAAAATCAATCACACCACAGCGAAAGCACCTGAGCTCATCAAGCGCCTTAAACTTGAGGGCAAAAACTCGCCCGCAGACATCTTCATCACAGCTGATGTTTCAAATTTAAGCGAAGCAAAGGACGCAAAAGTGCTCACTGCTGTGAAGTCTGATTTTTTGAAAAAGACTATTCCGGCGCACTTGCGCGATAAAGACAATCAATGGTTTGCCATTACAAAGCGCGCTAGAATTATCGCTTATAATAAAAACGCAAACACCGATACAAGCTTAGTTAAAACTTATGAAGATTTAGCAAAGCCTGAACTTAAGGGCAAAGTTTTGATGAGAAGCAGCACAAATGCTTATTCTAAGACTCTTCTAGCTTCTATCATCGCCAATGATGGCAGTAAAAAGGCTAAAGAATGGGCTAAGGGCGTGCTTGATAACTTAGCTGCAGCACCCAAAGGTGGCGATAGAGATCAAGCCAAGCAAATGGTGGCTGGCGTTGCGCCTTTTGCCGTGATGAACACCTACTACATAGGACTTTTAAAGACTTCTAAAAATCCTGATGATGTAAAAGTCGGCAATGCAATCGGTATCATTTTTCCAAATCAAGATGGGCGCGGTACTCACATCAACATCAGCGGTATAGCCATGACCGCATCAAGCAAAAATCAAGACGCAGCAAAGAAATTCATGGAGTTTATGCTCAGTGCTGAGGCTCAAAAAATGCTTACAGATATCAACTATGAATTCCCTGTAAGAAGCGATGTCGAGCCATCTCAAATCGTCAAAGACTTTGGCAAATTTAAAGAAGATGAAGTCTTACTTTCTAAAGTGGCTGAAAAGGTCAAAGAAGCCGTTAAAATCTACGATGAAGTGGGTTTTAGGTGAGCCTTTTTGCTCTTAGCAAACGCTTAAAAGCCTTCAAGGTTTTGGGCGTTTTGCTTGCTTTTTTGATCATTTTACCTGTTTTAAGCCTTTTTGGCGAAGTTTTTGAAATTTTTTATCAGTTTTTAGCTTCATTTTTAGGCTCTTTTTTTACACCTGATTTAACCTTAAACGCCACGACAAATTTAAACACCGAAAATTTGACTGAGATTTCTACGATTAAAGAAAATTTGAGCCATTTTTTTGAATTTTTATTTTTAAGATTTATCAAAGACACTTTTATCGTGCTTTTTTTCACGCTTTTAATTTGCTTTATTTTAGGCGTTGGCACGGCTTATTTGGTGGCAAATTTCAATTTTTACGCGCGCACGGTTTTAGAAAAACTTTTGATTTTACCCTTAGCCATCCCTGCTTACATTTTAGCCTTTGTGTATGTTGGCATTATGGACTTTGGCGGGGTTTTTGAGAGTGTTTTTGGCTTTAGGATCGATCTTTTTAATACTGCAGGCGTGATTTTCGTGCTTTCATTTTCACTTTATCCTTATGTGTATTTATTTGCCAAAACAGCCTTTGCCAGCGAAGCTAAAACGCCCTTTGAAGTGGGTAAAATTTGTGGATACAGCGAATGGCAAATTTTTTATAAAGTCTCTTTAAGGACCGCAAAAGTAAGCATTTTTGCCGGGCTTATGCTCGTCTTAATGGAAACGCTGAGTGATTATGGGGCGAGTGCTTATCTTGGCGTGGATACCTTTAGTGCGGGCATTTTCAAGCTTTGGTATGATTTGAGCGATATTTATTCATCCAGCGTGCTTTCAGCCTTTTTAATGCTTTTTGTTTTTATCTTAATGGCACTTGAACACCGCCAAAAGCAGCAAATCAGCTTCAACCAAGACACAAGCCAGCCTTTAAAAAGAAGAAATTTAAGCCCAGCAAAAGCGCTTTTAGCCAGCCTTTTTTGCGCGCTCATCTCGGTTTTGGGCTTTATCTTGCCTTTTTTGTGGCTTTTATACTGGGGATTCAAAGACAGCAAGCTTTTTGAAAGTGATTTTTATATCTTAAGCTTTCATTCACTCGCTCTAGCCTTTGTGGTTGCGCTCATTACGGCTGTTTTAGCCTTTATTTTATGCTTCATCGCTCGCATAAACAAAAGCTCTCAATTTAGCTTTTGGCTGCTTAAAACAAGCTCCATAGGCTACGCAATCCCCGGTGCTGCCATAGGAGTAAGCTTAATGATCGCCGCTGTTTTTATAAGCAATCTTTTAGATACGCCCTTGCTTGGCACAAGCTTTAGCGTGCTTATTTTTGCTTATATGGTACGCTTTTTAGCCACTGCGATTTACGCATTTGAGGGCGGATTTTCTAAAATTCATTCAAGCCTTGATGAAGCGAGTTTAACGCTTAGAAAAAGCTTTTCAAATTTAGCTTGGCGCGTGCATTTGCCCCTGCTTAAGCCCTTTTTCTTGCTGGCGTTTTTAGTCGTTTTTATCGACACCATTAAGGAATTGCCACTTACAAGAATGCTTGCTCCTTTTAGCTTTGAAACGCTAAGCACAAAAGCATTTTGGCTAGCTAGTGATGAGCGCATTTATGAGTGCGCGCTACCTTCATTAATGATCGTGCTGCTTTCTTTGCTCGCGCTTTTTTTCACTCAAGGCTTTTTAAAGGAGAGATATGCTAGAAATTAAAAATTTACGCAAAAACTTTGGCAAAATAGAAGTTTTAAAGGGCATTAGCTTTTCTTTAAGGCGTGGCGAAATTTTAAGCATTATGGGCGAAAGTGGGAGTGGTAAAAGCACGCTTTTGCGCTGCATAGCTGGGCTTGAAGAATCTTTATTTGATGAGTTTAAATGCAGTGGCGAAGTGGGGCTTTTGTTTCAAAACTACGCGCTTTTTCCGCATTTAAATGTGGCGCAAAATATAGAATTTGCTCTTAATCACTTAAACAAAAAAGAGCGCAAAGAGCGCGTAAATGCACTTTTAAAGCGTTTTGAAATAGAAAATTTAGCTTATAAAAAAATCGATGAAATTTCAGGCGGACAAGCTCAGCGCGTGGCTTTTGCAAGGGCTTTGAGTAAGGGAGCGAGCCTCATTTTGCTGGATGAGCCTTTTTCAAATTTGGATCAAAATCTTAAAGAAAGCTTAAGAAGCGAATTAAAAACTTTGCTAAAACGCGAGCAAATCACTACCATTATGGTTACACACGATATTAATGATGCGTATTTTTTAAGTGATAAAATCGCGCTTTTAAGTGCAGGGCGATTTATTGACTACAACAGCCCCAAAGAGCTATTTTATGAGCCTAAAAACGCGCAAAGTGTCTTAATGCAAGGCGGGCTTAATGTGATTGATTTAAAAGATCTTGACAATAGCCAAAACGACGCTTTTTTTAAATGGCTCAGGGGTAAAAATGGCATTTTTGCTTACAGCGAGCTTGTTTTAGGGGGCGAGTTTGAGGCTGAAATTTTAGACAAGCTTTTTTTAGGGGCTTTTTATAAACTCAGCCTCAAATATAAAAATCTACAATTTTTCGCCTTGTTTCCTTCAAATTTGGAATTTAACACAAGCATTAAATTTAGCTTTAAAGCCTAAATTAATCAATTTAAAATTTTATCAAATTGCTGGCTTTTAAGAAATTAAAAAGCAGGTTTGAAATTCTCTCAACACTTATTTTATAGGCTTTTTCAGGGTTTTCAAGCTCGTTTTTATCAAAGGCAAATTTAAGATTTAAGGTCTTTGAAATGAGCTTTTTACTCTTAATGTCAAGCACTTTAAAAGGTATTGTGATGTAGGCTATTTGTTGATTGTAAATAAAAAAAGATTTTTCGCTTTTTATTTTAAAATCATCCAAGGCTAGAAAAAGTATATAATCAGCCCTTTTAAAGCCGCTTTCATCGCTTAAAAGCCCAGAAACTCCAAAGATTTCACGCTTGATCGCGCCATTAAAATGATGATAATTTGCGCGCGTTTCATAAGCGATATTTTGCGCAGGAGTTAATAAACTTAGACTTTTTTTGGCAGCTATTTGAGCTAAAAGTGCGTTGAAAATATCATTGGCAAATTTTCTTTTTGTCACTGAAAAATCGTTGATTTTAAAGATAAAATTCGCTCCCAAGCTTGCCAAAAACACAAAGTCTTCCTTGCCATCTTTTGAAATCACAGGTTTTTTATCAAGTAAAGATGAGCTGTCAAAGCTTTGCTCGGTATTTTTGGGACTATTTTTTTGATTTAAATCAATGAGTTCGAATTTCTCTTCTTCAAGCTTGATGATATTTTTATGAGCGTATTCATTTGCTGATAAAAAGGCGCTTAAAAGGCATAAAAAAAATATTTTTTGCATATTTTTCCTTGATTTGAAATTTTTATAAAATCATTTTTAAAAGCAAATTATAGCGCATTTGGGTTAAAATCACTTAAAAAATGCTTAAATTTCTTTTTTTTGAAAAATTTTTGAAAAAATTTTAAATTTTTTCAAAAGACTATTTTATAGGCAAAGTAAGCAAGGCATTAAAGGCTTGAGTGATGAAACTGCGGGGCAATTTAGTGAAAATTTAGCCAATAACTTCAATGATAAAACTGCGGCGCTTATTTTTGCCCTTGGGGTGCCTAAGGATAAAATTTCAAAGCGCTTTAAAAATGAAGGTAGTGATAAAAATTTGGGTGAGAATGCAAAAAATGAACTTAAAAACAAAGCTGATGAGCTTGAAAAAAGACTTGATAAACTCAGTATAGATGAGCTTGAAAAGCTTAAGGCGCTTTATTTTAAGCTTAAAGATACAAGAAATTATGAGCGCATCAATGAGAAAATTTTAGAAAAAAAGCTTGAGTTTTGAAAATTTTCAAGCGAGTAAAGACTTTTAGATAAGTAAAAAAATTAGGCAAACAAAATTTTTAAGCAAGAAAAAATTTCTAAATAAAAATTTTAAGCAGGTAAAAAGCACTTTTGAGATAAATTTGATAAAATTCAAATAAGCTTAGCAAGCAAGCTTTTAGCTTGCTTGCGCAATAAATCACACTGGCATGACGCGGATTTTTAGGCTGAGTTCTTCTTGTAAGATATTTTCTATGGCAAAAAGAGTTGTCCCACTTCCACTCAAACACTCACTGCAAGCTTCAAGATAGCGCATATACACATCGACAAAGCCTTCATCTTAATTTTGATTAATTTTTCTTTGAATATTTCTAAGTTTAGAAATATTGATGGACTATAGCAGATCTCTTGTTAAGCTGATACTTTCATTAAAAAGCAAATTTAGTAAATTAAACTAATTTTTTGCTGTGCTAAACTCCTTTAAAAAAGTGAGTTAGCTATAAATTACATTAATCTTAAGCTAATGATTTAAATTTCACTGCTTAAATTTCTTCAAATACCGATAAACACTGGGTTTAGAAAGCTTTAAAAATTTAGCCACGACAGGCACAGCGTCTTTGATATTAAAAATGCCTTTTTCATAAAAGTTTTTGACGAGTTCTTCTTTTTGAGCGATACTGAGTTGTAAATCTGTGTTAAAATAGTTCTCACCCACATTTTGAGCTAAAATTTCTTCGACCGATTCGCTCAAAGTTTCCACACTTTGTAAAGAATTTAAGCTTAAAGCCGAGTTTTCTTCTTTAAGCGTTTGCGTGCCTAAAAATGCACTCAAATCGCCCAAATTTTCAAGCTCGATGATCTTGCACACCGCTTCTTTAATGGCGCTTGTATCGTGGTTGATACACAAAATGCCCTCTAATTTATCTTTGTTTTTGATAAAAAAGGTCGAACCCCTTACAAGCTTGTTTTTACCGATAGCGGCTTTATAATTACAATAAAAATCTTCTTTCAAATAAGCCTTATTTTGTATCAGCTCGCTTGCAAAGGCGCTTAAAGGCGAGTTTAGTGTGCGTTTTGAGATGTGATTATTGACTATGGCTGCGATGTAAGCGCCTTTTTTAGAAATGACATGAAACACCACCTCATAGTGCTTTCCCAGTACTGCGCCTAAAAAATGCGTGAGTTTGATGAATTGTTCTTTTTGTTCTTCTTTCAAATGAAGCCTTTGTGCTTGGTTTTTGAAATTTTATCTAAAAATGTTTAAAAAAGGATTAAAATTCATAAAAATTTATTATTATGATAATAAATTATTGACAAATTATTATTATAGTGATAAAATAATCTCATATTTTATTTTACAAGGAGACATCATGTCAAACTATCCAAAAGCCATCGGTCCATACTCGGCTTACCGCGAGTCAAATGGCCTTTTATTTGCTTCAGGGCAACTGCCTATTAATCCAAGCTCAGGCGAGATTGAAAGCAGCGACATTAAAGCTCAAACTAAGCAAGTCCTTAACAATATCAAAGGCATTTTAGAAGAAAATGGCCTCAGTTTTAGCTCGGTGCTTAAAACGACTTGTTTTTTGGCTGATATTAACGATTTTGCGGCGTTTAACGAAGTCTATGCGACTTTTTTTGCTCAGCCTTTCCCGGCGCGCTCTGCTTTTGCGGTCAAGGACTTGCCAAAGGGTGCGAAAGTGGAGATTGAAATCATCGCAAGCGTTAAAGGATAAGCTATGTTAGGTATTATTTTTGCCCTTTGTAGCATTGCTTTACTCGTGTTTATGCTTTATAAAAAGATAAACGCACATATGGCTTTGCTTTTAAGTGGGCTTTTGCTTTTGAGTATCGCTGGGGTTTTTAACTTTTTTAATGTCAGCGGTTTTCATCATATTTTAGAAAAAGGCTCTTTAAATTTAGGCTTTTTTGATATTTTTCAAGTTGTCAATTCGACGATGTCAAGCACATTAGCAGGGCTTGGTTTAACTTTAATGTGTATAGCAGGCTTTTCTGCTTATATGGATCATGTGGGTGCGAGCTGGGCGCTTTTTAAGGTCTTTGAAAAGCCTTTAAAAGCGGTGAAATCGCCCCTTGCCTTGCTTATCGTGGCTTATTTTATCGTGCAGTTTTTAGTGCTTTTCATCCCCTCACACGCTGGGCTTGGGCTTTTGCTTATGGTTACGATGTATCCTATTTTAGTTCGCACGGGCGTTTCTAAGCTTTCTGCTTTAAGCGTGATTGCCATTTGTCAATATATCGATCACGGACCAGGCTCAGGCAATGTAATTATGGCTTCAAAGGTGGCAAATATTGATCCGGCCATCTATTTTGTCAATTATCAACTGCCTACGACTATCCCTATCATCATAGCCGTGGCTTTTGCGCTTTATTTTAGTAATAAATTCTTTGACAAAAAAGAAGGCTTTAAATTTGACGCTGCGCAAGTTGAAGAAGAGCTTGCCTCAAATGATAAAAAAGAGGTGAAAATGCCGCCGATGATTTATGCTATTTTGCCCGTCATTCCCCTTGTGCTTATCCTTGGCTTTAGCTCGGTTTTAGATTCTTTGCTTGTGGCTGTGGGCATTTATACGCCTGAAGAAGTTAAAGCAAGTGCGGGCACGGCTATTAAAATGAATGTGCCTGTGGCTATGCTTATATCCACTTTTATTGCGATTTTATTTGAAATGATTCGTTATAAAAGCGTGGTTGAAACGCTCAATTCCATTATGATTTTCTTTAAGGGAATGGGGCATTTGTTTGTCATTACGGTTTCTTTGATTGTGTGCGGACAGGTGTTTGCAAATGGGCTTTTAAGCGTGGGCTTTGTGGATACTTTGATTTCTTCGGCTCAAAGTGCGGGCTTTGGCGTGCTTGCTATCATTAGCTTTGTTTCGATTTTGCTTGCGGTGTGTGCGTTTTTAATGGGCTCAGGCAATGCAGCCTTTTTTAGCTTTGCCCCACTCATTCCTAATATTGCAAAATCTTTTGGCGTTGAAACGATTATAATGATAGCACCCATTCAAATCATGACAGGCTTTGGACGTTGTGTCAGTCCTATCGCTCCAGCGATTTTAGCCATTTCGACAATGGCAAAGGTCAATCCTTTGCAAGTGATTAAAAGAACGGCCATTCCTATGCTCACAGCTGTTGTTGTCAATATTATAATGACTTACATTTACTTATAAATTTATAAAAAGGATAAAAAATGAAAAATAAAACTAAACTCATTCACTGCGCAAGAGGCGATCAAAGCCTTGAAGTAAGGGCGGTAAACCCAAGCATCATGCGCGCTTCAACCATACTTTTTAAAGACCATGCCACTTGGCAAAAGTATAGAGAGCTTAGAAAAACTGAGCGTGTTTTAAGCTATGGTGCGCGCGGCACGACTACAAATTTCGAGCTTGAAAAGCTTGTTTGCGAGCTAGAGGGCGCTCACAGAGCCCAGCTTCTTCCTACAGGGCTTGCAGCTCTTGCTTTAGTGCTTTTAAACTATGCGAGTAAGGATGCGCATTTTTTAATCACAGATGCCATTTATGGGCCTGTAAGAACGATTTGTGAGCTTTTTTTGCAAAAAATGGGCGTTGAGATTGATTTTTTAAAAGCAGATGCAAGCGATGTTGAAAGTAAAATTAAGCCAAATACTAAGCTTATTTTATGTGAAAGTCCGGGCTCAATTCTTTATGAAATCATTGATTTACCAAAGCTTTGCAAAATCGCTCACGCTCATAATATCCCTGTGGCTATTGATAATACTTATTCAAGCGGGTATTTTTTAAATCCTTTAAAACTTGGCGTGGATATTTCAGTTATCGCTGCGACAAAGTATTTAAGCGGACATAGTGATGTAACTATGGGCATTGTGGCTGTCAATGAAAAAGAGTGGAAAAATTTTGATAAAATCCCAGAAGCCCTAGGCTACACAACAAGCCCTGATGATGTTTATCTTGTGCTTCGTGGTATGAGAACTTTAGATATTCGTATGAGAGCGCACGAAAAAAGCGCTGATGAAATTGTGGAGTTTTTAAAAACACGCAAGGAAGTAAAAACGATATTTTATCCAAATCTTCAAAGCCATCCAAACCACGATATTTTCGCACGCGATCATTTAGGTGCAAATGGTATGGTAACTATTGAATTTAGCGAGGGTATCACTAAGGAAATGGCGGCTAAATTTACAGATGATTTAGAGATTTTTAGCATAGGCGCTAGCTGGGGTGGGTATGAGAGTTTAGCCACTTTAACCACGCCACCAAGAACGGTAACTGATTGGAGTAAGCGCGGACCTTTCGTTCGCTTTCACATAGGGCTTGAATGCGTAGATGATTTAAAGGCTGATTTAAAACAATCTTTTGATAAGATTAAATTTAAAGGATAAATGATGGGTGTGAGTGTATTTGATCAAAGACTTTTGTCAAATTCCTGGAGTACTGAAGCTATGCGCGCAATTTTTTGCGAGCAAAACCGCATACAAAAATGGCTAGATGTTGAAGCAGCTTTAGCTAAGGCTCAAGCAAAGCTTGGCATTATCCCTAAAAAAGCAGCCGATGAGATAGTAAAAAAGGCACATTTTAAATTTATAGATATGGACTTTATCTTTGCTGAGTTTAAAAAGACAAAGCATCCTTTAGTGCCTACTGTGCGCGGGCTTGAAAAGGCTTGTGATAATGATTTGGGCGAGTTTGTGCATTTTGGAGTAACCACGCAAGATATCATCGATACAGGGCTTGTTTTGCAGTTTAGAGAAGGACTTAAGCTTATCAAGCAGGATTTAAAAGACATCGCAAAAGCGCTTCAAAGCCTTGCAAAAGCACATAAAAATACGCCGATGATGGGACGCACACTCTCGCTTCAAGCCTTGCCTATCACTTTTGGACACAAAGTTAGCATTTGGCTTGATGAGCTTGTGCGTCATTATGATAGGCTTTTAGAGCTTGAAAGTAGGCTTTATGTGGGCAGCATTGTAGGGGCTGTGGGAACAAAAGCAAGCTTAAGCGATAAGGCTAATGAAGTAGAAAGGCTTACTTTAGAGCATTTAGCTCTTAATGTGCCTACGATTTCTTGGCAGCCAGCGCGCGATAGATTTATAGAACTTGGCTTTGTTTTGGGTAATATTAATGCGACTTTTAACAAAATCGCTCATCAAATTTTAATACTTTCGCACAATGAAATCGACGAGCTTGCCGAGCCTTTTGGCAAAGGACAAGTGGGCAGTTCTACCATGCCACATAAAAGAAATCCAGCCGTAAGTGAAAATGCTGTAACTGTGAGTAATGCTTTTAAAGCAAATTTAGCCATCATCAGCGACATAGAAAGGCACGAGCACGAAAGAGACGGCCAGGTGTGGAAAATGGAGTGGAAGCTTTTGCCTGAGATGTTTTTAATGCTCTCGGTTGTGCTTGAAAATATGAAATTTGCACTCAGTGGCTTAGAAGTGAAAAAGGATAAAATGCTTAAAAATTTAGACACCTTAGGCGGTTTTGTGCTGGCTGAGCGCGTGATGTTTGCTTTAAGCGAAGTTTATGGCAAACAACACGCTCACGAAATCGTTTATGAATGCGCTATGACAGGCATTGAAAAGCACAAAACTTTTAAAGAAGTTTTAATGGCGGATAAAAGAGTTTCAAAGGTGCTTAATGAAAAAAATATCAACGCTCTTTTAGATGCCACAACTTACGTAGGATATGCTCCAAAGCTTGTCGATGAGTTTTTGTTAAAAATCAAAAACGCAGCGATTTTTAAAAAATGATTTATCAAAAATGAGTTAAATTTAGCGAGCTAAAAACTCTATAAGCAAGTTGCGCTGAGCGTGCTTGTAATTTAAAAATGTATAAATTTAACTCATTAATAAAGGAAATTTAATGTTTTATAGTGAAATTTTGGCTAATTTTATCACAGAGCTAGACTTTGAAAAAATCCCTCAAAATGTCAAGCAAAGGGCAAAAGAACTTATGCTTGATAGCTTTCACAGCCTTAGCAGCAAATGAGCAAAAAAGCGTGAAACAAAGCGTGCAAGCTCTTAAATGTATGCCAAGTTCTGCGGGCGATACTGCGATTTGGGGACAAAATGAGAGCTTAAGAGCTGATTTAGCCGCGATGTGTAATGCTATTGCGGCGCACAACCTAGATTTTGACGACACGCACACAGAAGCGATTTTGCACGCAAGTGCCATTTTAACGCCTCTTTGCTTGAGTTTTGGTTTTAGCGTCAGTAAAAGCGGCGAAAAAGTGCTTAAAGCTTTCATTGCAGGCTGGGAAATAGGAGCTAGAGTAGGCATAGCAAGCAAGGGAAGCTTTCATAAAAGGGGCTTTCACACCACAGCTATCGCTGGAGTGTTTGCTGCTACAGCGGCTGCTTGCGTGCTGCTTGATTTAAATAAAGAGCAAACGATTAATGCTCTGGGCTTTGCGGGCTCTTTTGCAAGCGGGGTAAATGAGTTTTTAAGCAATGGCTCTAGCTCAAAAGTGCTTCACGTAGCAAACGCCCTTAAAAACGCTATTTATATAGCAAATTTTGCTAAATCAGGCTTAAAGTCTCCTTTAAGTATATTTGAGGGCAGGGATAATATCTTTAAATGCCTGGGTATAGAAAGTGAATGCGATAAAAGCGATCTTGTAAAGGGCTTAAATGAAATTTGGCAAGTTTTGCAAGTGTCTATAAAGCCTTATCCTTGCTGTCATTTTGCGCACGGACTCATTGAATGTGCTTTGATTTTGCGCCAAAAGGGCTTAAAAGCAGATGAGATTAAAAACATTCATTGCTTTGTCGATGAAGTGCCAAGCGGCTTTATCTGCGATCCTATAAAGGCAAAATACAGTCCAAAAAGTGCTTATGAAGCGAAATTTTCAATGCCTTTTTTAATGGCTTTAGCCTTTTGTGATGGCTTTATTTCTTTAAAGTCTTTAGAGAACTTAACACGCGCTGAGGTGCTTGAGTTTGCCAAAAAAATCACTTATGAAAAAAGAGCTTCCAAGGGCTTTCCAAAGTATTTTCCGGGGCACATTAAAGTAGAGCTTGTAAAGGGCGGTGGCTTTAATGTGGATGTGGATATTAACAAAGGCAATTTTGACAAGCCTTTGAGCTTTGCTGAGCTTGAGCAAAAATTTTTAAACAATGCCAATCTCGCCCTTAAAGAAAGCGAAGCTAAAGCACTTTTAGAACAAATTTTAAGCCTAGAAAAGCAAACAAGCTTTTTATAAATTTGATTTGCCTAATTTGGGCAAATCATTTTTCAAACAAATACGCTAAAGCGCTTTCTTTTTTGACAAAAGGCGCCAGCTCACTAAAGCTTAAATTCACGCGGATAAAGCCCATAATTTTCCCAAGCGCCTTATAGGATCAAAAGCGCTTCACACCGGCATGACGCGGATTTTTGGGCTGAGTTCTTCTTGTAAAATATTTTCTATGGCAAAAAGAGTTGCCCCACTTCCACTTGAGCACCCACTGCAAGCCCCAAGATAGCGGATATACACATCGACAAAGCCTTCATCACTTTTTTGTATATCAATGACTTCCATATCCCCGCCATCACTTTGTAGCATTGCGCGCACTTCAGCATCTAGCACGCTTTCGATGGCTTTGAGTTGCCTTATCGTCGTCATTTCTTCAAATGCTAAATCAGGCTTGCTGATTTGTTTGAGCCTTTCTTTGTCCATTTCTGCGCGCACTTCGGCTAAAATGTCGACGAGATAATAATCGCGCTTTTCATGACCACCTGGCTTGATACAGGATTTGCAAAAGGCTCCTGCTTTGGTGTATTGTGTGATTTCTTCAACGGTGTGCAAATCATTTAGGCGAATGACTTCTTTAATCGTGCCAAGGCTCACGCGCGCGCACTCACAAACGATGATTTGATCTTCAAAATCCTCAGGCGATATGCCCATATACTGCGCTGCAGCCTGCTTTATCACATCATAAGCCATGACCGAGCAATGCATTTTTTGAGGTGGCACAGCAGGCGTGTCGGCGTTGTCGCGCATGGCAAATTCCACATCTAAATTTGTGATTTTTACCGCTTCTTCGACTTTTTTACCTATGCACAAATCAACCATTGTATCGCTACTTGCGATAGCAGTACCACAGCCAAAGCTCTTAAATTTCGCATCTTTTATCGTGTCTGTGGCTTCATCGACAAGCCAGTAAAGCCTTACCGCATCCCCGCAACTTTCCGCCCCAAAGTCCGCGACGATGAGCTTCGTGCCTGTTCTTTTCGCATCTTCTTCGCTGAATTCGCCCATATGACGTGGGGCGTTCATTCTATCTTGCACCTTTTGTGAGTATTCATCCCAGATCGAACCGCCGATTAAGTTATTTTTTCCCATGATTTCTCCTTATTTATAATTGTGTGGATTGTAAGCATAAGTGCTTGAAATAGAGCGCAAACGCTTGGTCGCCTTTTCAATCTCCAAAATCGCATAATCAATCTCAGCTTCAGTATTAAAGCGCGAAAGCGACAATCTTAGCGCCGTGTGCGCTAGATCATTTTCCGCCCCGATAGCCTCCATGATAGGATTGCTCTCTAAATCCTCGCTCGCACAGGCGCTTCCAGTGCTTGCTGCAATGCCATTTTTATTTAAATCCCACAGCATAGCCTCGCCTTCAACGCCTTTAATGCTCGCTAGTATCGTATTTGGCACACGGCGGGTTCTATCACCCACCACGCTGGTATCAGGCAAGGCTAAAATCGCATCTTCAAGCTTGTCTCTTAAGCGGCGAATGTGGCTGTCTTCAAACTCAAGCATGGTGTTTGCAATGCGTAAGGCTTCAGCCATTGCTACAATGCCCGCGACATTGAGCGTGCCACTGCGCCGACCGCCCATATGCTCGCCCCCATGCAAAAGCGGAGTGAGTTTCACGCCTTTTTTGATAAAAAGCCCGCCCACGCCTTTGGGCCCGTGGAATTTATGCGCTGAAAAGCTTGCAAAATCCACTCCGCTATCGATCAAATTCACAGGGATTTTGCCCACCGCTTGCGTGGCATCTGTGTGAAAAAGCGCGCCAAATTCATGCGCGATTTCTGCCATTTCTTTGATAGGAAAGATCATGCCTGTTTCATTATTCGCCCACATAATGCTTACAAGGGCGGTTTTATCGCTGATTTTAGAGCGTAAATCCTCCGCCGTGCTGAGCCCTTCGGCATTGATCGGTAAATCAATAACCTTAACACCCAAACTTTTTAAAAACATCGCCGCAGCACTGACTGCTGGGTGTTCGACCCCGCTAATGATAACCTCATCGCGCTCTTTATCTAAAATATAGTCAAAATAAGTGCTTTTAAGCACCCAGTTAATGCTCTCAGTCGCACAGGAAGTAACGATAATATCGTCTTGCTCGCTTGCTTTAAGCCCGCTATAAAGCTTATCCATAGCTTCTTTAAGCGCGGAATGCGTGGCAGAGCCCCACTGGTGTAGGCTGTTTGGGTTGCCATAAAGCTCGGTTAAAAAGGGTTGCATAAGTTCATATGCGCTAGGATCGATCTTTGTCGTGGCGTTGTTATCTAAATACACTTTCATTTGAAATTATCCTTAAAATTTCTTAAAACTTTGATTTTTTAAATTTTGATAAATTTAAATCCTGCCCGCCGCGCTACAAAAAGCAAGGTTTTGCAAATATTTATCAATATCTAAAAATCATATGAGATTTATTTTATCTCTTTAAATTTTTAAAAAATGATAACACTAAAATTCTAAAAGAAAAATTAAAAAAGGATAAAAAATAGATTAAAATTCAAAAATTGTTAAATTTTGATACTTTAAGAAGCAAATTTTAGTTTTAAGACTTTTAATTATAAATCTTTTCATCAAAGCTTTTAAATCTTTTATGAAAGAAAAAATATTGACTAGGACACTCTTTTATCATCTCTTCACAGCATTTTGCCTGATAAGCACAAAGTTCTTCTTTGCTGAAATCTCTGCTGTCAAGGGCTTTAAAAAATTTGATTTTATAATTTGTTTCATCTTTATAAATAAACATCGGCATTAACAAAGCTTCAGTTTTTTTGGCTATGACGCTGGCTCCAGCCAGCCAGTTGAGCTCTTTGTCAAAAAATTTCAAACGCACACTTTCATTTAAACTTGCATCTTGATCGGTTAAAATACCTAAAATACGCCCATTTTTAAGCGCAGCAAGCATTTTGCGAATGGCTCCAAATTTATCAATGAGTTCTATATCATTTTGCGCGCGCTTTTGAGTGATAATTTTATCCATAATCTTACTATCTAAAGCCCTAGCCACAATGCTTACAGGCTTATATTTTAAAGCATAAAAAAGTGGCAAAAGCTCCCAGTTGCCAAAGTGTGCTGTGGTGATGATTAAAGCTCTTTTGCTTTTTAGAATTTCTTCGAATTCTTTTTCATTTTCAACGCTGATTTTTTCTAAAATTTTTTCTTTTTTATAGCGCTTGAATTTGATAAAATCAATGCCAAATTCAGCGAAATTTTCATAGATTTTTAAAGCAGTTTTTTCACGCTCTTTTTCACTCAGTGAAGGAAAACAAATTTTAAGATTTATGTCAATGATTTTTCTGTGCTTGTGATTGAGCTTAAAGACGATGAAAGCTACGATTTGAGCCGTTTTTTTAAGCACAAAATCAGGCATAAAAACACTATAGATATAAAGCATATAATAAGCACTAAGATATAAAAAATCACTTTTTTTCATAACTCGTTCTTTAAGTTGCTATTTAAAAGCTCTTTAACAAGGCTAAAAATCGCGTCTTCATCAACGTTTTGTATGCAAAAATCTGTGCGGTCCAAATTTTTGGCGTCATTGATTTTTTTGTCTGCGTCAATAACCTTATTAATAGGCGTTTCATAAGCGTTTCTCTGGCTGGGTGTTGCACCAAATATCGTAATGCTAGGCTTATTCATCGCAAAAGCTAAATGAGTAGGACCGCTGTCATTGCCAATGACTAGAGTACTCAGCGCAGTAAGCGCAATGAGACCTTGTAAATTCACGCGCGGCAGGCAAAAAGCATTTTTAGCCCCACTTAGCTTTAGCACTTCTTCATTAAAGGTGCGCTCCTTTTCATCACCCCAAGAAAGTCCTATTTTAAGGCTTTCATCAAGATTTGCGATGAGATTGATTAAAATCGCAAGCCTTTCTTTAGGATAAATTTTATTTGCAACACTGGCGTGTGGATGTATTAAAATAAGCTTAAAATCAGGCTCATTTACAGACTCTAAATTTGAGTGCACCACTGTTTTATCATTATTTTTTAAATTTAAATCCTTATTAAATAAAGCCTTTAAACGCGCTTTTAAATTCTGTGAAATTTTCTCATTAGCCCTAAAAATAGGCTCTTTAAGTAAAATATCCTTAGGCTCAAAACTTTCATTAAAGACAAAACAAATGAGCGAAAGATAACGAAAATAGACATTTTCATTATAATTGCAATAAAATTTTTGATTATAAAAATTGGCTGCAAAGCTCTCTTTTATGCTATTTTTATCAAAGCCAAAATTATTGACACTTAAAATACGGCTTATAAGAGCTGATTTAATAAGCCCTTGCGGGTCAATCACCAAATCATAATCATTTCTTTTAGCACGGGCTAAGACCTTGAAAATTTCAAGGATTTTTATCTGTTTTAAGGGTAGAACAAAGAGTTTGTCAATGAGTGGGTGCGCTTCTAAAATGCCTTGAAATTTTGCATCCACATACCAATGAATCTGTGCTTTTGGCTGAAATTTTTTAATGAACTGCAGCACAATAGCACTTTGAATAATATCGCCTAAAGCAGACAAACGCACAATCGCTATTTTCATAGGGTTTTGCTACCTACATTTTAAATTTTTAGCTATAATTTTACAAATTTACATAAAATAAAGGTTAAATGAGATGAAAAACACGGATAAAAGCGCGAAAATAAGTGGTAAAAACTCAAGTAAAAATGAGGGTTTTATTTGTATTTTTGATTGTGAGAGCATTTTAGATACCGCGCTTATTCGCAAAATTTACGCCCTTGATGGCGATGATTTGGCTATCAGCAAAGAAGCGATGGCTTTAAACTTAGAGCAAAACGCCACGACTTTTATGCCCCTAGCCTTTCATCAAATCATCAGCATTTGCGCGGTTTTGTGCGATAGTTTTGGTAATTTTATCAAGGTCAATAAAATTGACGGGCAAAATGAAAAAGAAATGATAGAAAATTTCTTTAAATTCATCGAAAATTACGAGCCACGCTTGGTGAGCTTTAATGGTAAAAATTACGATATGCCGCTTTTGGTTTTAAGAGCGTTAAAATACAATATCAACGCGGCTGCGTATTTAGACGCTAGCGATAAATGGAACAATTACAAAACGCGCTTTAGTGAGATCAAGCATTGTGATTTGCTTGAAAGCCTTGCGGGAAGCTTTGCGCGCGGAATGCGTTTAGATACGATTTGCGTGATGGCGGGCTTGCCGGGTAAGTTTGATGTGCATGGGGACGAAGTTTTAGAGCTTTTCTATCAAAACAAGCTTGAAAAGATTCACGAATACTGCGAAAGCGATGTTTTAAATACTTTCATGCTTTTTTTAAAATATGAGCTCATTAAGGGCAATTTAACAAGGCAAGATTATGTTAAAAGCCTTGATTTAATGCGTGAATATTTACTTAAAAACAGGGCGCAAAGTGCTTATTTAGAAGTCTTTGTCAAAGCTTGCGAAGAAGAGATTGAAAAGATTAAGCAAGAGTAAAATCAATATCCTAATTGTGAGTTTATTTGCTAAATTCTTACAATGATAGGTTTTAAATTCATTCTTTTTTATTTTGTTGCTTGAGTTCGGCGATGCTTTCAACGACCACGCCAATGACTAGATTAAGCACGACAAAGCTTACGATGAGAATGAAGCTGATGAAAACTATCCACGAGTATGGATATACAGCCATTATTGGACGCACGATTGCATCACTCCACCCCTCTAAAGTCATAATTTGAAAAAGCGTGTAAAAACTCGCTCCTAAATCGCCAAACCACTGCGGAAATTGCGCTCCAAAAAGGCTCACACACATCACGCCATAAACATAATAAAAAATGAGCAAAAGCACGCAAATGCTTGCCATTGAAGGCATTGCGCGCAGCATTGCAGCTGAGATGAGACGCATTGATGGCAGCACTGAAAGCAGTCTTAGCGCTCTAAACACTCTAAAGGCGCGTAAAATCGAAAGTCCGCTACTTTCAAGTAAGCTTAAAGCGACAATGCTAAAATCAAAGATATTCCAGCCCCAGTCTTTATTAGTAAAAAATTTATAATGATAAGCAAGTATTCTTAATGTGATTTCAGCCGTGAAAATGTAAAGACAAATTCTATCTATCAGGCTCAAAATCGCGCCAAAATGAGCTTTTATAAAGGCTGAAGTGTCAAGCCCTAAAACGATAGAATTGAGTAAAATCACAATTGTGATAAAAATACCCCAAGGCTTACAGCTGACTAGCTTTTGTAAAATTTTCATCGTTATTTTAGTGATAAGATATAGCCACCAGCTGTTTTTTCAAGGCTGTAGTCGTATTTGCCATCTAAGTAAAGCACAAGGCGATAATAGCCTTTATGCGAGCCTACTTGCAGTCTTTGAAAGGCTGAGTCTTGATTGAGACGCAAAGTTTGTGTGGGAAAGGCGATATCTTTTTTGAAATCCAGCACGATTTTGCTAGGATCGCCGATAACAAAATCGCTGATAATCTCATCTTCACTTGCGATTTTCACGCGCTTTGCATAGGTTGTGTAACCTAAGAAATCGCCTATTTTACCGCTGTCTAAGGGTGCTTCGATGTTAAGAGTCGAGTTTATCTCAGCACTTTGTGCGGGTAGGGTTACAGAGACATCTAAATTGGGCGAGCTGGCAACTTTTGTAACCTTAGCAATGACAAAAGTATCGTGCCAATCCATGCTAGCACCCACATCAAAGCTGAGGTTTTTCTCACTACCATCTAGGGCGATATAGCTGATATTCACGCTTTTGATGAGCCTTGCATCACTTGGAAAGGCAAATTCCTTGCGCTCAAAAGCTTCAGGTGCGATGACAGTGGTGTTGGCTTCTTTGGCGTTGATGAAAGGATTATCATTTGCTGCGCTGGCTATTAGAGGTGCTAAAATTAGGCTTTGGTTAAGAATTTTTTTCATTTTGCTACTTTCAAATTTTATTTTTAAATGAATTTTAGCTTGTTGGGCTATGTTTTTAAAAATTTGCTTGAATTCATTTATCCTTAAAATCACTATTTTATCTCTCATTTTGTGGATAAAGTCCCTTAAGCTCGAAATAATCCTTTTGCGCAGCAGCATTTTGCCCCTTTAAATAGGCAATGCGCCGCTCAAGCTGCTCTTTTGTCGTCTTTAAAGAAAGCAGAGTTTCAAGCGAGCTTTGCCCAAAAAGCATATTACCAAAATAAATTGCCGCAATCACAGCTAAAACGCCATAAATACTCGTTTTCACAAGCTCGCTGCGAAGCTTTTTTTTCTTTATCTGCTCATCATATTCTTTGAGTAATTCGCTCAAGCTTGCACCTTTTTTCTTTGATAGCTAAAAATTTATTCTTTTAAGAATTAAATTTCAAAGTCTCTCGCCCAAATACTCATCGCTTTCAAGCTCAATCTCAAGCAAGCGGTTGTATTTAGCAGCGCGCTCGCCTCTTGCTAAAGCCCCTGTTTTAATCTGCCCTGTGTTTAAAGCCACGGCAAAATCAGCGATGAAAGCATCCTCGCTCTCGCCCGAGCGGTGGCTCATAATGCACTTATAATTATGCCTTTGAGCTAGGCGCACCGTTCTCATCGTTTGTGTAATTGTGCCGATTTGATTAGGCTTGATTAAAATCGCATTTGCCATTTTTTTGATAATGCCCTCGCGCAAAATTTCCTCATTTGTTACAAATAAATCATCACCCACGAGTTGCACTTTTTTACCCAAACGCTCAGTAAGCTTCACCCAGCCCTCATAATCATCCTCAGCAAGACCATCTTCAATGCTAAAAATAGGATATTTCGCGCAAAGTTCTTCATAAAGCTTGATTAAATCATCACTGCTAAAGCTTTTATTTTCAAGCTCGTATTTGCCGTTTTTATAAAGCTCACTAGAAGCGATGTCAAGGGCTAATTTGATATTTTTTTCATAGCCTGCTTTTTTAATGCAAGTCATAATTAAATCAAGGGGTTCCGTGTTGTTTTTTAAATTTGGAGCAAAGCCGCCCTCATCGCCAAGCGCGGTAGAATAACCCTTATCAGCTAATTCTTTTTTCAAAAGTGCGTAAATTTCACACACTGCGCGCAAAGCTTCATTAAAGCGTGTAAAACCAAAGGGCATAATCATAAATTCTTGAAAATCGACATTATTGTTCGCGTGTGCGCCTCCGTTGATGATATTACACATAGGCACAGGCAAAACACTGGCATTTGCCCCACCTAAATAGCGGTAAAGCTCTATATTTAAAGCATTTGCCGCAGCCCTAGCTAAAGCCATAGAAACGCCCAAAGTCGCATTTGCGCCTAAATTTGAATAATTTTTTGTCCCATCAAGCTCTAGCAAAGTCTCATCTAGCTGCGTTTGATTTAAGCCATCAAGTCCTATGATATTTTCGGCGATAATTTCATTGACATGACTTACCGCCTTTAAAACGCCCTTGCCATTAAAGCGTGTGTCGCCGTCTCTTAGCTCTAAAGCCTCTTTTTTGCCCGTGCTAGCCCCACTTGGCACTATCGCAGCGCCCTTGCTGCCATCACTTAAAATAATCTCAGCCTTAACAGTAGGATTTCCTCTACTATCAAGCACTTCATAACCCCTTACATCCTCAATTAAAAGCATATTTTCCTCTCTTTAAATTTATTCTTCATTATTTTCATCATCTTTATCTGCACTCATTAAGCCCTCAAGCCCTATTGAGTTTTGAATTTCTTTTACGATTTCATCTGCTATTTTAGGATTTTCTTTTAAAAAGGCTTTGGAGTTTTCTCTACCTTGTCCTAGCTTTTTATCCTTGTATGAAAACCAAGCCCCGCTTTTATCCACTATATCAAGCTTAACACCATAATCAATGATTTCGCCCTCACGGCTCAAGCCC
This sequence comes from uncultured Campylobacter sp., assembly GCA_934718785.1. Taxonomy (GTDB): domain Bacteria; phylum Campylobacterota; class Campylobacteria; order Campylobacterales; family Campylobacteraceae; genus Campylobacter_D. The sequence goes on along the minus strand of CAKVAF010000018.1, from coordinate 12,825 downwards.
TCGCCAAACATCACGTCAAACTCAGCCACTTTAAAAGGAGGAGCGACCTTGTTTTTAGCCACTTTTACTTTAACTTTATTGCCCACAGGCTCTTCATTTTGCTTTAAAGTTGCAATTCGCCTTACATCAAGTCGCACGGATGAATAAAACTTAAGCGCATTTCCCCCAGTGGTCGTTTCTGGCGTGCCATAGCCTGTAACGCCTATTTTCATACGAATTTGATTGATGAAAATCACGGTGCAATTCATCTTATGCACAATTCCTGTAAGCTTTCTTAGAGCCTGACTCATAAGCCTTGCTTGAAGTCCTACGTGTTGATCTCCCATATCCCCTTCTATTTCAGCCTTTGGAGTTAAGGCTGCTACGCTATCAACTACTATTAAATCAATAGCCCCACTTCTTGCTAGAGTTTCTACTATTTCTAAGGCTTGCTCGCCAAAATCAGGCTGAGAGATATAAAGATTATCCACATCCACGCCTAAATTTTTAGCATATTTTGTATCTAGGGCGTGCTCAGCGTCTATAAAGGCACATACTCCGCCTGCTTTTTGACACTCTGCGATAATGTGAAGGGTTAAGGTCGTTTTACCCGAAGCTTCAGGTCCATAAATTTCAATAATTCGCCCCTTTGGAACGCCGCCTATTCCTAAAGCTAAGTCAAGCCCCACAGAGCCTGTTGAAATGCTATCAATTTTTTCAACTTGCTTATCGCCATATCTTAAAATCGTGCCTTTGCCAAAGGTCTTATCAAGGCTTTTTAAGGCTGCATCAAGGGACTTTTTCTTCGCTTCATCCATACTTTGTCCTTTAAATTTAATAAAGACTAAATTTTACAGATTTAAATTTAATAAAAGTTTGCTCGAGTGAAAATTTGAATTAAAATTAATGAAAAAATGAAATTTTTAGCCTTGAAATTTTAAAGATAAGTTTAAGTTTTTTAAAATTTTAAAAAACTATTAAAAGATTTTATTTATCAAAAAAGTGGGAAAAGTTTTAATTTTGTTTCGATTTTGCTAGATTTAAATTGCCAGTTTATTTCTTCTAGCTTTTTTAAGTTCAACTCAGTTTGGGGATAGGTGAGAAAGATTTGTAACTTTGGTGTTTTACTCTTTTTGTCTTTTAAATTTTGTTCTTTACTCTCTTTTTCTTTTAAATCTTGTGCTTTATTTTCTTCTTCTAAATCCAAGGCGTATTTTTTGCTGTAAGCAAACATTTGATACATATCTGCTTGTGAAACACCTTTGTTTTTATCGTTTTCATCTAAAATTTTCCATTTGGTATCAAGGATAAAAATTTGCTCTTTTTTGCTCTTTTTCGCTGGCTTTGAAATCACTATATCAGGGCGCAGAGCAAAAAGATTATCACTTTTATTAGAAATTAAATATTTTCCCTTGGCCTGCGTTTTAATTCTTAATTCATTTTTATCCAGTTCATTTTTTAAATGATGAGCCACAAAGCTTTCAAAAAGCTTATTCATATCAAAAAGCAGGGCATAAGCTATGCTTTGCCCGCTATATTGGGTGAAAGATTGATGATTTAAAAAAAGCTCGCACCAAGGTAAAATCAGCTCATAAGCCTTAAAATGCCTGTTGTTATGGCATTTGGCAAAATCGGCTTAAAATTGCTACTTTCATTAATCTCAGCAAAAATAAAGCGCATTTGAGTGAGCCTGCTGCTTGTCTTAGCGCTTAAAATTTGTTTGCTTAAAAGCTTTAAAGTACTTTTAATGAGGCGGTTTTGCGCTAAGTTTTGACTAAATTCATCACTTTGAGTATAAAAACGCTCTTTGTGAGCGAGATTGCGCTTTAAGTTTTCATTAAAAAGTAGCTTACCTTTAAGGAATTTTTTATTACTTTCTTCTAGCAAATAATCACTTCTAAGTCCCTTTTTTACAAGCTTTTCAAGCTCATCTAAAAACATAATGATAAAAATTCCAAGCAAAGGCAAATTTAAATGCTTTAAATTTGAAAGCTCGCTTATTTTAGAATGCTTGTCTTTTAGAGTTTTTGGCATTCAAGTAAAAAGAATTTAGACTTTTGTAAGAACGTAAGCTTTTTGTAGGTTTATCTTGACTCTCATTTGTTTTTTTATCATTTATTGATTTACAACAAGGCAAAGATTTTTTAACAAATTCCTTAATACTAGCATTTAAAGCCTGAGCATAGGCTTTAAAGTCTTTGTGTGTCACTAAAGTATTTTCGTCATTTGTCTCATTTTTTTCTAAATCATCTTTAAAAATCTTAGGCAAAATTTCTAAATTAAAGCCGCTTTTTGTTTGGATGAGCCCGACAAAATTTTTAGCCCTTTAAAGTGTGTGAGTTTTTAAATCCTAAAAAAATATTATTTTTTTCTTGCTGAGCAAAATCACACAATTCTTTAAAATATTTTTCGCCTATTTCATCTTTATGTATCAAGCCATATTCACACATAGGCTTTTAATTTTCATTTTCTGGCTGCTCATTTTTATCATTTGGCTTATAAATTTTTTTAAAATTTTCTATATTCCATAAATTAGAATCTGTAATATAATACACCACTTTTTCACTATCAAAATCGCTAAATTTATTACTATCAAATAAATCACTAAACTTTGAATTTTCCTTAACTTTTATCATTTCATTTCTATTCAGCACCGCGTCAATCTTAGCATAATCTTCATAAAAATACTCCTGTAAAAGCGGGATGACTTTATTTTGAAACACATTTTTTAAATCTTCTAAACTTTTTACACCTATAAAGAAAGCGTGTCCTATGGTGTGCTCTCTATCGAGTAAAAACTCAATGCGTTGATTAAGTTTTGTCAATAATTTTTGTAAATCCACATCTTTGTAGTCTTTTCCCAAAAGGCTAGGCTCAGGCATCATCTCCACAAAGCTAAATCTACGGCTCAGCGCAGTATCTAGCAAGGCTATGCTTTGATCGGCTGTATTCATCGTGCCGATGATATAAAGATTATTTGGCACACCAAATTCTTCATTGCTGTAAGGTAACTCTACGCTTAGTGCTTCATCGTTTCCTAGTCTTTTACTTTCTTCAATGAGCGTGATGAGCTCGCCTAAAATCTTGCTGATATTGCCACGATTAATCTCATCGATAATGAGAATGTAAGATTTTAAATCTTCTTTTTTGGGTTCAAATTTATAACCTGAAGTCTTTTCAAACTCTTTGATTTTTTCATAGAGCATAAAATAATAATTCGCATTGCCGTGATATTCTCTTTGGCTTTCATATTTAGGCTTAATGTCTTTGTAGCTTTTTATTTTGCCAATCCCTTTGAATAATATCTAAAGTAAGGCTTTGATAATTAACAGAACCACCTAAAATAAAGGATTTAAAATTGTCATTTGAATTAAAATTAATCTTTTTTATAGTGGCTTCATTTTTTAAAACAACTTTTTCGTTGTTGTCTAATCGCTCTTGTATATTCTCAGCAAATTTGTTAATTAAATCGTTAAAATATTGCTTTTCATTTTGTGAATTTTGACTAAAATTATAATTTTATAAAGCTTTTTTGCAAAGCTCTTTAAAAATTCCATCTTTTATATTATATTTAATTTGGTCATTTTCATCATTATCCAAATCCGGCTTTATCCCCTCCACAAATTCCTCATACGAAAAGCTTTGATGAAAAGTGATAAACTCGATTTGCCCTGCTTCTTTATATTCATTAAATTTAGCTTTTAGTTCAGTTCTAGTTCTATCATTTAAATTTGTTTCTCCTAAAATCTCAAGCACTCTATTAATAGTATTATAAGTTTTGCCAGTGCCCGGCGGTCCGCAAAGGATTTGATTTAAAGAGAATTTTGAATTATCTTTATTGTGTTGAAAAGTTTCTCTATTTTTTAGATTTGTTTTTGTTATATATTCAGCTAAATTGATACCTTTTGAAACCTCGGTCTTATAAAGATTTTAGTATTCCTGATTCCTTAATAATTTTATCAATAGATAAATTATTTGTTCTAATTTCATTAGCATAGTCCATTCCAAATAAATGAACGACAGTAGCTTTTTTACCTTTATTTGCATTCTCATACATATTTTTTAAAATTTCGCCTAATTCTTGCTCTGTCATTATCAGCTCTTTTTTAAACTTTTTATAAAATTATACTCAATTTTTGAAATTTTTAAAACTCCATATCAAAAACACTGTTTTTAAAACTTAAATACATCTTAAAGAAAGATTTTTATTAAGAAAAGCTTGATAAAATTATAAAAAATTTGCAAATTTAAGGATAGAAAAATGAAGATTTTAATCAGTGGTGGGGCTGGCTACATAGGCTCTCACACGCTCAGGCAGTTTTTAAAAACAAATGATGAAATCGCCGTTTTAGATAACTTGTCTAAAGGCTCACAGCAAAGCCTTGATGATTTAAAAACTATAAGAGAATTTAGCTTTTTTAAGAAAGATTTAAGCGATTTTGAGGGCGTTAAAAGGCTTTTAAAGGAGCAAAAATTTGACGCTATCGTGCATTTTGCAGCCAGCATTGAAGTTTTTGAAAGTATGCAAAATCCTTTAAAATACTATCTTAACAACACCGCAAACACCAGCAATTTAATCCTAGCAGCCCTTGAAGCTGGCACAAATAAATTTATTTTTTCTTCAACTGCTGCTGTTTATGGTGAGCCAAAAACGCCTGTAGTGAGCGAGCTAAACGCTTTAGCTCCTATCAATCCTTATGGGCGCAGTAAGCTGATGAGCGAGCAGGTTTTAAAGGATACAAATATGGCAAATAAGGACTTTAAATACTGCATTTTGCGCTATTTTAATGTAGCGGGAGCTTGTATGGACTTTAAACTAGGTCAGCGCTATCCAAAAGCCACGCTTTTAATCAAAGTCGCCGCTGAATGCGCAGCAGGTAAGCGCGACAAGCTTTTAATTTATGGCACAGATTATGATACAAAAGATGGCACTTGTGAGCGTGATTTTATCCATGTTGATGATATTTCAAGCGCGCATTTAGCTGCTCTTGATTATTTACAAAATAATGAAAGCGATATTTTTAATGTAGGCTATGGACATGGCTTTTCAGTGCTTGAAGTGATAAAGGCGATGAAAGAAGTAAGTGGGGTGGATTTTAAGGTCGAAGCTGCTCCGCGCCGCGCAGGCGATCCTAGCGTTTTAATTTCAAGTGCGAGCAAAATTCGCGAAAAAACCTCGTGGAAGCCTAAATTTGATGATTTAAAACTGATTTGCAAAAGTGCTTATGAGTGGGAAAAGCAGTGCTAAAAAAGCTTTTTTTTGTTTTAAGCAAAGCAGATAAGCGCTTTTTTTTCGCCCTGCTTGGCTTTAGCATTTTTATTTCTTTCATAGAAAGCTTTGCAATCAGCCTTATAATGCCTTTTGTTTCGGTGGCGAGTGATTTTAGCCTTTTTGAGAGCAATGCCTATTTAAAGAGCTTTTACTCGCATTTTGATGTGTCTGTGGCGACATTTGTGGCTTATTTTGGGCTATTTTTAATGCTTTTTTATCTCTTTCGCGCCTTGCTTAACGCGCTTTATTTTCATCTTTTGGCGAAGTTTTCAAAGGGGCGGTATCATTTTTTTGCAAAAAGGCTTTTTGAAAAGATTTTAAGCTTAAATTATGAAGAATATTCTCGTCAAAAAACGAGCGAAATTTTAAAAACCATCAGCCAAGAAGCCTATAATCTAAGCACGATGTTAGCGAGCTTTTTGCTGCTTTTAAGCGAACTTTTTGTCGTGCTTTTAATTTATGCTTTAATGTGCCTTGTGGATTTTAAAATCACGCTTTTTTTAAGTGCTTTTTTGCTCTTTAACGCCCTAATTTTAGTGCGTGTTTTAAGCCCCGCGATAAAAAAGGCAGCTTTAAAAAGAGAGCGCGCGATGAGTGGCTTTTTTGAAACCTTAAGCACGAATTTAAACAATTTCATTTTGATTAAATTAAGGGGCGATGAAAAGAGCGTTAGCGCTGAGTTTGGCGCGCAAAGTGCCGAGTTTTCAAGGGCAAATATCACAAGCGAGAGTATCAACGCGCTGCCACGCATTTATTTAGAAGCGGTGGGCTTTTGCGTTTTAATCTTAATCGTTATGTTCTTACTTTGGCAAAATAATGGCGATATCAAAGGCTCGTTGGCTATGATTTCAATGTTTGTGCTAGCACTTTACCGCCTTATGCCAAGTGCAAACCGTATCATCACAAGTTATCATGATTTAATTTATTATAAAAACTCGCTTGAGATTATTTATAATACCTTAAATTTAAAGGGCGAAAAATTAGGCAAAAAAAGCCTTGAGTTTAAAAATGAAATTCGCACGAAAAATCTTTGCTTTGGTTACTTGGGAAAGAAAAATTTATTTGAAAATGTAAATTTTAGCATTAAAAAGGGCGAAAAAATCGCTTTCATAGGAGAAAGTGGGGGTGGCAAAAGCACCTTTGTCGAGCTTTTATGCGCGCTTTTAAAGCCAAGTTCGGGCGAAATTTTGATAGACAATGAGAGCTTAAATAGTGAAAATCTAAGCTCTTACCGCTCTAAAATAGGCTTCATACCCCAAGAAATCTCACTTTATAATGAAAGCCTTGCTTTTAATATCGCTATGAGTAAAGACTATGATGAGGCATTGATTTGGCAAGTTTTAAAGCAAGCGAATTTAAGCAAATTTGCACTGGGGCTGAGTGAGGGCATTTTAACAAGCCTTAGCAATTCAAATTTAAGCGGCGGACAAAAGCAGCGCGTGGGCATTGCTAGAGCTTTGTATCAAAGGGCTGAAATTTTAGTGCTTGATGAGGCGACATCTGCGCTTGATAGTGAAAGTGAAGAGCTTATAATGAATGAAATTTACGCACTTTGCAAGGATAAAACCCTCATTATCATCGCGCACCGCTTAAGCACCATTAAAAATTGCGATAAAATTTATAGAGTGCAAAGGGGTAAAATCAGCCTTGAAAAAGATTATTCAAGCCTAAATTTAGAAGAAAATAAAAAAAGCCTCTCAAAGCAAGCTAAAAAGGGTGGTAAATGAAAATCACCTTTATCATAGCGACCTTGCAAAGTGGTGGGGCTGAGCGCGTTTTAGTAAGCTTAGCCAACGAGCTAGCAAAAACTCACAATATACAAATCATTAAATTTGACAATCAAAAAAGCTTTTATGAGCTTGATAAAAGCATTGAAATAAAAGAGCTAGAGCAGTTTTGCTATAAAAATTTATATCATAAAATTATGAGCCGTTTTAAGAAATTTTTTGCTCTAAGAAGAGCTTTAAAACAGAGCAGGGCGGATATTTTCATCTCTTTTTTAGACACGACAAATATCGCTTGTATCGCTTCTAAAATAGGGCTTAAAACGCCTTTAATTATAAGCGAGCACAGCACGCAAAGCTATTTAAAGCCTAAAATTTGGCGTTTTTTACGTCGCCTTACTTATCCTTATGCCAACGCTTTAAGCGTTTTAAGCAAAGAAGATAAAAGTTATTATGAAAAATTTGTTAAAAAGGTGCGTGTGATTTTTAACGCTTGTCATTTTGAGATAGAAAAAAACTTAGATAAAGAAAATTCAGTGCTTTTTGTGGGCCGTCTTGATGAAAATAAAAATCCCGCTTTATTCATAAAAGCCATTCATCTTTTGCCAAAAGAGCTTGCAAAGACTTATAAATTCATCATCGCAGGAGATGGCACGCTTAAAAACGAGCTTGAAAATCTAGCGCGTGATTTGGGCGTGAATGTGGAATTTAAGGGGCGCGTAAGCGATATCAAAGCCCTTTATGAAAGGGCTAAAATCCTTTGCCTTTGCTCCTTTGTCGAGGGACTGCCGACCGTTTTGATAGAAAGCTTGTTTTTTGGCGTGGCAAGAATCAGCACAGATTACATCAACTCAGCGCACGATTTAATCACTGATAATAAAGACGGACTTTTAGTGGGCGTCAATGATGAAAAAGAAATGGCAGCAAAAATGCAAATTTTAATGCAAGATGAAGCGTTGCGCCAAAGCTTTGTGGATGAAGCTTATAAGCGCTGCGCTGATTTTAATCCTGCAAAAATTAAAAATGAATGGCTTGATTTCATAAGCGAGGTTCAAAATGAAGCAAAATGAGCCTTTGAAAGAAAACTTAAATTTGCAAGAAAACAAGCTAAATTTAGACAAAAAACCCTTTTTATCAGTGCTAATCACAACTTATAATAGAAAAAACTTGCTTGAAAAAGCTATTAAAAGCGTGTTAGAGCAAGATTTTAAAGACTTAGAAATCATTATCAGCGATGATTTTTCAAACGATGGCACGCGCGAGTTTTGCAAGAATTTAACTAAAGAGCATAAAAATATCAAATATGTTTTAAATGAAAAATACAAAAAAGGACCCAATGGCAACAAAAATAACGCCCTTGATTATGCAAGCGGCGAGTTCGTGCAGTTTTTAGACGATGATGACGCTCTTTTACCCCACGCTCTTAGCACGCTTATAACAAAGGCTAAGCAGGGATATTCTCATGTTTTTGGAAATTGTTTTTTAGAAAAAAATGCAAATTTAACACAAGAGTTTAGCGGCAAGGGTTTTGAAAAAGACTGCGAAGTGAGTAAAAAAGACTTTTTAATGGGGAAATTTAGCGGCGAGTTTTTAGGGCTTTTTAAAAAATCTTTGCTTGAAAATAAACGCTTTAACGATGAGTTTTATGGCAATGAAGCCACTTTATGGGTGAATTTATATAAAGAAAAAAGCTTTTATATTCATAAGGCTTTAAGAATTTACAGAGTTGGAGCGCAAAATAGCGTGACGCAAAATGCCACAAAGCACGCGCAGGCTGTTTTTAAGGGCTATTTAGAAATGGCGCAGATTATAGAAGCCGAGCTTAAAGCAAGCAAGGATAAGGATTTAAAGGCTAAGTGTGCGTATGAGTATAAAATGGCGGCTTATTATGCTAAATTTGCGGGGCTTTATGGGCAAATGCTAAACTCTATTTTTAAATCTTTGCGCGTGAAAATTAATAAAGAAGCCTTGATTTTACTTTGCTTAAGCTTTGTGCCAAATAAGCTTTTGCAAGACTTATCAAGGCTTAGAGTGAATTTAAGTAAAGCGGGGGCAAAATGCAAAAATTAGCCATTTTTATTTATTCTTTAGGAAGCGGGGGAGCTGAGCGCGTTGTAGCTACGCTTTTACCATACTTAGAGCTTTTTTATGAAACGCATATTATTTTGATGAATGAAAAAATTTCTTATGAGATAAAGGGGGCTAAAATTCATTTACTTGAAAACTCTAAGCCCAGTGAAAACGCCCTTTTAAAGCTTTTTAAACTGCCTTTTCTAGCCTTAAAATACAAAAAACTTTGCAATAATCTAGGCATAAACACGCATTTTGTTTTTTTAAATAGACCTAATTATATCGCTCTTTTAGCACGAATTTTTAAGCTTAAAGGACGCTTAGTCATCAATGAATGCACCACTCCAAGCGTGATGTATCAGCGTATTTGTTTAAATTCCTTGACAAATAAGGCTTTAATACGCATTTTGTATCCAAAGGCGGATTTGATTTTGGCAAATTCTAAGGGAAATTTAGAGGATTTGATAGAAAAATTTAAAATTTCAAGGCAAAAATGCAACATTTTATACAACGCCGTGGATTTAGAAAATATCGCTAAGAAAGCGAGCGAGCCTATAACTTTCAAGGATAAATTTATACTGAGTGTTGGCAGGCTTGATAAGGGGAAAAATCACGCGCTTTTAATACGCGCTTTTGCTAGGATAAATACGAGCTTAAAGCTTGTGATTTTGGGCGAGGGCGTGCTTGAAAATGAGCTTAGAGCTTTGATTGAGAATTTAAATTTAAAGGATAGGGTCTTTTTACTGGGCTTTGATAATAATCCTTACAAATATATGAGTAAATGCGAGTTTTTTGCCTTTGCTTCGAGCTTTGAGGGCTTTTCAAATGTTTTAATCGAGGCTTTGGCGTGCGGGTGCGCGGTCGTTTGCACGGATCATTTAAGCGGGGCTAGAGAGCTTTTTGGCGATGATAAATACGGACTTTTAGTCAAAGTAAATGATGAAGAAGCGATGAGAATGGGGCTAGAGAGAATGATAAATGATGAAAATTTGCGAAAAAGCTATCAAGAAAAGGCGAAATCAAGGGCTAAAGATTTTGATAAAAATGAAATTGCAAAAGAAGCGATTAAATTTCTAAAAGGCTAAATTTAGCATTTTTAAAGATAAATTTTAAAATTGCTACTCAAGTTTTAGAATGCTATGATTTGACTTTGCTAAATTTTGCAATAATGCTCTTCAAGCCGTCATTGCGAGCGCTAGCGAAGCAATCTATAATTTAAATTCCAAAGAATTATAAATCCGCGCCGTTGTTTTATAATTTTCTTTAAAAATACATTATAGATTGCCACGAAAATTCTGCGAATTTTCTCGCAATGACTACAGGATGATGAAATGAGAATGCCTTGCCCTACTGCGTCAAGTCTCACAATGCCGAGTGGTTTTGTCATTGCGAGCGGGCTTGCCCGCGCGGCAATCTACAAATTTATCTTAAAATTTTATTTTTATTTTCATAAAAAATTATAGATTGCTTTGGCGCTTCGCTTCTCGCAATGACGACTAACCTATTGTCATTGCCAGCTTTATTTATGGCGTGCCATTTGTATTTTGTCATTGCGAGAAAATTCGCAGAATTTTCGTGGCAATCCATTGTTTGATTTTGCTATTAACTTATGGATTGCTTCGCGTTTTTCAAAGCCTAGCAATGACGAGAAAAAAAGGCTTTAAATGACACATTAAATTTTTTAGAGTTTAAATTTATAAATTTTTAAATCAATTTTTCGCTCTTTAATCCTTGTTTCTTTTTAAATTCTTTATAAAGCCTTTTTACTTCGAAGTAAAATTTAAAAAATCCGCCTTTATACCAAATTTTACAAGCCTTTAAAAAAGCTTCACCTAATTTATAAGTAAAACACTCTTTTTCTTTTAAAGCCGCTTGATAATCAGGATAAGTTTCTATCGCAGGGAATTTAAGCTCTGGCTTTTGTTTGATTAAAGATTGATAAGCACTTTGTTCTTTTTTATATTGTGCTTTAATAAAGCTTAACACAAAAGGCAAACTAACAAGCGTAAAAAAGCTTTTACTGCCAATAATTAGCGTAGCCCCTAGTTTATAAGCCAAATGATTTCTCACTCTTGCCACAGCTGAAGTTTTTAAATTCTCATTTAAAACTAAATTTACACGCGGTTCAAGCTTAGATAATTTTAGCCCTAAATCTTTTTCAAGTTTTTTGACTTCTAATTTTTTAATCTTTATATTCTGCTCTTTTTCTTGTGTTTCGAGTTTTAAATTCGCTAGTTCTTGCTTTTGCTTTAAAACGGGCAGAGTTTTTAATTCTTGAATTTCATTATTTAAATTTGATATTTCAGCATTAAAATATTTGTCTTGGTCATTTAGTCTTTGCAAGAAGTTGCCTTTTACAGGATGATATATATAATTATCAGGGAAAACAAAAAGACGAGTGTTATTAAGATCTATTTCAGGTCTAAATTGCATTTTACTATTCATTAAAGGTTTTACACTAAAACCCATTCTGACAGCTTCTGTAGGCACAAAGATTTCCAAATAAAGCCATCTTGCTTTTATTTTATTTGTGTCAAGTTGGGAATAAATTTGACTATATTCTAAACGTTTTAAATAAAGTTTTTCTATAGCCTGACCACTAATGCGTCTGCCAGCACCTAGATAACCATACCAACCTCTTTTTTCGTAAATCCAATCCACATCAATTGAACCATACCACCCAATTCCGCAATATTCTTTTTCAAAATTTGTTAAAAATAAATCTGTTTCGTCATTTCTATAAAGAGCTAAAAAATCCTTATAGTCTCCATTTAAAAAGCAGTCGTTTTGAATTTCAAAATAATATTTAAATTGTGGAAAGAAATATCTTATAAGATAGAAAAAATAATCTCCATTATACCACATTACTACACCTATGTTTGTCTCATTTTTATTGTATAAAAAATAAGTTGTTGGCAGATTTAAATCTTTTAATGTTTGAGTATAATAGCAGCAATATTTAAAGTTAAATTTACGTCCTAGAAGTATAAACTCCTTTTCTTGTAAAATTTTACCATTGTCTTCAATGATATTTTCATTATTTCGAATAAGCATTACACAAGGGACGCCACTCAGATAAATCTTTAAAAACTCACTTAAAGAACACTCGTCAAATGAGTGAAAGTGCATAAAGACCAAGGTATGAAAATCCTTAAAATCATTGCTAAAATCTTTTTTAGCATTCTTGTTTAAATTTTGCATTTTTTTCTCCTTAAATTAAATTTAAAAAATTATAATATACAAAAAAAAAAAAAATGCTTGGTAAATGAAAAATAAAAAATAGAAAATTTTTTAAAATTTGTAAGATTTCACTTAAGCTTTAAAAAAGCTAAGTTTTGATAAAATCAAAGTTTCATTTTAAATTTAAAGGAAAAAAATGCCAAAGATGAAAAGCGTTAAAAGTGCTGTTAAACGCTTCAAAGTAGGCAAAAACAAGATCAAAAGAGGCTCAGCGTTTCGCAGCCACATTTTGACTAAAAAGTCTGCTAAAAGAATGCGCGATTTACGCACCGCTAAATATGTGCATAGCACGAATGTAAAGGCTGTTGAAAAAATGCTCGGCATTTGAGTATTTAGGTTTTGACAAAGGTCATTCAAACTCTCCTAAAATTTTGCGCTTTTTAAGCTCAATTTAGGAAAAGCTCCAAATTTGGACGCCACTTTATGAAAGGAAATAAAAATGGCAAGAGTAAAAACAGGCGTGGTAAGACGCCGCAGACATAAAAAGGTATTAAAACTAGCGCGAGGCTTTTATAGTGGGCGCAGGAAGCATTTTAGAAA
>CAKVAF010000017.1 GCA_934718785.1 uncultured Campylobacter sp. | reverse complement strand
TCTCAAATGCCTTTTTTAAAGGGCTTAAAAGCACAACATCACAAAATAAATACCCTATAAAAATAATCGCACAAAGCAAATGCAAAGTCAAAAAATAAGGATATAAAGCCTCCATCAATTCTCCTCAATTTACATAAATTTATTTAAATTCTATCAAAAAACCAAGCAAATGAGATAAACACGCGTTAATTTTTGTATTTTTCATCCATTAAAATAAATCTTATGATAAAATTTCAAAACAGCGGCGCGAGTTTTTGGGGCTTGTCATTGCTAGAAAGCCAAGCAATCTAAAAAAATTAAAATAAAATCTTGTCATTGCGAGAAGCGAAGCGCCGAAGCAATCCATTGTTTTAATGGCAAAATAAAAAATAACTTGTCATAAATTCTTACTACAATTTAAAAAATGTGTCGTAGTTCTGCGCGTGGATTGCCACGCCTTGATTTCATCAAGGCTCGCAATGACGGCTATTAAAAATTTTCTCAATATAAATTACAAAACTCGCGCCGCTGTTTTTAAATTTACATATTGTCGTTTTAAATTGATTTCAATCGGCTTTATTTAAGCTCTTTGTCGTCTTTGCGCCTTTTTCTTTAAGCTCGTTAAATTTAGACATTAAATTACCCTTGCCTGTGCTAAATTTATTTTCAAGGCTTAAAAAATTATCCTGAAGTCTTTCAAAATTTTGCTTCATCTTTGAAAAATCTTCCATAACTCCAGCAAATTTATCATAAAAAGAGCCAAGCTTTTGAAAGGCTGAGACTATGTTTTCATTACTTTGAATGTGCTGCCAAGTGATATCTATGGTCTTTAAAGCCATAAAAAGAGTGTGCGGGGTGGTTAAAAAAATTCCCTTATTATAGGCTTGCTGATAGAGGCTAGGATCTTCATTTAGAGCAAGATCAAGTATATTTTGATAAGGGATGAAAAGCAGTATAAAATCATAATCGCTAAAGCTTTTATAAGGTTTTTTAGCAAGCTCATCAATGCGCGCTTTTAAATTCGCACAAAGCTCTGCGGCTATCAAGGCTTCATTTTGCTCTAATTTTAGGCTTTCAAAGCTATTTGGCAGGGAAAACTTAGCATCTATGATAATGCTTTTATCCTTGCTAAGATGAACGATGGCATCAGGGTAAAAGCTCTTACCTTCTTTTTTAAAATGCTCTTGCAAATCGTAGTGAAAGCCCTCTTTAAGCCCGCTATTTTCAAGCACATTTTTAAGCTGAAGCTCGGCAAAATTGCCCCGAAGCTTTTTATCTCCTTTTAAAATTTGAGAAAGTTTATCAGCCTTTTCGCCAATTTTTTGGCTGTATTCAAACATATTTTTGATATTTGTTTGAATTTCAACCTCGTTTTTAGCAAGCTTTAAATGATATTCTTCAAGGCTTTTTTTCACAGGCTCAAAAATAGCATTTAAAAGCTTTTTGCCCTCATCATTGAGTAAAAGTTGATTTTGACTTAAAAAGGCTTCATTTTGCCTTTTTAAATTGCTAGCAAATTCTTTCTTAAGCTCTTCAAGACTTTGTTTATAACGCTCTTCAAGGGCTTTTAAATTTTCTTTATATTCTTGATTTGTTTTTAAAAAATTTTCTTCGTATTCTTTTTTAAGGCTTTCTTTTTGCTCTTTAAGCTTATTTTCTAGCTCCTGCTTTTGCAAATTTTGCTCATTTTTAAGCAAAATTAAAGTATTTTTCTTTTCCTCAAGCAGGGCTAAAAGCGCGCTTATTTTAGTTTTAAGCTCGGTATTTTCTGCATTTACTTGCTTAAGCTCATTTGAAATTTTGTCTTTTTCTTCTCTTAAATTTGTTAAATTTAAGTTTAAATTATCTTTTTCATTTTGAGCTAAATTTGTGCTTAATTTAAGCTTGAAAAGCCTTAAAATTAAAAAGGCACACATTATTAAAAGTGTGATAAAAGCAGCACTTAAAAGATCTAAAAAGCTCATTTTCTCATCAATGATTTAAATTTTTCAAGCCTGTTTAGGGCTTCATTTAAGGTTTCAAGTTTTTTTGCAAAATGAAAGCGTATGTAATGATTTGTGCTATCTTTAAAAAAGCTAGACCCAGGCACAGCGCCAACGCCAACACGCTCAATAAGCTTCATACAAAAATCTCTATCACTTTGCCAGCCAAACTCGCTAATATCTACTAGCACAAAATAAGCGCCCTGTGGCTCAAAATGCTTGATATTAAGAGCTTTTAATCCGCCCACAAAGCATTCTTTCATCTTTGTGTATTTTTGCCTTAATTCTTCATAATAAGCTTTGTCAAACTCAAGTGCTGTTACAGCGGCTTCTTGCAAAGGAGCTGCTGCGCCAACGGTTAAGAAATCATGCACCTTGTGAGCTCTTGAAATAATTTCTTCACTTGCAATTAAATAACCAAGCCGCCAGCCAGTAATTGAATAAGTCTTTGATAAAGACGAGCAGCTAAGAGTGTGCTCAAACATATCAGGCAAACTAGCCATATAAATATGCTCATAAGGCTTGAAAACAATATGCTCATACACCTCGTCCATAATCACATAACTATCGTATTTTTTTGCTAAAAAGGCGATAGTTTCAAGCTCAGCGCGCGAAAAAACTCTGCCGCAAGGATTGCTAGGATTACAAACAATAATTGCTTTTACACCCTTTTTAAAGGCATCTTCAAGCTCGTTTTCATCAAAATTAAAATGAGGAGGCTTTAAAGGCACAAAAATTGGCTCAGCACCGCTTAAAATAGCATCTGCTCCGTAGTTCTCATAAAAAGGACTAAAAACAATCACCTTTTCGCCAGCATTTACAAGAGCTAGCATACTAGCCATCATCGCTTCAGTAGAGCCACAAGTGGTGATGATATGCTTGTTTTCATCGATTTTAACTCCGCTAAAGGCTTCAAATTTAGCCGCTAAAGCCTTTCTAAAATTAATTGCACCATTTGTAAGGGAGTATTGATGAGGTCCTTTGTGAGCAACCTTTTCTAAAGCCTTTAAAAGAGCTTTGGGCGGATCAAAGTCTGGAAAGCCCTGAGAAAGATTAATGGCATTGTGTTTTAAACAAATGCTTGTCATTGCCCTTATGACGGAATTTGTAAAAGTGCTTGTTCTATCACTTAGTGCCTGCATAAAGATCCTTTAATTGCTCGCATTATTATCCTTAGTGGTGTTTTCGTCTAAATTTTTAATGAGTAAGGTAAGCTCGCTAGCCTTTGCTGGCTGCATTTTAGAAAGCACGCCTGAAATTTTTCTAGGCTCTAGGGATAAAATTATGCGGCTTGCTTCATCGCCATCCATTTGTGAAAGCACGTCAGCTATTGCTTGATCTTTCATTTGTGAATAAATATCTTTAACCCTACCTATAGTCTTTTCATCAATAGCCTTTAAAGTCGCTTCACTTTGTCTTAAAAATTCTTCATTTTTCGTTCTTTCTTGCTCGATTTTAGCTAGGGTGGCGTTAAGCTCTGCTTCTTTTTTAGCTAAGGCATCAAGCTTTTCTTTTTGCAAGGCTTCAAAGGAGGCTTTATAAGCTTCTAAAGCTTGCTTTGCCTCGTCAAACTGCCTCGTTTGAGCTTCTAGCTGCTGACGTTTTGTTTCAAGGTATTGCTCTTCTGTGGTTGCAGCTTTTAAAAAACAAAAAAGCATTAATAAAATGCTAAATTTCACTCTCATTTTCTCTCCTAAAAAAACGCGAAATGGCAATTTCATCCAAATTTTTTGCCTCTATTTTTTCAAGCTCTTTTTTAAGCTTTTTTAATTCTTCGCTTTCTAAATATTTTATCTTTTCATAGTCTAAATTGGCTCTTTTATAAAGGTGTTCAAAGTGTGCCACTTCTTTTTTGCTTAAAAGCACCTTTTCAGCGGCTCTTTCTCTTGCTTCTCTTGCGATTTGTCTCATTTTCATACTTTGTCTTAGCTCATCAACCCCGCCCTTTTGTGGCAAATTTAAGCTCTCACACACTCTATTTGCTTCTTTTAAAGCTTCTTCATTTTGTGCTTGTCTATTTCTAGCGGCGTTTAAATTGCTCTCGGCCTTGTTTAAGGCTTGTTTTTTGACCTTTAATACGGTGCTGTATTTTGTTTTCATTTTATTATTATAGTATCTTCGCGCTCAGGGCTTGTTGAAATGATAGAAATTTTAACGCCACACAACTCTTCAATGCGCTTAATATAATTTTTCGCATTTAAAGGAAGTAAATCAAAATCTCTAATCTTACTCACCTTATCCCAGCCCTCAAGCTCTTCATAAATAGGCTTTACAGCCTCTAAATTCGTAGGCACATAATCAATTTCTTGCCCCTCATACTCATAAGCACGGCAAATTTTCACGCTTTTAAAGCCATCTAGCACGTCAAGCTTCATTAAAGCAAGGCTATCAAGACCGTTTAATCTGGCTGCGTATTTTACAGCTACTGCATCAAAATAGCCACAACGCCTTTTCCTACCCGTGCTTGTGCCAAATTCTTTGCCTATTTGAGCGATTTTTTCGCCTATTTCTCCTTTATCCTCGCTTGGAAAAGCGCCGTTTCCAACCCTAGTTGTATAAGCTTTAGCTATGCCAAGTATTCTTCCTGCTTGCTTAGGATTAAGTCCAAGTCCTATTAAAGCTCCTGCTGAAAGGGTGTTTGAGCTTGTTACAAAAGGATAAGTGCCATGATCAATATCTAGCATAGAGCCTTGAGCTCCTTCTAAAAGCACTTTTTTATTTTCATCTAAGGCTTTATAAAGCATTCTTGTAGTATCCGTGATAAAGGGCTTTAAAATCTTAGAAAAACGGCGTAAATCTTCTAAAACTTGCTCTTTATCCGGGATTGAAATTTCAAGCAAAGAAAAAAGGGTTTTATTATTTTCGAAGTCTTTAAAAAGATTTTCACAAAGTCTTTCAGGCTCTAAAAGCTCAAACATCCTATGTCCTGTGCGTGCGATTTTATCTGTGTAAGCTGGTCCTATGCCCTTGCCTGTGGTGCCTATGGCCTGGCTTCCTTTAAGCCTTTCTTTTGCTAAGTCCATTAGTGCGTGATGGGGTAAATTTAAATGTGCTCTATCACTGATAAAAAGCCTGCCTTGCAAGTTTTCAAACTGCGCCATTTCAGTAATGAGCGCATCAGGGGAGACTACAACGCCATTTCCTATGATATTGATACAATTTTTATGTAAAACTCCTGATGGAATTAAATGAAGAGCGTAGCGAATGTTATTTACCCATATAGTATGGCCTGCGTTGTGTCCGCCCGCACTTCTACAAACAAAATCATAATTTTCACAAAGTTTATCGACGATTTTACCTTTGCCCTCATCGCCCCATTGAATTCCTACGACAATATCTGCCTTGCTCATAGCTGTCCTTAAATAAATTTCAAAATGCTTAAATTCTATCAAAAAAAGTTTTCATTTAAAGTTAAATTTGGCTTAAATTCAAGTTGAAATCTCAAAAAAGTCAAATAAATTTACATAATTTTCACTCTTTTAGCTAAATTTATGTTAGTATTTTAGCTAAAATATTTTTGAAGTGAGAGCAGATGAGAGCAAATTTTAAGGCTTTGATGATAGGCGTTTTTGCCATTTTACTGAGCGCTTGCTCACAAGGAAATGGCGAGCAAACAAAGCTTTTAAGCCCTTTAGATTTAAAGGTTAATCAAGGCATTTTTTATATACTAGAAGGTAAAATCGGCACCAGCAAAGAACCCCTTTATCTTAGCATACAAAAGCAAGCTGAGGGTAATTTCTCCTTAAGCGCAGTCTTTTTAAACAACAATGAAATTTATTTTGAAGGCGATATTAAAGACAATAATTTTAGCTTCACTTTCAACGAGCTAAATTATAATAAAAGCCCGATACAAGTGGATTTAAGCTTTAATGAAATGAATGAGCCAAAGATTTTAGCTCAATATAAAGGCGCGCTGGATGGACTTATCGTCATTTATGAGCTGAGTTCTCAAAAACTCAATAGCCTAGAGTTTTTCAAAGGCTCTTTAAGTATGACTAAAAAGGACAGCAATGGAGCAAATTATAAAAGCTCTTTAAGTGATGAGGTCTTTTTTATCCCGAATTATTCGCGCCTTGATAGCGATGTAGCACAAAAAATCAATGATAAAATCGCCTTTTCAGCATCAAATTTCAAAGATTTAGAAAATAGACTACAAAAAGATGAGCGTCAAAGGCTTGAAAATCAAAAGGAACCAAGCTTTTACGCAGAATATTATAATCTTACTATACCTTATTATATCGATGAAAAAATTTTAGTTTTTACCCAGCTTAATTATGAGTATTTAGGCGGTGCGCATGGACTTTCGCTGCTTCATCCTTTGACTTTTTCTTTGGAAAATGGCGAAATTTTAAGCTCAAAAAGTAAAGATTTATTTAAGGATGTGAATGATAAAAAGCTTCTAGCCTTGCTTTTAGGAGGGCTTGAAGACTATGATGAGAAGAGCTTTTTTAAAGATGAAACAGGCACTCAGCGCTTTTTAAACTGGGATGGAGTGAAAAAAGAATTTATTGCTTTGCCTGAAGATTTTTTCATCTCAAATAAAGGCGTGGAATTCGTCTTTGCACCCTATGAAATCGCATCTTATGCCGAAGGCTACATTCGCATTAGACTTTCATTTGAAACGCTTAAGCCTTTTATCAAGCCTGATTCACAATTTGCCTATTTTTTAAAGCAAATTTAGGCTTTAAAAAACAGCGGCGCGAGTTTTCGTCATATTGAAATTTTCATCACCTTGAAATTTAAATTTTTAAGCTTTTTAAATTTAAAAATTGCTAGTGAAATTTAAAATTTCAATTTAAATACCCTTAAACAAAAGGCTTAATGGTATCAGCGCAGCTTAAAATCGCTTCTTGTATCGCTTTTTTGGTCGCTTCAAGCTTGCTTTTTTCGCGCGCGTTAAACTCGCATTCAAAAACCTTTTCAATGCCGTTTTTACCGATTAAGCAAGGCAGTGAAAGCGCGTATCCTTCAAACGTGTTTTCGCCCCTAAACACACTTGAGACAGGCAAAATGAGCCTTTTATTCTTTAAAATCGCTTCAGTCAAACTAGCGCAAGAACTTCCTATACCATACTCTGTGCGCCCTTTTTTGTTGTAGATGAAATAGCCCTCGTTTGCCACTTCTTTTTCAAGGGCTTCTATGTCAAGCTTTGAGTTAAATTGAGCTTGCCAAAGTGCTTCTATACTTGAGCCATCTTTTGCATAAGCCTTGCTGATATAGGCAAACTGGCTATCGCCGTGCTCGCCTATCATGTAAGCGTTGATATCTAGGGGGTTTAAGCCAAGTTTTTCGCCTAAAATGCGCCTTAAACGCGAGCTGTCTAAATTCGTGCCAGAGCCTATGACGCAGCTTTTATCAAGCGCGCTTAAAAGCTGTGTGTAATAGACTATGGTGTCATTTGGATTTGTAGCGATGACATAAAAGCCCTTAAAGCCTGCTTTTTTAAGCGGTGGCACAAGCTCGCAAAGCTCGCTGGCGTTGTTTTTAAGCTCATCAAGGCGCGTGGCAAGCGAGTTAAAATGCGCTTTTCTAAAGCTAAGCACGATAACATCGCAATCTGCAAGCTCTTCAATCTTTTTTGCAAAGTCAATTTTCACACTCGAAGCACAAAGGCACAAAGCATCCTTTAAATCATGCGCGTGCGCGATAGCTAAGTCTTCTTTAATATCAAAAAGCACGATTTCATCGCACATCGCACGACTTACAAGCTGATAGCTTGTAGCCGCTCCAACATATCCAAGCCCTATAACTCCAACCTTTGTAGTCATTTTCGCTCCTTTAAAATTCATTAAAGCATAAAATTAATTTCTAAATGGCAAATTTTAGCGAAATTTTTAATCAATTTTTCAAAACAAAGCTTATTTTTTGTTATACTTTCAGTTTTAAAAAAAATTATAAATCATTTAAAGATTAAATCCTATGCAAAAGCCAGACATTCAAGAACTCAGTGATTTTTTAGTCAGTTATATACGCGTTTTGGGTGCTGTTGGAACTTACAGTTCGCGCGTTAATCGCTGCAGCCAGCGTATCGCTGAGACCTTTGGCTACACTTTAAATTTAAATTTTTCTTTCTCGCATATCAATGTCAGCATTATCGACCCGCAGGATTACTCAAACTTTAGAAGCTATCTTATTACTCTAAAGCCCACACACCTTGACTTTCGCTTGGTGCGTGATTTAAGCGCGCTTTCGTGGGCGATATATGATCATATCCACGATGTCAAGGCGGCTAAAAGGTGCTTTGAGCGGCTTATCCGCCCACACAAACACCCTTTTTATAGCTACATTTTACTTCAAAGCGTCTCAAATGCTGCGTTTTCAAGGCTTTTTGAGGGCGATTTTTACACGATGATTATCGTGTTTTTTGCAACACTCGCAGGCTCGTCGCTGCGCACATTTTTCACGCACTTTAAGCTTGATTTAAGGATACAATACATCATCTGCTCGTTTTTATCCTCTTATATCGCCTTTTTAGGCACAGGATTAGATATCACGCACACGCCCGAAGTTGCGCTGGGCTCGAGCATTTTATATTTGATCCCGGGCGTTTTTTTCATCAATTCAGTCATTGATATACTCAAAAACTACATACAAATCGGTATCAGCCGCATTGTAAGCGTCGTTATCCTTGTGTCTTGCGTTGCCATAGGCATTTATACCACGCTTGCGCTTTCAAATTTTAGGTTTTTATGATGAGTGATTTAGGTCCTATTTTTAGCGATATGTTTTTTGCAGCAGTGGCTGGCTTTGGCTTTGCCTATGCTTGCAACCCACCTTTTCGCATACTCTTTTTAAGCGCGATTTTAGCATCCATAGGGCATGGTTTTCGCTTTGCTTTAATCGAGTTTATCAATATCCCAAATTTAGCCATCGCCACCTTCGTCGCGTCCTTTGTGGTGGGCTGTTTGGGTATGCTTTTTGCAAAACTTTCAAAAACGCCCTCAGAAGTCATCGCCTTTCCAGCGCTTTTGCCGATGATTCCGGGAATTTATGCTTATAGAGCGATTTTGTATCTTTTTAACTTCATCAACGAAAAGGATATGACCTTAAAAACGCACAATTTGGTGCAATTTTTTGATTATTTTCTTACCACACTTTCTGTGACTTTAGCCCTTGCTGTGGGCGTGAGCGTGACTTTGCTTTTGTTTTTAGAGCAAAGTTTTATGATGACAAGAAACAGCGGCATTTTTGATCGCTATAAAAAATACAAAAAGAAATTCATTTAAATTTGTAAATTTTTATAATAAAAAGCTTAAAAATTTCAAATTTATTTAATAAAAATTAAAAATTTTATTTTGAAAACGCTTCTCTTTTTAAATAAATTTTTATGAATAAAAGCTTTAAAACACCTAAATTTAACGCTTTTATCAAAATCGAACTTTTTTAATCTTAAATATAATGTTAATTAAGAGTTAATAAATCCTAAGGTAAGTTTAAGTTATCATTAAGTAGAATTTATAGGTAATTTAAATCACATCTAAGGAGGTAACTTGAAGCAAAATAAGAAAATCAGCAGCATTTTTGGGCTTTTCATCATTTTGCTTTTTGTTTTCTTTGCGCTAGGACTTTACACCTTACACAATGCCAAGGGAATTTCGTATTTTTCCAATGCAAGCGAAGCCTGTAATAACTGCCACATCATGAATGATGTGTATGCGGACTATCTCAAAGCCCCGCACTCAAAGAAAATCGCAGGCGAGCCTAGAGCAAGCTGTAATGACTGCCATTTACCACACGATTTTGTCGGCAAGTGGTTAGCAAAGGCTGAAAGTGGCGTGGGACACGCTTATGCTTTTACTTTTAAGCTCAATGATTTGCCAACAAATTTAAGTGCAAATGAAAAAAGTAAAAAAATGGTGCAGGATAACTGCGTGCGCTGTCACAGCGACTATGTGAGCAATGTGATCAATCCAACGACCAATCCACACAACAATAGCGCGCTTAAATGCGTCTCTTGCCACGAGGGCGTGGGCCATAAACGCGGATTTTAAATTTAAAAAAGGAGAATGAATGAGTAAGAAATTTTTAGGCGGTGCGATAATCGTTGTCGTGCTACTTATAGCAGGGCTTTTGTGGCTCAATAATGACATCACACAAAAGCAAAACGAAGGCGTGGGCGGGCTTGTATCTAAAGAGCTTGTCGAAATGAGTGATGATAATCCAACTTTTGATCACTGGGGCAAAAACTTCCCTGATTATTTGGATATGTATCTTACAGTGGAGACACAAAAGCCTATACCGACAGACTTTGGCGGGAATTTGTCTTATTCAAAGCTGATTCGCTATCCACAGCTTACTGTGCTTTGGGCGGGCTATCCTTTCAGCCTTGATGCCAACGAAGAGCGCGGGCACTTTTGGATACAAGTTGATCAAATGGATACAGCAAGAAATAACAAAGATTTTCTCAACGCACACGGCTTTAAAGCCTTTGGCGGACAGCCTGCAGCCTGTATGAACTGCCACAGTGGCTGGACTCCATGGCTCATTAACAATACCGCAAAAGGCGATTTTGTCGCGTTTAACTCGACTAAATACTGGACGATGATTAAAACAATCCCTGCTGTAAATGGCGCAGAAGAAAACTCAGTCCAGCACAGAGGACCACATGGGGGCAAAAGAATGGGCGTCACTTGCGCAGATTGCCACGCGCCAAACACTATGGAGCTTAGACTCACGCGTCCAGCTGCGATCAATGCGCTCATCGCAAGAGGCTATGAAGCAGACAAAACCACAGGCGTAAAAGCCAGCCGTGAAGAAATGCGCACCCTAGTTTGCTCACAATGCCATGTGGAGTATTATTTTAAGCCAACAGGCACGAAAGTTAAAGTCGTGGGCGAGACTATTGCCGATAATAAAGAGGCTAAATGGTGGGATGGCACGCAAAAAACTTACGAAGAAATTGACATTTGGCAAAATGGCAATGCGCCAAAGGAAATTGAAGTTGCAGGCATTGAGCTAGTTTTTCCGTGGAGCGAGTGGAAAAAAGGCGAGCCATTTAGGATAGAAATGTTTGATGATTATTATGATAAAGTGCGTGAAATTTTCGCAGCAGACTGGACACATAAGCTCTCAGGTGCGCCGATGATTAAAATTCAACACCCTGAAAGCGAGCTTTACAGCGGTGGCGTGCATGCGGCAAATGGCGTAAGCTGCGCGGATTGTCATATGCCTTACATTAGAAAAGGCGCTAAAAAAATGACAAATCACAATGTCACCTCGCCACTTGAAGATATCAATGCCGCATGCAAAACCTGCCACACTCAAAGTGAAAGCTATCTTAAGGCTCAAATTTTTGACATTCAAAAATCAGTGGCTTATGATCTAAGAAGCGCAGAATACGCGACTGTGAGTCTCATCACAGACATTAAAAACTTGCGCGATCGTTTGGGGGCTTTAGAAGCTTATCAAAGCGAGGGCAAAGCGGACGCTAAAAAGATCAACGCGACTTTAAAAGAAGTGCTAGAACTTCACAGAAAAGCGCAGATGAGAGGCGATTTTGTCGGTGCTGAAAACTCTACAGGCTTTCATAATCCGCGCGAAGCTTCAAGAATGCTGCTTCAAGCTGTCGAAATGGCGCGCGAAGGGCAAACCAAGCTCGTAGAAATCGCGGCTGCAAATGGCATCACAGACTTTAAAACCTCAAATTTAGGCTTTGAAGATATGCAAAAGCTAAATCCGGGCGAAATCCGCTATAAAGTCGATCTCAACGGACACAAAGCAGGCGAGCGCTACTATAAGCACGAAGAAATCAATGGCAATCCGCCAGCTAAGTATCTCGAGATTGATAAAAACACCAGACCTTATAACTACAAGGTTATCGATAAACAAGCCTCAAATTAAGGCTTGTTGCTAGGGTTTTTATAGCCCTAGCTTTTTATTTGTGAATTTCACTTATTTTTTGTTTTTTTCTTTTTTCTTTGAGTTTTATCTTGTTTAATTTTTGTCTCGTTTGAATTTTATCTTGTTTTTGAATTTTAATTTTTCCCAGTAAATTTGTTTTGTTTGTTTTATTTTTATATATTTGTTTAAATTATGTGTGTTTAAATAAATGTTCGCCATTACAGCACGAGTTTTGGAATTTAAAAGAAGATTAAAACCACCGTCATTGCGAGTGGACTTGCCCGCGTGGCAATCTACAATTTATTTTGACATTTAATAGTGGATTGCTTCGGCGCTTCGCTTCTCGCAATGACAGGGCTAATTTCGTCATTGCGAGCCTTAATGAAATCAAGGAGCGGCAATCCATTATTTACTTTTGTAATTAAACTATGGATTGCTTCGCTAAGCCCAGCAATGACAAAATTTTAATTTAAAATCATCGCTAGCGATTTTGAAATTTAATTTAATTTCAAATCATAAATCAAAAATATTTTGCCAAAACAAGTTCTAAGCTCGGCTTTTCTTCGCTATTATTTAGAGTATTTAGCTCATTATTTGCGCCATTATTTTTGCTTTTATTTTTTTGATTTTGCTCTTTTTTGCTTTGGTCGCTAAAGTTCATTTCAAGCCCTGTAAAGCCCATATTTACGAGCGAGTTTTTAAACTCGGCTTGATTTTGGATGAATAAATTCATCGCATTTGTATTTGAATTAAAATTAATGTGTAAATTCGCACCTCTTTGAACTAGCGTCACTTCAACTTCGCCCAAATTTGAAGGATTTAAAGTGATATTTAAACGCGTGATGGGAGCTTTAAACTGCGTCATTTGCTCTTTTAAATCCTGCACGAAATTTTGCAAAGTCTCCTTAGGGCTTGTAACTTGGCTTTTAAGCTCGTTTGAAGACACGCGGCTTAAGTCCTTGACTAAAGAATTAAGCTCATTTAAAGGGCTTTGACTATCCGTATTTTGCACATTTGCTTCATCGCTTTTACTCATTAAGCTTTCAAAGCCCGTATTATTAGGGTTTTCTTTAGAGATATTGTCTAAATTTAGGGCTTGATTGAGCAAGGTATTAAACTGAGTTTGCGCGTTTGAGTTAGTTAAATTCGCATTTTGCGTGCTGTTTTGCGCTGCAAAAGAAGCGCTATTTTGGGCTAAGCTTTGATTGAAGCCTTGATTAGAGCTATTTTGATTTGAGTTTTGATTGAAACTGCTTTGATTTTGCGCGTTTAAACTCGCTTGATTTTGCTTTGTTAAAAGGCTTTCTTTAGGGCTTTGCTTGACATCTTTTAAATCATCATTTTTAATATTTTCATTAACGAGCGTTTTTTGAGACATATTTGATTCTTCAAGCTCATTTTGTGCCTTTAAATTCGCACTTGAAGCTACTTTTTCATTGCTTGAAATTTCTGGTGCATTTTTTTGAGTTTCAAATTTTTGATTTTCTGTATTGATTTTAGCGCTAAGCTCTGCATTTGCTTTATTTGAAGCTAAATTTACTGCACCAAGTTCATTTTTTTGCAAAGTGCTTTGTGTTTCAGTTTTAATTTCTTTTTGATTTTGGCTTATTTTAGGCTCATTTTGAAGCTCTTTATTGACATTTTGCGCTTTTTCATCTTTAGAATTTTTTTCAAGCTTTTGAGATAAATTCTCAGCCACATTTAAATTTTTTGTTTCTTTATTTTCTTTGATATTTTGCGCCGCTGTTTTTGAGCTTTCTAAATTTATTTTTTCATTTAAATTTTCTTTATTTTCAGCATAAGGTTCTATTTTAGCGCTTTTTAGTGCATTTAAGCTCTCATTTTCTTTAAGCAACTTGGCACTTTCTTCAGCACTCATTTCTTTGCTCAAATTTGTTTTAATTTCTTTAGAATTGATGTTTTTTACATCTAAATCTTGGGCTTCATTAGCACTTTTTGCTTCTTTTTTGCTCGTGCTTTTTTCAAGCTCTTTAAAGACCTTTGAAAGTATGTTTTGATTCTCGTTTGCAGCTTTATCTTTAGTGCTTTTAAGCGAGCTTTTATCAATCTTTGAAATGGCACTTGAAATTTGTTGATTTAAAACATCTTTAAACACACTTTCTAGCGAGTTTGAAAAGAAATTTTGTTTATTTAAGGTAGGAAAGCTTTCTTTCATCTGCAAAATTTTATCGACTTTTATATTGCTGACATTGAGATTTAGGTTCTTTGCAAGGCTTAAAAGTTCGTTTAAATCTTTAGCATTTTTAAGCGAGCTCAAATTAGCTTCGCTGTTTATGAGCTGCTGCATTTGCGTGCTTAAATTGCCTAGCTTTACATCGCTTGAGTTGATTTTAAGCTGCTCTAAAACGCCTAAAACTTGCATAAAACTTAAGGTTTCAAAAATGCTGCTTTGCTCTTTTTGACTTAAACCACTGAGCCCAGAGCCAAAGAGCGCGCCATCTTGTTCTATTTTGGCGATGAATTCTTGTGTGATTTCTTGCTCGCTGATTTGCATTCTTTCAGGCAAAAATTGATTGGTCTCATCAATAGCTCCTAGCAAAGCCGATAAAAAGCTCTCATTCGTGCCGCTTTCACTGCTACTACTTGCTTTTTCACTCGTGCTAAGTGTGGCACTTTTGCTCGCTGTTAGGTTTAAAAGTGGATTGCTTGAAGCTACATTTGACATTTCTTGTCCTTATAAAAATGATTTTTGAGCCAAAGTTGGATAAGCTTGCTCTAAGCTTTGCTTTGGATAAATTTTAAGCATTTTATCGCTTTTATTTAGGCTTTCAAGTGTGTTTAAAAGCTCGTCTAAATTCTTAGCGGATTTGATTTTTTCATAATTTTTCTCATCGCTTAAAATTTCGCTAAGCTCGCTTGAAATGCGCACAAGTTTCTCATCGCTTGCATTGCTTCTTAGTAAATTTTCAAGCAAATTTAAAGCTTGTGTTAAAATCTCTGGCTTTTGTGCCAAAAAGTCCTCTTTAAACTCAGGTAGGTTTTGAATTGAAATTGGCTTTGACATTTTGTCTCCTTTAATTTTCAAATATTTAAGATTTAATAAGCAAAAGCTGTTCCAAGTTTTAAAATGATCAAAATTCTTTCATTAAAATTTAAATTTTGTTTTAAATGATATTTTTTAATAAGAAGTAAAATTTTATAAATGCCTAATTTACAGGCGAATTTCTAAGCAAGTTTTCAAAAAACTTCTTATTTTTTACACATTTTTGATAATTTTGTAATTTTTTTAAAAAATTTATCAATAAATTTTATCGTTTAATATTATTTTAATTTTTAATAGATATAATTTTTTAATAAATAAAAATTATTATTTAGGAGAAAATATGAAAAAACTTACAAACGACTTTGGCAATATTATTGCTGATAATCAAAACTCCCTTACAGCAGGAGCTAAGGGACCACTTTTGGTGCAAGATTATCTCTTGCTTGAAAAATTAGCTCATCAAAATAGAGAGCGCATCCCTGAAAGAACGGTGCATGCAAAGGGAAGTGGGGCTTATGGCGAGCTTAAAATCACGGCTGATTTAAGCGCTTATACTAAGGCAAAGGTTTTTCAAAAAGGCGAAATAACTCCACTATTTTTGCGTTTTTCAACTGTAGCAGGCGAGGCTGGGGCTGCTGATGCGGAACGTGATGTGCGTGGCTTTGCGATTAAATTCTACACACGCGAGGGAAATTGGGACTTGGTGGGTAATAATACGCCGACTTTTTTCCTGCGCGATGCTTATAAATTCCCTGATTTTATCCACACGCAAAAGCGAGATCCACGCACACATTTAAGAAGTGCAAACGCGGCTTGGGATTTTTGGACACTAGTCCCTGAGTCCCTTCATCAAGTTACGATTTTGATGAGTGATAGAGGCATACCTGCAAGTTACCGCCATATGCATGGCTTTGGAAGCCACACTTATAGCTTTATCAATGATAAAAACGAAAGATTTTGGGTGAAATTTCATTTTAAAACCCAGCAAGGCATTAAAAATCTCACAAATGCTGAAGCTGCCGCTCTTATAGCAAATGATAGAGAAAGCCATCAAAGGGATTTATACGAAGCTATTGAACGCGGTGAGTATCCAAAATGGAAGGTTCAGCTTCAAATTCTAGCTGAAAACGACACAGACAAGATTGGCTTTAATCCTTTTGATTTAACGAAAGTGTGGCCACACAGCATCGTGCCTTTAATAGACGTGGGTGAAATGACTCTTAATAAAAATCCACAAAAT
Source organism: uncultured Campylobacter sp. (assembly GCA_934718785.1). Lineage (GTDB taxonomy): Bacteria > Campylobacterota > Campylobacteria > Campylobacterales > Campylobacteraceae > Campylobacter_D. The sequence continues at coordinate 20,518 of CAKVAF010000017.1, read as the reverse complement.
TATTTTAACGAGGTCGAACAAGCTGCCTTTGCACCGAGCAATATAGTGCCTGGCATTGGTTTTAGTCCTGATAAAATGCTTCAAGCGCGAGTTTTTAGCTATGCTGATGCTCAAAGATATAGAATAGGCACAAATTATCATCTTTTGCCGGTAAATCGTGCAAGAAGTGAGGTAAATACCTATAATGTCGCAGGTGCTATGAATTTTGATAATTACAAAAACGAAGCAGCTTATTATGAGCCAAATAGTTATGATTACGCGCCTAAGGAAGATAGAAGTTTTTTAGAACCTGACTTGAAAATTGATGGAGCAGCTGCGCGCTGCGCTGCGCTTGATAATGACTTTTACACCCAGCCACGAGCACTTTTTGAACTGATGAATGAGAATCAAAAAGAACAATTATTTCAAAACATTGCCGCAAGTATGCAAGGCGTTGATGAAAAGATTATAAATAAGGCTTTAGCTCATTTTGAAAAAATAGCTCCAGCTTATAAAAAAGGTGTCGAGCAAGCTTTGAAAGCTTGAGCCTTTGAAATTTAAAACCTTAAATTTAAAACCCTGCCAGCTTTTTTGCTCCTTTAAGCTGGCGGGCTTAATTTCATTTAAAAGTTCTAAATTTAGGTTTTTTAAATGAATTTGAAAGGATAAAAATGAGTGCTAATTTAAAACAAAATTTAAGCCAAGAAGAAGAAAAAAGATTTATTAAGCTTTGCGAAATGGCCTTTGATTTTGCTAGAAATGATGAGTATGAGAGCCTAGAAAATATGATAAATGCAGGGCTTAGTGTAAATTTAAAGACGCATAAGGGAGACACTCTGTTAATGCTCGCTGCTTATAATAATTGCTTAAACACGGCTAAAATGCTACTTTCAAAGGGAGCTAGAGTAGATGAAAAAAATGATAGGGGGCAAACGCCGTTAGCGGGTGTATGCTTTAAGGGGCATTTGAAAATGTGCGAACTTTTAGTGAAAAACGGCGCAAATATAGATGAAAATAACGGCCTAGGCATGACACCTTTTTCTTTTGCTGTGATGTTTGGACGCAAAGATGTGGCAGAGTTTTTACTCAAACACTCCAAGCAAAGTTTGCTTAAAAAACTGAGCTTTAAGATTTTGAAACTTTTTAAATTTGGGGCTTAAAATATTATTTTAAAATCAATCAATTCTATAAAATTTTCAAAATAAATTTAAAAACAGTGGCGCGAGTTTTAAAATTTTTTCTTATATTGAGTTTGTAGATTGCCGCGCAAGGATAAATCTGGCCCCGCAATGACGACAAAAAATGTCATTGTGAGAAAATCTGTAGGATTTTGTGGTAATCTTAGCTCACTTGCAAATTTAAAAAAGTTTAAAATCAAATTAAAGCATTATTAATGCGTGTGCTTTTGTAAAAACGCGCTTACAGCCTTTGCGCACTCTTTGCCGTCCTCAATGGCTGAGACCACAAGGCTTTGACCCATTCTAGCGTCCCCACAAGTAAAGATTTTTTTATTCGTGCTTTGAAAATTGCTCGCTAAAATATTATTTCGCGCGTCAAATTTCACGCCAAAACACTCTTTCACCTCGCTTTGAGCCCCCACAAAGCCCATTGCCAAAAGCACTAAATCCGCCTTGTAAGATTTTATAGAATCAGCCACTTCGACATTCACAGCGCGCCCATTGATAAACTCGCGCTTCAAATCAGCCGCCAGCACAGCACTCACCGCGCCATTTTTGCCTACAAATTTTTTAGTCATTTTTTGATATTCGCGAGGATCTTTGCCATAAACGGCTATGGCTTCTTCAAGGCCGTAATCAGTGGTGAAAATATCAGCCTTTAGGGGCCATGGATTGTTTGCTGCTCTTGTGAGTGGGCGTTTTGGGCTTCTTTCAAAGCGCGTGATACTCTTTGCGCCCTGTCTGGTCGCCACCGCCACGCAATCCACGCTTGTATCGCCGCTTCCTATAATCAGCACATTTTTATCCTTGGCTAAGCTAGCGCCCTTGCCCGTTTCAAGCAAGCTTTTCGTGCTAAGACTTAGAAAATCCACCGCAAACATAATGTTTTCAAGCTCTCTGCCCTCGATTTTTAAATCAATAGGCTCGTTCGCTCCCACGCAAAGCACCACAGCGTCAAATTCTTTCAAAAGCTTGTCCGCTTTGGCCTTTGTGTTGATATTTGTGTTGGTGTGAAATTTCACGCCCGCTTCTTTTAAAAGCGCTTCGCGGCGTGCAATCACGCTTTTTTCAAGCTTCATATCGGGTATGCCATACATCAAAAGCCCGCCCACTCGGTCACTGCGCTCAAAAACCTCAGCTTTAAAGCCAATTAAATTAAGCTCATGCGCACAGGCAAGACCGGCCGGCCCACTGCCCACGATAGCCACCTTTGCATTTAGTCTTTTTAGTGGCTTTTGCGCGCTTACAAAGCCTTTTTTAAAGGCGTTTTCAATGATGGCGTATTCATTTGCTTTGATACTGACCGCACTGCTATTGATCGCGCAAACGCAAGAATCCTCGCAAGGAGCCGGGCAAACCCTGCCCGTAAATTCAGGGAAAGGATTTGTAAGACTAAGGCGCTCATAAGCCTTTTGCCAGTCGTCTTTATAAATGGCGTCGTTAAATTCTGGGATGAGATTATGCAAAGGACAGCCTATGGCTTTGTGATACTGGCTTGTTGCGGCTTGACAAAAAGGCACACCGCAATTCATGCACCTGCTCGCTTGCTCTTTTTGCAGCTTTTCAGGCATTTGAATGATAAATTCCTTATAGTTTTTAACGCGCTTTAAAGGCTCGATTTTTGCAACATTTACTCTTTTAAAATCCAAAAATCCCCGCGGATTACCCATTTTTACTCCTCTTTGTTGATATTTTTTGATTTAAGGTATTTTTCTAGCTCATCGTCCAAAATCTTATCATATTTGGCTTTGGCTATCCTTTCAGGGTCGTTTGTTTGTATGTCTTTATTGACATTTGTGATAAATTCTTTAAAATCCTTGTTTTTTCTTATCAGCATATCAAGCGTGTCAATGTCTAGCTCCTTGCTTTTAGCCTCAAATTTAACCTCATCACTTTTAAGCTCTATCACGCCTATGCCAAAGCTCGCATTAAGCCTTGCTAGCTCGTTTTGCACCTCATCATCATCTTTTATCTCGTAAGCGACCAAATACCCCTCATTCGCCCAGCTTGAATTTGAAACAGCTTGAAAATAGCACTCTTTGAGATTAGCATTGTTGATGAATTTTTTTAGCTCAAAAGAGTAAATTTTATAGTTTGGATTGCTTAAATTTTGGAGCAAATTAAGGGTGTTTTTGTCAAAATCCTCAAAAGGAAAATGAATACCCACAATGTCAGGGTGTATCCACTCATTTAAGCCTTTGTTAGTGTTTTTGCTCGTGTTGGCGTTGATAGTTTTGCAGTAAAGATTAAATCTTTCATCATTTGCCACGAAATTTACAAGCAAGGGGTGCAAATCGCCCTCACAAAAGCCTTTTTCTTTGCTTTTAATCTCTTTTTCTTGGCTTTCTTGGATTTTTTGTTCTAATTCGCTTTCCTTGCCGATGAGTTCGTTTTTGCGCGCTTTGAGCCAAAATTTTGTTGGGCGTTTGCTGACAATGCAAAATTTAGAATCGCTTTTATCTCTTATATTAACATAAATTTGAGCTGACAAACTCATCTCAGGCGTTTTGCCTTCACTGCCAACTTTTTTGTCAAGCCCTAAATTTTTAGCACTTTCCCACATTTGCTTGTAATCAAGCGGATATTTTGCTTGCTTTAACACCTCTTCGGCTAACTCTAAAAAAGTCATCTTTGTTCCTTTGCCTTAAATTCTAGCTAAAATTCCTAAATTTTAGCTCATTTAGCCTTTGTGATTTTCAAAAACGCCGCTAAGGCAGGGTCCTTTTCTTTTGCGCAAAATTTCAAATTCTCAAGCATTTTCGCATAATCTCTTGGCATAATCTTAAAAAAGTTTTTAGACTTAAATTTAGCCCTTAAAGCCTTGACATAGCTTGAGTTTGTATGCTTAATATGAGCGTCGATTAAGCATAAAAGCTCCTTTTCATCGACCTTGTCAAGCTCTTTTATATCCACTAGCTCGCTATTGACGCGCTCTTCATTGTGCCGTCCGTAGATATAAGCCACGCCCCCGCTCATACCCGCAGCAAAATTAGCCCCTATATCGCCAAGCACCACCACAGCGCCACCCGTCATATACTCACAACCATGCACGCCTGTGCCTAGCACCACAGCCTTTGCGCCCGAGTTTCGCACGCAAAAGCGCTCGCCTGCGACGCCGTCTAAATACACCTCGCCCTCAGTCGCACCATAAAGGCAGGCATTGCCGGCGATGATATTTTCTTCAGGCTTAAATTTAGCCTCGTCTGAAAGTCTTGCAGCGATGATTCCACCGCTTAAACCTTTGCCTAAATAATCATTAGTATCGCCTATAATCTCAAGTTTTACGCCCTTGCATAAAAACGCACCGAAGCTATTTCCAGCATTGCCTATCGCGCTTAAGTTTATCTTGTCTTTTTCAAGCCCTTTTTGTGCATAAATTCTTGTGATATGAGATGAAAGCATAGTCGCAAAAGTGCGGCTAAGATTGCTTACTTCAAGGGCGAGTTTGATTTTTTTACCCCCTGTGATGGCTTCTTTACAAAGTGGCAATAAAACGCGGTAATCAAGCGTTTTTTCAAGCTTGCTTGGTGCAAAGTTCTTAAAATGCACCGCTGTTTGATTGTAGGTTTGAAGTGGCCTTAAAATCCTATCTAAGCTCACTTTTGCGGCTTTTCCTTGCAAATTTTCTTTTTGTTTGAGTTTATCAAGGCGTCCTATCATCTCATCAAGGCTTTTAAAGCCAAGTTTTGCCATATATTCGCGTAAATTTTCAGCGATAAAGAGCATAAAATTTTCCACCCATTCAGGCTTTCCTTTAAAACGGCCGCGAAGCTCTATATCTTGCGTGGCTATACCAAAAGGGCAGGTGTTAAGATGACAAACGCGCATCATCGTGCAGCCTATAACGATTAAAGGTGCAATCGCAAAGCCAAATTCCTCAGCTCCTAAAAGTGCGGCTATGGCTAAATCCCTGCCTGTCATTAATTTGCCGTCTGTTTCAAGCTTCACTCTATCGCGTAATTTATTTAAAATTAAGGTTTGATGAGCTTCGGCAAGTCCTACTTCCCAGGGCATTCCAGCATTAGGAATAGATGTTCTTGGGCTTGCTCCAGTGCCTCCGTCATAACCTGAGATTAAAATGCAGTTTGCCCCAGCTTTAGCAACTCCAGCTGCGACCGTGCCAACGCCTGCTTCGCTTACAAGTTTTACTGAAATGCTGGCTTCATCATTGGCATTTTTTAAATCATAAATGAGCTGGGCTAAATCTTCAATAGAATAAATATCATGATGTGGCGGCGGGCTGATAAGAGTAACGCCCGGTGTGGAGTGGCGTGCCTTTGCTATCCACGGATAGACCTTAAAGCCCATAAGTTGTCCACCCTCGCCTGGCTTTGCACCCTGAGCGACCTTGATTTGAATCTCTTTTGCATTGATTAAATAATTGATATTCACGCCAAAGCGCGCACTTGCCACTTGCTTTATCGCTGAGCTTTTGCTATCGCCATTTGGCTCTTGTATGTAGCGGCTTTCATCCTCGCCGCCCTCGCCAGAATTGCTCTTTGCACCTAGTCTATTCATCGCTATGGCAAGGCATTCGTGCGCTTCTTTTGAGATAGAGCCATAGCTCATCGCCCCTGTTTTAAAGCGTTTGACTATATTTGCCGCACTTTCAACCTGCTCTATGCTGATCGCCTCGCTCTCGTCAAATTCCATTAAATCGCGAATTTTCACGCATTTATTATCCACAAGAAAGCAGTATTTTTTAAATCTTTCATAATCTCCATTTTTGCACGCTTCTTGCAAATGAAAAATCACAAGCGGATCGATGATATGCTCTTCTTTTGCACTTCTAAAGCTAAAGCTACCCCTGCTATCAAGGCATCTTTGAGTGTTTAAAAAGGCGTTTTTGTGAATTTGGACAAGTTCTTTGAAAATATCTTCAAGTTCTATGCCCTCAATCTTGCTTGAAACATCGTTAAAATAAGCCTTTGTAAGCTTGCTGCTAAGGCCTAGTGCTTCGAATAAATTTGAGCCATTGTAGCTTTGAAGTGTGCTAACGCCCATTTTTGAAGCGATTTTTACTATGCCAGCACTGCTTGCTTTGATGAAATTTGCCACGCCTTTTTGATAGCTATGCCCTAAGTCTTTATTGTCGCTTAAAATTTTAATGCTCTCATAAACAAGATAGGGACAAATCGCAGTCGCTCCAAATCCTAATAAACAGGCAAAATGATGAATTTCTCTAGGCTCAGCACTTTCTAAAATCAAGCTTGCGTGCGTTCTTAGGCTTTTTTTCACCAAATGATTATGAAGGGCTGAGACGGCTAAAAGCGAGGGGATATAAGTTTTTTTCTCACTCACGCCCCTATCGCTTAAGATTAAAATTTCAGCCCCTTTTAAAATAGCCTTTTCCGCTTCTTTAAAAAGCTCATCAAGGGCGTGTTTGAGCGTGATTTTTTCATAATCAAAAATTAAGCTTAAAGTCGCTGGTTTAAATTCTTTTAAGTTTTTAATCTTAAAAAGCTCTTCATTTGTAATCAAGGGCAAAGAAAGCTTAGCGCGCCTTGCATTTTGCTCGCTAGGCTTTAATAAATTTCCTTCTTTTCCTAGATAAATTCGCGCTGAGGTAACGATTTCTTCGCGTATAGCATCAAGGGGCGGGTTTGTAACTTGGGCGAATAATTGCTTGAAATAATTAAAAAGTGGCTGTGGCTCACGCGATAGCACAGCTATAGGAGTATCCACACCCATCGCAGCCAGTGCTTCTTTGCCTGTAGCACTCATTTTTAAAACGCTCTCGCTTAGCTCATCAAAGCTCCAGTTAAAAATCTTTTGCAACAAAAGCACCTCATCAGGCTTTAAAAAGCTTTCTTTAAAATGAGCATCTTTTAAATTTTCTATACGTACTAAATTTTTAAGCCATTTTTCATAAGGCTTAGCGTTTGCATAATGCTTTTTAAGCTCTTCATCGCTGATTAAAAGCCCTTTTTTAGTATCTACTAGCAGGAGTTTTCCGGGCTCTAAACGCTTTTTAGCAAGGATTTTACACTCTTTAATCTTTAGCGCGCCTGTTTCACTGGCGATGATTAAATTATCATCATTTGTAAGATAGTAGCGGCTGGGGCGAAAGCCATTTCTATCAAGGCTAGCGCCCATTATTTCGCCGTCTGTAAAAATAATCGCCGCAGGTCCGTCCCAAGGCTCCATAAGAGTGGAGTTATACTCATAAAAGGCGCGTTTTTTTGCGGGCATATTTTTATTTTTATGCCAAGGCTCAGGTATCATCATCATAAAGGCTTCTTCAAGGCTGCGTCCATTTAAAGTAAGAAATTCCAAAGTATTATCAAACATCGCCGAATCACTACTTGGCTTAGCGATGATAGGATAAATTTCATTGAGATTTTTAAAATAATCGCTTTTTAAAAGCCCCTCTCGCGCCCTCATACTTGCGACATTGCCTTGAATGGTGTTGATTTCTCCGTTGTGCGCCATATAGCGATTAGGATGGGCGCGCTCCCAGCTTGGAAAGGTATTTGTAGAAAAGCGAGAATGCACCAAAGAAATGGCCGATTTGTAATTGACATCCTTTAAATCAAGATAAAAATCACTCAGCTGAGTAGAAAGCAGCATACCCTTATACACTATAGTTCGCGCCGAAAAAGAACAGATATAAAATTTAGGCACTTCAAGTTCAAGCGCCCTTTTTTCCATAACTCTGCGCGCAACATAAAGCAAACGCTCAAACTCAAGCCCTGCTTTAACGCCTTTTGGACGCGCCACAAAGCCTTGTAAAAAATAAGGCATAGCCTTTAAAGCGCTCTCTCCTATATCGCTAGAATTTGCTGGCACAGCGCGAAAGCCTAGAAATTCAATCTTTTTTTCTTCAAGCACTTCTAGAAAGATTTTTTTACCAAGTTCTTTAGCGTCTGAATTTGCGCTTAAAAAGATTTGAGCGACTGCGTAATCACCAGCCTTTGGCAAAACAAAGTCACAATCTTGGCTTTTAAAAAAATCGTGCGGGATTTGAGTTAAAATGCCTGCTCCATCGCCTGAATTAGGCTCAGCGCCCGCACCACCGCGGTGTTCTAACTGCATTAAAATTTCTAGAGCGTCGCATATATTTTGATGAGATTTTTGACCCTTGATATTAACCACAGCTGCGATTCCACAGCTATCTTTTTCAAAACGTGGCTCGTAAAGTCCTATGTTTTCATTTTTTTCGAGTATATTTTGTCTTAGAATGTCTAAATTCTGGCTGTTTTTATGATGCATTTTTTTTGAAGCATTTTGTGAATTTATTTTTTTCATTGAAGCCACCTTTTAAAATGAAGTTTGGCATTATAACACATTTTTATAACTTGAAGCTAAAATTTATATTAAATTTTTCTTAAATTAGATATTTTTTCAAAGCAAATTTGAAAACGATTTTTCTTGTTTTTATGAAACTTGAGTAAAATGTCCACTCATTCAAATTTGATTGATTAAAATAAATTTAGATAAACTCAATCTTGAAAACTAAATCATTTTTAAAATTTGCCGATGCCGATATAAATTTCAAGGACAAGCGATGATAAATTCCATTCATTCAAATTATAATTTTTTAAATTTGCAAAATCAAAATAAAATCAATTTTAATCAAACAAACTCAAGCACTTTAAATTCTCAAAACTTGCAAGCTCAAAACTCTAGCGCAGTTTTAAAATCAAACAATGAAAACTCAAATTTCGTTAGCGATAAAGGCGCCTTAGTGCGTGATAAAAGCGAGGCTCAAAGCTATTTTAAGGCTATGGTATAGATAAAGATGGCTTTTTTACAAGCGATTTTAACGAAGCAGCAGGCCTGCCAAAAGATTTTAAGATCAATGCTGAAATCATTAAGAAAAATGATGAAATTTTAATAGGCACAAAATTATCTTCCAAGCCTTTGTATAGCTTTATAGATTGGGCGAAAGAACTGGGTAATTTTTATAAAGATAATTTACAAATTTTTGACAAATTCGCTTTAGAACAAGGCTTTAACCAAAAAGAATTTGAAACGATTTTTAAAGATAAATTATCTTTTGAAGCAGTGAAACACTCCTCATTTGCTCAAATAGTAAATGAAAATGAACTCTCCAAAGGCACGACACTTTTAGCGAGCTTTTTTATTGATGAAAAATCGATAAAATTACAAGTTTCAAATGCGACTTTGCTAGGCAAAACTTATGGTTTTGATGCAAATTTAAGTGGAGAAGATAAGCAAGAATTTGATCGTTTTATGCAAAAATATCAGCTCCAAAGTGCAAATAATATTCAAAAATCATCTTTTAAAAATATTACCAGTGATGAGTATATGGGTGTTTTTAAAGAACAAAGCAAGCTTAAAAGCTTTACTTCATATGCCTTAGATTTTAAGCTTCCAAAAGATATCATCGAGCAAGCCAAAGCTTTTGAGACTGAATTTGACACGCTTATTGGCGATGATAGCTTAAGCCTTGAGGAGTTTAAACAAAAATACCTTGATTTTAAAACGCGTCACGATGAATTTGTGAAAGCTTTTGACGAAGCACTAGGAAAGGCTCTAAAAAATAATTCTCAAAACGACATTTCAAACAATAACGACAACACAAGCTCAAAAACCACCCCCAACAACACTCTTAACATAAGCTCAAAAACCGAAGAAAATTTAAATATTCAAAATCCTTTTACTCCCATTAGCGCAAAAAGTCTAATGAAACCTACAAAGATACAGGGGATAATCTTTTACTTCAAAAACTTTTGAAAGATAAATTTGAAGAAAGTGATTTGCTAAAAATTTTATTTGGGGATGAAAAAAATATAGATTTAAAGGCTTGAAATACAAAAGATTAAAAGAAGTTTAAATCAAGCCTAAAAAAGCGATGAGCTTTCATTTGAATTTAAAAACAATAAAATCAATTTAATTTCAAATTGATTTAAGGATCAAATTTGTTCCTTAAAATGCTGGAATTGATCTATCAAATTTTAAAGCATTTACTTAGAAATTTTACTTTGTAAATCTTCTTTGAATTTTTTTATCGCCTTTGTGATATTTGGGCTGATTCTTAGCAAAGAATAAACATTGTCATAAATGAAAATTTGCTTTTCTTTATAGGCTTTGGTGTTCTTTAAAATAGGGTTTTTATCGGTTAAATCGCTGACATTTTTTGCCTGCATTGAAAGGATTAAAAGATCAGGATTTTGCGTTAAGATATACTCGCTGGTGATGATGGGTCTTTTTATCTCGCTTTGTGGGGTGAGATTTTTCACGCCGATGAGATTTAAAATATCTGCGATGACCGAGTTTTGCGAAAAGGCCATGAGAGGATTGCTTGAGAAAAGAAAAATCCCGCTTTTATTGATAGGATCAGCCCTTAATGCGTCAAGTTCTTTTTGCACACGCTCGCTTAAAGCTTTTGCTTCGTTTTCTTTGTGAAACATGGCGCCCAGTTTTTCAATGTTTGTAAAAAGCTCATCAAGCCTTTCAGCCTTAAGATACATCGTAGGGATTTTAAGCTCTTTTAAACGCGGCTCAAGCCCCACAGAATAAGAGCTTAATATCACTAAATCAGGCTTAAGCGCGATGATCTTTTCAACCGAAGGGTTTGAAAAAGAGCCTACAGAAGCAAGCTTGCTCGTTTTTGCTACAGGTTCGATTTTGCTTTGTTGCAAAGTCGCAATGCCTACCATTTTATCCCCAAGCCCTAGCTCGTAAATGATTTCAATGCTGGCTGGATCAAGCCCCACGACGCGCTTTGGCACTTCATGCGCGCAAAGAAAACTCACGGCAAAAGCCAAGATGAGTAAAAATTTGAATTTCTTTTTCATTTTTTTCCTTTCAAGGTGATTTAAGAACAAGTTTTTAAAGGTAGCACATAAGGCTTGCCATTTTGCATAAAAACTTCGCAGTTTAAATCATAAATTTCTTTTAAAATTTCTTTTTTAAAAAGCTCGTTTACGCTGCCTTGATAGCGCAACTTTCCTTCTTTTAAAAAGATGATTTTTGAACAAAACATGGAAGCAAGATTTAAATCGTGCAAAATCGCCACCACACTGATATTTCTTTCTTTTAGCAAATTTTCACACTCGCTTAAAAGCTCCAAAGCATAGTTTAAATCAAGTGCTGAAGTGGGCTCATCTAAAAGCAAAATTTGAGGCTTTTTAAGAAGCGCACGAGCCAAAAGCACGCGCTGAAACTCGCCGCCACTAAGACTTAGCACATTTCTTTCTAAAAACTGCTCAATATTTAAGCGCTTTGCAAGCTCTTTAACTTCGCTGATATCCTTTTCATCATAGTTTGCATAAGAGCGCTTGAGGCTTGAATACCTGCCCATTAAAAGCACATCAAGGACTAAAAGCGGGACTAAAAGGGCTGATTTTTGCGGCACGAAGCCGATAAGTTTGGATAATTCTTTAATCGAATAATCCTTTAAATTTTTACCAAAAATTTCAATCATACCGCTTTTTGCTTGCAAAATGCCTAAAATATTTTTAACCAAAGTACTTTTACCCGAGCCATTAGGTCCTAAAATGCCTAAAAAATCGCCCTTTTTAAGCTCTAAATTGATATCTTTTAGCAAACTCACAGAACCATAATCAAAGCAAAGATCTTTTATCCTTAAACTCACACTCATAAAAATCTCCTCACTTTAAGGGCTAAATACAAAAACACAGGCGCGCCAAAAAAGGCTGTGAGTATGCCAATAGGAAGCTCCACAGGCGCAATGATCGTCCTTGCTAAAGTATCACAAAAGAGCAAAAACACACCACCAAGCAGGGTGCAAAGGGGCAACACAAGGGCGTTGTTATAATTTTTAAGCATCAAGCGAATGATATGAGGAATGACTAGCCCCACAAAGCCAATGAGCCCACTAAAAGCCACGGCAAAAGCCACGGCAAAGGATGAGACGACGAGTAAATTGATCTTTAATTTTTCCGCATCCACGCCTAAATTTCTAGCCTCTTCATCGCCGCTTAAAATGATATTAAGCTCATTTTTATGAAAATAAAAATAAAGCACGCAAAGCACCAAAGGCACGCTAAGAATGAGCACTTTATGCCAGCTTGCAAGCCCCAAATAGCCCATAAGCCAAGTTACAATCCTAAAAGAATCCTCGCCGATAATATAAATACAAAGCGAAGTGATCGCGCCCAAAAACGACGATACCGCAATGCCGATAATGAGCAAGGTCGCAATCGAAGCGCGCCTTGAAATTTTAAAAATCATCAAAGAAAAAACACAACAACAAACAAAGCCAAACACGCCAAAATAATAATCAGGCACTTTCAGCATATACGCTAAAACCGCGCCAAAAGTAGCCGCTGAAGCAATGCCGATGATATAAGGATCTGCAATAGGATTTGCAAACACGGTTTGTGTGACACTTCCTGAGCTTGCTAAAAGCATGCCGATTAAAATCGCCATTAAAATGCGTGGCAGGCGCAATTCAAAGACGATGAGTGAGAGCGTTTCATCTTCATTTGTAAAAAGGGCTTTGAAAACTTCTATTAAGCTTAAGTTCATCTCGCCTATCATTAAAGTCACGAAAAAAAGCACGATATAAGTGATGATGATAAGAAAATAAGTAAGAGCGATACGATTTGAAAACATTGTGTCCTTTTGTTAAAATTTTGAGTTCGATTTAATAATGAATTTTATCTTTGTTTTGTTTAAACTTGACTTAGTTTTGCAAATTAATTTTAAATTTAGCATAAAAAATAATTTTTAAATTTAAGTTTTAAATTGAATATCTGTGCTTTAATGAAATAAATCCTAAAACAGCGGCCGCTGTTTTATAAATTTTTAAATTTCAAATTTTAAAATCAACTTGAGTTAAATTGTAACAAACTGCGCGTTTAAAAACAATTAAATTTAAAAAAGTTTTCATTTAAGCACTTATTAAAGTAAGAAAAGTTATCATTTGTATTTAAAATATTTTATATTACAAAAAGGAGAAAAAATGGGTTTTGAAAGTATCATTTCTCATATGAATGACCATCACAAAGATAATCTCATCGATTTGTGCGAAAAATTTGCTAATAAAAGTGGCATAAAGGACGCAAAGCTTGTGGGTGTGGATTTTGACGGGCTGGATATTGAGTATGACGGGAGTCAAAAAGTGCGCGTGCCTTTTAATAAAAAAGCCGATGAAAACACGATAAAAGACACTATCATCGCTCTTTGTATGAGCGCGAAAAAAACCCCTGATACTTCAAAAATCAAGGCTGAAATCGCTGAATTTAAAAAAGGCTTTGGTTCGCTTGTGCTTGCAACGATTGATGCCAAGGGCGAAGCCCAATGCTCTTACGCGCCTTTAGTGCAAACTGAAAATGGCGATTATATCTATATCAGCGAAGTTGCAAGCCATTATAAAGACATCAAAGAACATCCTAATAATATCGAAGTGCTTTTTGTTGAAGATGAGAGCAAGGCCGCTTCGATGATTTTAAGAAAGAGGCTGAGATTTCGCGTAGAGGCTAAATTTATCGAGCGCGGGGCTGATTTTGATAAAATTTATGATGAGTTTGAGAAGCAAAATGAGGGCGATATGGGCATCAAGCATATTCGCTCAATGACAGATTTTCATCTTGTGAAGCTAAATTACGGCGAGGGAAGCTTCGTTAAGGGCTTTGGACAAGCTTATAGAATCGATAAAAAGGGCGAAATCATTCATATGAAAGGCGGCGCAAACGGCAATCCACACGGGCACAGCAGCGCGCATGGCCATGGGGCTTCAGGACATGGCAAACATCCACACGGACACGGTGCTTAAGAGCATTCTTGCTTGAATTTTTATATATTCATTAAAAATGTGCTTGCTTAATAAGGCCAAGCACATTTTTCTCTTGCAAGCTTTTAAATCGTTAAATTAAAGCTTGATGAAATGAATAAATTTAAAGCCTGGGCAAGGGTTTGGAGTTTATGAATTTCATTTATAAAAATTTATAAATCTCAAAATCTTACAAAATTTTAAAACAACTACTTTTTTAATGTATCAATTTCTTTTGTCTTTTTCATTAAAATTTCAAAGTTTTGGCTATAATTTAGCTTAAAATTTATTCTTTTAAATTGAGGATAAAAACTTGACAATATTATCAAAAAATGATATAAATTGATTTTCAAAAATAATCATAAATGATAATTTAAAATAAACTTAAATTTATTTTTAGCTCAAATTCGGGCTTTAATTAACATTGTTTTAAAATTTAAAGCATAAGACTTTAAAAATGTAAAAACTAAAATCACAAAGAAAGGCGAGCGATGAAAATCCAGCACAAAGCCACGATGATAGCAAGTATTTGCGCCCTTTTTCTAGCACTCATCAAATTTATCGCTTCGCTTTTTAGTGGCAGTGTCGCACTAATGGCAAGTGCGATGGATTCGATGGTGGATTTTGCTATTTCAGCTTTTAATTTTCTAGCCCTTAGAAAATCTTCGCAAAAGCCAAATGAAAATTACAATTTTGGCTTTGATAAAATTGAAGCTTTAATGGGTCTTTTAGAAGGGCTTTTTATCGCTTGCGTGGGTGCTTTTATCTTTTATGCAAGCATTCAAAAAATCATTTCTAAAGATGAGAATTTGGATGTGAGTTTAAGCATTTTTGTGATGATTTTTGCTAGTATTGTTACTTTTTTACTCGTTTTGTTTTTAAATCAGGTGGCAAAAAAGACGAAAAATTTGATTGTGGAAAGCGATTGCTTGCATTATAAAAGCGATTTACTGAGTAATTTATGCACACTTTTAGCCTTTTTTATTATATATTTTACGAATTTACACATTATTGACGCACTTTTTGGAATTTTTATCAGCGTTTGGACGATGTACTCAGCCTTTAAAATCACTCAAAAAGCTTATTTCTACCTTATGGATAAGGCTTTAAATAAGGATGAAATTGCTTTGATAGAAAATTTGATTAAAGAAGATAAAAATATCTTAAGCTTTCACGAGCTTAAGAGTCGCAAAACTCCTGATACAAACTATTTAAGCGTTCATTTAGTTTTTGAGCCTAAAATTTCACTTTTAAAGGCGCATGAGCTTGCTGATGAACTAGAAGAAAAGATCAAACGAAGCTTTAAGGATGAGAAATTTGACATTCAAATCCACCTTGATCCTTATGATGATACCCTGTCAAAATCTTGAATTTGTTACAAAATGAACCAAATTTAATTAAAATTTATTGCATTTCAAAATTTATAAAATTTGAAATTTTATTTAATCAAAGCGCTAATTGCCTTAAAATTTTCATTTTTCGCATCTTTTAAAATGCCAAATAAAAAGCTTTCTACGCAAGTGATTTTTGCTTTGTTTTCGCGCATTAAGTTTAAGGCGTTTGTGTGATTTTGCTCGCTTCTTGAGCTCAAGCAATCTTCAATCACAAGCACGTCAAAGCCTAAATTTAGCGCATCAAGGACAGAAAAAAGCACGCAAATATGCGTTTCTACACCAAAAAAGACTAAAGTTTTAGGCTTTAAATCTTTGATTTTTGCTGCGATTTTTTCATCCCCAAACACGCTAAAACTCGTCTTTTCATAAATTTCAATGCCCCCGGCATTTATCATTTTATCCGTATTTCCAAGCCCCTTAGGATACTGCTCACTCAGCAAAATTTCAAGCTTTAAAATTTTTGCTGCATCAAGCAAAATATTTGCATTTTTAATCAAATCTTTATACATAATTTTAAGCAATTTTTCCTGTAAATCAACGCCTATTAAAAGCAAATTTTTACTCTCAAAAAAACTCTTCATAACCCGCCTTTTAAAATTTATTTTAAGCTTAAATTTTTTCTTAAATATAACATAAATTCAAGTTTTTTCTTACTTTTTAAGCAAAACTTTGCTAAAATTATTCCCGTTTTTTCAAAATTTCACAAAAGAAATTTTGAAAATTTAAGTTTATTTAAAGATTTAAATTTAAAAATAAAGGATAAAAATGCAAAATCTTATCATTTTTTCTCACAGTTTTTTCGAGCAATCAAGAGTGAATAAAGCCCTTTTAAAAGCAGCTGCTAGCCATGCTGAGATTAGAAATTTAGAAGAGCTTTATCAAAAGGGTAAAAAAGACTTTGATGTGAGCTTAGAACAAGATTTTTTAAAAAAAGCCGAAAATATCATCTTTCAATTTCCGCTTTTTTGGCTCAACTGTCCGGCTCTACTTAAAAGCTATATGGACCTTGTTTTTTTGCCAAATTTGCTTGAAAACAAGGCACTTGTGGGCAAGAAATTCGCCCTTGCCATCTCCACAGGCAGCCCCAACTCAAGCTATCAAAAAAATGGCTCAAATGGCTATACTATCGAAGAAATCACTTATAATTTTCGCGCAATGTGCCTTTATATAGGCTTTGAGTTTAGCGGTATCTTTCACACTGATGATACATTCTCACTTAGCGATGAAAAGCTTGATGAGTTTTGTTTAAAATATATCGAGTTTTTAAAGAAGTTAAAATGATAGAGCTTAAAAAGCCTGAAGAGATTGAGAAATTAAGAGCAGCAAATAAAATCGTCGCTCAAACTTTAGATTATCTAGAAAGCAATATTAAAATCGGTATGAGTTTGAAAGAAATTTCAAAAATGGCGGAGGATTTTATACTTTCTAAGGGAGCAAAGCCCTCATTTAAGGGACTTTACGGCTTTGAAGGAGCCATTTGCACCTCTTTAAATAATGTCTGCATCCACGGCACTCCAACAGATACAAAAATCAAAGAAGGCGATATTTTAGGACTTGATGTAGGCACTTTTAAGGACGGCTTTTATGGTGATGGGGCTAGAACCATAGGCATAGGGCAAATCAGCGACACGGACAAGGCTTTAATAGCCTGCGCTAAGGACGCTCTTTATTATGCCATTGATTTAGTAAGGCCTGGACTTCGTTTTAAGGAGCTTTCAAGCAAGATTGAAGAATTTATCGTAAAAAGGGGCTTTTTACCGCTTTTAAATTACTGCGGACACGGCATAGGCCGTGTGCCACATTGTGCACCTGAGATACCTAATTATCTTGAAAAAGGCGTTGATAGCAAGGGTGGAGAAAAAATTAAAAATGGTATGGTTTTTTGCCTTGAGCCTATGGTGTGTCAAAAGGACAATAAGCCTGTGCATTTGCGTGGTAAATGGGACGCTGCGAGTGCTGATGGGCTAAATAGTGCGCATTATGAGCACTGTATTGCTGTGGTGAAAAATAAGGCTGAAATTTTAACACAAAGCTAGGATTAATGATGAATTATAAAGACAACAAACACATAGTAGGCACTTATAAACGCTATGATTTAGTGCTTGAGCGTGGCGAGGGTGTTTATTTATTTGATGAAAAAAAGCAAAAATACCTTGATTTTTCAAGCGGTATAGGCGTTTGCGCGCTGGGTTATAATCACGCTCGATTTAATCAGGCTTTAAAAGCACAAATTGACAAGCTTTTGCACACGAGCAATCTTTATTATAATGAAAATATCGCTAAGGCTGCGGCGAATTTAAGCAAGGCAAGTGGCTTAGATAAAGTTTTTTTCACAAACTCAGGCACAGAAGCCATTGAAGGAGCGATGAAAGCAGCGCGCAAATACGCTTATGCCAAAGGCTTAAAGGGTGGGCATTTCATCGCCTTTAAGCACTCTTTTCACGGCCGCACCATGGGGGCTTTAAGTTTAACTGAAACTTTAAAATACAGAAAGCCTTTCAAGCCCTTAATTTCAGGCGTTAGCTTTGCTAAGTTTAATGATTTTGCAAGCGTTTTAAAGCTAATAAGAGAAAAAACTTGTGCCATCGTTCTTGAAAGCGTTCAAGGAGAAGGCGGGATAAATCCTACCACAAAAAATTTTTATAAAAGCTTAAGAAAACTTTGCGATGAAAAAGATATTTTGCTCATCGCAGATGAAATTCAATGCGGTATGGGGCGCACGGGCAAGTTTTTTGCCTATCAAAACTTTGATGTAAAGCCTGATATAGTAGCAAGCGCAAAGGCTTTAGGTTGTGGGGTAAGCGTGGGTGCTTTTATTTTAAGCGAGCGTGTGGCAAAGCATTCTTTAGAAGCAAGCGAGCATGGAAGCACTTACGGGGGCAATCCTTTTGCCTGCGCTGCGGTAAATGCGGTGTTTGAGATTTTTGAAAAAGAAAAAGTGCTTGAAAATGTGCGCTCTCTTACGCCTTTTTTTGAAAAAGTGCTTGATGAGCTTGTGGCGCGCTTTAAATTCATTAAAAAACGCAGCGGGCTTGGCTTTATGCAAGGCTTAAGCCTTGATAAAAGCGTGAATGCGAGCGAAGTTATCGCTAAGGCTAGAGAAAACAAGCTTTTGATTTTGCCGTGCGGGGCAAATGATTTGCGCTTTTTACCGCCTTTTGTCCTAGAAAAAAAGCATTTAGAAGAATTTTTTAAAAAGCTTGAAATAACCTTTAAAAATTTTATAAAATAGCCCAAATGCGTTTAAAATGCAAATTAAAAGCCGAAAATTTGAAAAATAAAAAACAAATTAAGGGCAAAATATGCAAAATTTAAATGAAAATTTCAAAGAAAGTTCAAACACAAACATCGATAAAAGTCTTTTGAAATTCTATCTTTTTACCATTTTTGCAACTTTTTTAATCCTTGTTTTTTGGCTCATTAATTATTTTAAAGAAGCTAAACTTTATAGCATCATTTTAGCTTTTGCTTGCCTTGTTTTTTTACTAGCTGCGGCGGCTTTTATTTTTAAAAAATTATTTTCAAAATATTGATGATAAAAAATGCTGGATATTTAAAAAGGACTTAATTGGCAGACAGGAAGGGATTTGAACCCTCGAAGGCTTTAACACCTTACACGCGTTCCAGGCGTGCTCCTTCAACCACTCGGACACCTGTCTAAACAAAATGAAATTATACTTAAATTTCTTAAAAACACACTTTAAATTTCAAGGTTTTAATCTCAAAGCCCATTTTAAAGCACTTAAAACCCATTAATTTATTCAATTTTTGCCCAATTTATTTTATAAATTCATCTTAAAAACTCCTTAAAATCCTTTCAATTTTGACACAATTTAATTTAAATTTAAAGCTTAAGGCACTAAAATTTAAATTAAATTCTCAAAAAGGCTTAAAGTGATTTTGAAATCGCTATTTTTCTTCTTTTTGGCTGCACTTTTTGAAGTGGGCGGAGGCTACTTGGTCTGGCTTTGGTTAAGAGACGACAAAAGCTTTTATTTAGGACTTTTGGGGCTTATAGCCATGGCAGGATATGGCGTAATCGCAAGTTTTCAGCCACAAAATTTTGGGCGCGTCTATGTGAGCTATGGTGGATTTTTCGTGCTTTTTGCGCTTTTTTGGGCGATGATTTTTGATGGCTTTAAGCCTGATAAATTTGATCTTTTAGGCACTTTTTTTATCCTTTTAGGACTTTTTATCATGATGTTTGTTAAAAGATGATGATAAAATAGACTTTTGCGTGAGATTTTAAGCGCATTTAATTTTTCTTCTTTTATTTATTTAAATTTGCAAGCATTTTATAAATTTTGCGCTATAATTTGATATTTTTAGTATCAGTTAAATTCAGTTTAATTTAAGCCTTAAAACAGCGGCAGGGGTTTTAAAATTGATTTCTAAATTTCAAGTTAAATAAGATAAAATCACTAATCAAGGCTAAACTAAAATTATAAAAAAGGGCAAAAATGATCATCGGTGTGAGTGCGAATTTTAAAGAAATTAAAAGCAGTCCTTTTAAAAAGCAGTTTTGCTTGGCACAAAATTATATTTTAGGCTTAGAGGCTACAAAATGTGCGAATTTAAGCACTTATATAATGCCCTTTAGCAAGGATTTTGGCGCGCTTTTGGATGTTACAGATGGGCTGATTTTAAGCGGGGGTTATGATATTTGTCCTGAGTTTTACGGCGAAAAAGCTCACAAAAGGCTTGGCGCGCTGTGTAAAGAACGCGATAAATTTGAGCTTAATTTAATCAAGGAGGCGATGAAAAGAAAGATTAATATTTTTGGTATTTGCAGGGGTTTGCAGCTTTTAAATGTCTATTTTGGCGGCACTTTGTATCAGGATTTAAAAAGTTTTGGCTTTAAAAAAGAGCATTCTCAAAAAAAAGAAAGCACAAAGCCTACTCACAGCGTGAATATCCTTGAAAATAGCTTTTTAAGCCAGTTTTTGCCAGCTAAGATTAGGGTGAATTCTTTTCATCATCAAGGCATAAAAAAGCTTGGAAAAGACCTTAAAATCACGGCTCTTTCAAAGGATGACATCATTGAGGCTATCGAGCTTGAAAGGGGTAAAAGTTTAGTTTTTGGCGTGCAGTGGCACCCTGAAGCGATGAAAAATGCGCACTCAAAGGCGATTTTTAAAGCCTTTGTGAAAGAGTGCGAAAAGAAAGGAAGAAAATGAACTCAAAATTGGGGCTACCAACTGCTAAGTAAATTCTATAAAAATATATAAAATAATAAAAATAATTTATAGTATTGACTTGAC
>CAKVAF010000016.1 GCA_934718785.1 uncultured Campylobacter sp. | reverse complement strand
TTTCGCTCGCAATGACAAGACTTTGGCTGTTAAAGTTGTGGATTGCCGCGCCGACTTTGCCGGCTCGCAATGACGGCGCAACCTATATGTCATCGCAAGAAGCGAAGCGATGAAGCAATCTATAATTTATAGACTTAAAAATATCAATATAAATTTATATTTTGTCACGCAAAAATAAATCTACTTTGCAGCTGACAAAACACAGATAAATTTTTCATTAATTTACAAATCACTTCGCTTCGATGATGGTGGGCACGCTTCTTAAGCCTAAATTTTTGTATTTATCAAAAAGCGCATACATTGCTTTTAGTTCTTTATCGCTCACTTTATCATAGTTTTTGATATTTTCATCATAATATTTTTCAAAAATAGCGATTTTTTGCGCATCTGTTTTAGCATTTGCGGCTTCTTTGTAGATTAAAGCTGCCTTTTCAAAGGCGCTTTTAGGATGTACGGGCGTGATAATAAAAGCGATTTGATTATTTTTCAACTCTTCTTTAATATTTTTTAAATGCTGCCTGCAATAAGGGCATTCAGGGTCTGTAAAAACATACACCAAAGGCTTTTTACTATCGCCTATTTTGATGATTTGCTTCTCGTCTTTAAGCGCTTTTAAAGCCTTGTTTTCAAACTCTAGCTTGCTTTGCATAAACTCAGCCATTTCATATTCGTTGCGGTAAGAAATTTTTTCTTTGATATCAATGATGTCAGGCACGATCAAATCATCCTTTGTGAATAAAATTTCTTTTTGCTTCTGCCCATCAATTTCTATGCCAAGCTCTACACTTTCAAAGCCAGTTTTTGCCACTTTATCGCGTTTTAAAACCGAAACTTTTGCGCTTGGATATTGAAGTTTTAGTGTGCTTTCATAAAATTTGATGATGTCTTCGTTGCTTGCGGCAAGTAAAAAATAGCTTAAAGCTAGAAAACTTGGGATTTTTTTCATCTTTTTCCTTTGTGAATTGATTTTAAAACAATTTTAGCAATTTTGACTTAATCGTTTGTAATTTTAAGTTTATTTTAATTATTCTAATATAGAATATTTTATTTTTACAAAAACTTATAAAATCGATGAAATTTAATGTTCTATTTTATTTTAGTTTAATTTTAATTTGGCTAAAATATTATCAAAATTAAAAGATTTTGGAGGCAAAAATGACAAGAAGAGATTTCATTAAAAATACAGCCATAGCCAGCGCTGCAAGTGTAGCAGGTATGAGCGTGCCAAGTGCATTGAGCGCGGCTGAGCCTGCGAGTGCGAGCTGGCGCTGGGACAAATCTGTGTGTCGCTTCTGTGGCACGGGCTGTGGGATCATGGTCGCAAGACAAGATGGCAAAATCGTCGCTGTCAAAGGAGATCCTGCAGCACCTGTAAATCGCGGCTTAAACTGCATTAAAGGTTATTTTAATGCTAAGATTATGTATGGCGAAGACCGCCTTGTCATGCCACTTTTGCGTGTCAATGATAAAGGCGAATTTGACAAAAATGGCAAATTCAAGCAAATTTCGTGGCAGCGCGCCTTTGATGAAATGGAAAAGCAGATTAAAAAGGCGATTGCTGAAAAAGGCGTTGAGGGCATAGGTGTCTTTGGTAGCGGTCAATACACTATCCAAGAAGGCTACGCGGCTGTAAAGCTCATTAAAGGCGGCTTTCGATCAAACAATATCGATCCAAATGCGCGTCACTGCATGGCTTCAGCCGTTGTTGCCTTTATGCAAACTTTTGGCGTGGATGAGCCATCAGGCTGTTATGATGATATCGAGCTTACCGATACTATCATCACTTGGGGCGCGAATATGGCTGAAATGCACCCGATTTTATGGAGCCGTGTCAGCGATAGAAAGCTCAGTAATCAAGATAAAGTGCGCCTTGTGAATTTAAGCACCTTTTCAAACCGCACTTCAAACATCGCCGATACTGAAATCATCTTCAAGCCAAACACGGATTTAGCGATAATGAATTTTATCGCGCGCGAGATCGTTTATAATCACCCAGAAGCTATGGACTGGGACTTTATCAATAAACACTGCGTTTTTGCCACAGGCTGGGCAGATATAGGCTATGGAATGCGCACAAACCCTAATCATCCTAAATTCAGCGAAAGCGAAAAAGACACCGTCGCTAAAGAAAATGAAATCACACTCGATGAAGAAGAAGCTGTTTCACTTGCTTATCTAGGACTTAAAGCAGGTGATAAGCTTAAAATGACGCATCAAAATGTAGCCGATGCGCACTGGCAAATCAGCTTTGAAGAGTTTAAAAAAGCCCTTGAGCCTTACACGCTAGACTATGTCGCTAAGGTTTCAAAGGGTGATGATAATGAAAGTTTGGAAGATTTTAAGAAAAAATTACAAGAACTAGCCAATTTATATATAGAAAAAGACAGAAAGGTCGTAAGCTTTTGGACTATGGGCTTTAATCAGCACACAAGAGGCACTTGGGTGAATGAGCAAGCTTATATGCTGCATTTTTTACTTGGCAAGCAAGCAAAACCAGGCTCTGGAGCCTTTTCTCTTACAGGACAGCCAAGCGCCTGTGGCACTGCGCGTGAGGTAGGCACTTTTTCTCACCGCTTGCCTGCTGATATGGTCGTGGCAAATCCTAAACACAGAGAAATTACAGAAAAAATTTGGAAACTACCTGCAAAAACTCTCAATCCAAAGCCGGGTGCGCCTTATCTTAAAATCATGCGTGATTTAGAAGATGGCAAGATTAAATTTGCCTGGGTTCAAGTAAATAATCCTTGGCAAAACACCGCAAATGCAAATCACTGGATAGCCGCAGCTCGAAAAATGGATAATTTCATCGTGGTGAGTGATTGCTATCCGGGCATTTCAGCAAAGGTGGCGGATCTTATTTTGCCAAGTGCGATGATTTATGAAAAATGGGGCGCGTATGGCAATGCAGAGCGTCGCACGCAGCACTGGAAACAACAAGTATTGCCACTTGGCTCAGCCATGAGCGATACTTGGCAAATGATGGAGCTTGCCAAACGTTTTAAAATCAAGGATTTCTGGGGCGAAACTAAGGTCGATGACAAGCTTACCTTGCCAAATGTGCTTGAAGAAGCCAAAGCTATGGGCTATAGCGAAGATGCGACTTTCTTTGATGTGCTTTATGCTAATGATGAAGCCAAGCAATTTAGCGCTCAAGATAGCGTTATGCAAGGCTTTGACAACAGCGAAGTTTTAGGCGATGAGCGCAAGGTTATAGGAAGCGATGGTAAAGAATTTAAAGGCTATGGCTTTTTTGTGCAAAAATATTTATGGGAAGAATACCGCAAATTTGGCGTGGGACACGGACATGATTTGGCTGATTTTGACACCTATCACAAAGTGCGTGGATTAAGATGGCCTGTGGTCAATGGCAAAGAAACACAATGGCGCTTTAATACTAAATTTGATCACTACGCTAAAGAAGCGGCGCCAAATGATGATTTTGCCTTTTATGGAAGCTTTGGTAAAGCACTTAAAAATGGCACACTCTTAGCGCCAAACAAAGACGAAGAAGCGCACAGCATTAAAAACAAGGCTAAAATTTTCTTCCGTCCTTTTATGAAAGCGCCTGAGCGTCCAAGCGCTGAGTATCCTTTCTGGCTCAGCACGGGCAGAGTTTTAGAGCACTGGCATAGCGGCACAATGACCATGCGTGTGCCTGAACTTTACCGCGCGGTGCCTGAAGCGCTTTGTTATATGAATGAAAAGGATTGTGAAAAGCTGAATTTAGCGCAAAATGATCTCGTATGGGTTGAAAGTCGTCGCGGTAAAGTCAAAGCGCGCGTAGATATGCGTGGACGTAATGTGCCACCTGTGGGGCTTGTGTATGTGCCTTGGTTTGATGAAAATGTCTATATCAACAAGGTTACACTCGATGCGACTTGTCCGCTTTCAAAGCAAACGGACTTTAAAAAATGCGCTGTAAAAATTACGAAAGCTTAACTAAGTCTAATAAATTTAAACTTAATATTAAAATTTAAGCCCTTTGCAGCGATACGCTTTCGCTCGATAGAAAAAACGCGAAGCGTTTAAGTTTCTGTCGTGGCGAACCGCGTTGAGCGGTAAAGGTGCTTAAATTTTAAAAAATTATAGTTTAAATTTGAATTTTAAACAAAGGCGTAGAATTTTGATGGCGTTTTAAGAGTTATGTCGAAAAATAGAGCGTGGGCTAGATAAATAATCTGCCGAGCGAGATTTTTCAAACTCCTTAAAAGCACTCAAAAAAACAAGCCTTAAATTTAAGGTGTCTAAAGAAATGACAAATCGAAGGGAATTTTTAAAGCAAAGTGCAAAAGCCTTGTGCCTTTGCGGTGCTGGCGCAAGCCTTGCTAGCCTTGTTTTAAAAGCTGATGAGGGCTATACTTTGCGCCCTCCAGGTGGCGAAGATGAAAAGCGTTTTTTAAGCCTTTGTATTCGCTGTGGGCTGTGCGTAAATGCCTGTCCTTACGATACTTTAAGCCTTGCTTCAGTGCTTGATAGTGCGCAAACGGGTACGCCTTCTTTTAAGCCGCGCCAAATTCCTTGCTATTTGTGCGAGAGCTTGCCTTGTATTAAAGAATGCCCGACGCACGCGCTGGATAGTAAGTATTTAGAGATGGAAAAAGGCGCTGAAAAGCTTAAAATGGGCATTGCTATCATTGATAGCGCAAGCTGTGTCGCGCACTGGGGCATTCAATGCGATGCGTGCTATAGAGCCTGTCCGCTCATTGATAGAGCGCTCAAGGTAGAAGCAAGGCGCAACGAGCGCACTGCTAAGCATGCTTTGCTTTTACCTGTAGTCGATCACGAAGTGTGCGTGGGTTGTGGGCTTTGCGAGCTCGCTTGCATTACCGAAGAGCCTGCCATTCGCGTTTTGCCTAGAAATTATGTGCTAGGAAAAGCGGGAAATAACTACATCAAAGGCTGGGACAAAGACGATGAGCAAAGGCTTAATGAAAAAAGCAATGAAAAGAAATTCAACAGCAAAAAAGTTACAGACTATCTTAACGATCGAGATTTGCTATGAAATTTAAGTCTTTTTTCTTTGCTAAAAGATACTTAATCGCGCGTCGCGTCGTGCAAATCACGCTTTTAGCACTCTTTGCCTTTGCTCCAACTGCCTTTGTAATGGGAAATTTAAGCTCATCACTTTGGTTTAGCACCCTGCCACTTAGTGATCCTTTTGCCACACTTCAAATTGCTTTGGCAAGTCTTAGTGTGAGTTTCAGCTTAGCCCTTGGAGCGCTCATTATAGCGCTTTGTTATGGGCTATTTTTAGGACGTGCTTTTTGTGCGTGGGTTTGTCCTGTGAATTTAATCACAGATTTTGCAAGCTTTGTGCGTGAAAAATTTGGCTTAAAAGCTTCTAAATTCATCATCTTAAGTAAAAATTTAAGATATATGATCTTAGCTTTAAGTCTTCTTTTAAGCGCGCTTTTAAGCGTGCCTGTATTTGAAAGTGTATCTTATATAGGCGTGATTCAACGCGGGCTTATCTTAGGCGGTGTATCGTGGGCGCTTGTGGGCTTTTTAATCTTTGTGCTTGATGCTTTTTTAGCAAGTCGCGCAACTTGCTCGCACCTTTGCCCTTTGGGCGCATTTTACGCGCTCATTTCACGCTTTGCTCTGCTTCGCGTCAAATATGATTTAGCTAAATGCACCAAATGCTACAAATGCGTTGAAATTTGCCCTGAAAGGCAAGTTCTAGCGCATATTGGCAAGGAGCAAAAAAATGTGATTTCTGGTGAGTGCATACGTTGTGCACGCTGTATTGAAGTGTGCGCAGATGACGCACTTGGTTTTAATTTACTTGATTTAAGGAGGAAAAAATGAAAAAAATGTTGATTTTAGCTTGTCTTGGGGCAAGTTTTTTAATCCTAGCCTGTAAGGATAAAGACGATGCTGGACTTAGCGATACACAAATTGGGCTTCGTAAAAGCGATGTGGCAAGCGAAAATATAAGCCTGCCAGAAGCAAATTTCACCACGCTTGCACCGGGCGAGGCTCAGGTCATTGATAGAAGCTTTGAAAACGCACCGCCTTTAATCCCGCACAGCACCGATGGACTCGTGCCAATCACAAAGGATAATAATATGTGTCTAAGCTGCCATGATAAAGCCATCGCTAAAGATGTGGGCGCAACACCTATGCCTGAGACACATTATTTTAATTTTTACACCAACAAAAGCACCGGCGATGTTATCAGTGATACGCGCTTTGTTTGCACCTCATGCCATGTGCCACAAAGCAATGCTAAACCCCTTGTGCGCAATACTTTCAAGCCTGTTTTTGATAGTGAAGAGTTAAAGAAAAAATCAGATCTTATAGATACGATAAATGAAGGCGTGAAATAATTGAAATTTTTTTGCGCACTCTTTATTTTCTGCTTTGCTTTAAATGCCACTGAGCTTAGATTAAATGATAATTTAAGCGCCTTAAGCCTTGATGAAAACACGCTTTTCATCGGCACAAATGCAGGCGAAATTCTTCATTTAAATTTAGAAAATAAAGAGCTTCAAAGCCTTGTAAAGCTCAAAAGGGTAAAAAATTTTTACGATGAGAGTGCGGCAAATATCTTTAGCATTGATAATTTTAATGAACGTCTGCTCGTGCTAAGCAGTAGTGATTTTGGCAAGCAAAAGCTTAATTTAATTGATAAAAACGGCATACTCAGCGAGCTAGAGCTTGGCATAAGCGGGGTTAAAAAAGCTTTTTTTGTGGATGAAAATACCGTGCTTTTAGCCTTTATCAGCACAGAAATCAAGCTTTTAAATTTAAAGCTTAAGGAGCTTAAAAGCTTTAAATTCACGCACTCAAGCCTTAGCGATGTCCGTTTAAATGAAGATAAAAGCTTGCTTGTAGCAGGCTTTGAAAGTGGCGAAATCGAGCTTTTTGATCTTAAAAAATGGCAAGTTAAAAGTAAAATCGCCACTCACAAAGACAGCATTTATCAACTTGATTTCAAGCAAGGCACGCTTTTAAGCTGCGCGGTGGATAGAAAAATCGCACTCATTAAAAATGCTGATGAAAAAAGCAAGACTCAAAGCCCGCAAATTTCGTATATTGATGAGAATTTTTTAATCTATGCTTGCGCGCTAAGCCCTAAAGCTTCAAGGCTAGCTTACGCAAACAATAATGAAAGCTTTGTGAGTGTGCTTGAGACGAGCGATTTAAAGCCTGTTTTAAAGCTTGAAAATTTAAATTTTATGGTAGAATACATTGTATTTTTAAACGAAAAAAGCTTGTTGCTTGCAGGCTTTAGCGATATTTTGCATTTTTATGAGTTTTAGATTTAATGACTTTTAAGCTGCAAAGTGTGAATTTAAGGATATTAAAGGATAAAAATGAATATTTCAAGCGTTTTAATCGTAGCTAAAAACGAAGACCACGAGCAAATTAAAAATGAAATTTCAAAGATAAAGCTTTGCAGTGTAGAGCTTTGCGAAGATGATAAAATCATTGTTTTGATTGAAAGTGAAAATTTAGAAGATGAACTTAGCGCTTATAAAGCTTTGGAGCGCATTAAAAAAGCAATCAGCGTGAGTATGGTTTTTTCTTATCAAGATTTAGATGAAGATATTAAAAAAGCAAGCGCTAGCAAAGATTTAGCAAATGAGCTTCACAGCGATAAAAATGCTAAAGATATCGAGTATTTTGGCAATGTTTTTCAAAAATATTAAAATTTGAAAACAAATTATAAATTTTTCTTCTTACAATAATGAAACTATCTTTTTGTCATTGCGCAGCATTTATCCTTGTGTGATAATGTATAATTTTTTACGAAAATAAAATTTTATAAATTCTAAAATCCTTTTTGATTCAAACAAAAATTCATTTATTTTTTCAAGCTAAAATTGATCTTTGAAAATTAAAATTTTATAAAAATCAATCTAGGTCGCAATGAAAAATTTAGAAAAAGAGCTTGAAAAAAGTATAGAGCTAAAGGCGATTATGTCGCTTGAAAATGAACTTAAAAAAAGAAATATTAAAGCGAGTTTGAGCCTTGAAGATGTAGTGCGTTTAAATTTAGCGCCTGAAATTTACACTGAGTTTAAAGAAAAAATCACGCAAATTGCTCTAAGCCTTAAACCATGGCGCAAGGGTCCTTTTCAAATCAATGATTTTTTTATCGATAGTGAGTGGCAAAGCTTTGTGAAATTTAATCTTTTAAAGCCCTTTATGAGCAAAATTTCTGGCAAAATCATCGCCGATGTGGGCTGTAATAATGGCTATTATATGTTTAAAATGCTTGAGTTTAGCCCTAAAAAAATCATAGGCTTTGATCCTTGCTTGCGCCCCTTTTTGCAATTTAGCCTTTTAAATGCACTCGCACAAAGTGAAATTGAGTTTGAGCTTTTAAAAGTGGATGATTTAGCTGAATATAAGCTTAAATTTGACGTGATTTTTTGCCTTGGCGTTTTATATCACAGAAGCGATCCTATAAAAACTTTAAAAAATTTAAAAGCGGGCTTAAATAAAGGTGGCGTAGTGTTTTTAGACACGATGTATATAGAAGATGAGAGAGAAATTGCTTTAATTCCTCGAAAAACTTACTCAAAAATATCAAATATTTTTTTCATTCCGTCGATATTAGCCTTACGCAATTGGTGTGAGCGCGCTGGCTTTAATCACTTTGAAGTGCTTGTTACAAGGATTACAGATGAGTTTGAGCAAAGAAAAACAAGCTTCAGCGAAGGGCATTCGCTTAAGGATTTTTTAAGCGAAGATAAAAATTTCACGCTCGAGGGCTATCCTGCGCCAAGACGCGTTTATGTTAAATTAAAGGTATAAAAATGCTAAAACAAAATTTCGATGAATTCGCTCAGCTTGAGCAATATGTCAGCCAAGAAGATATCACAAGGATAAAAGCTGAGCTTGTTACCTGCCCGGATATTAATACAAGCCTTTGTGGCACGATAACTGAGCTTTCCAAAAATCACGCCAAATCCGTTCTCATCACAAGTCCTGATATGGTGATTGATGATTTTGGGCTGATTCATGATTCTTTTGTTTTTAATGCGGCAAATTATGTCGCTCAAGCTGCGATAAATAAAGAATTTAGCATACTCATTTCATCTAAAGCTTCCTTTTACGCCCCGTTAAAATTTGGCGATGTACTGATACTTGAAGCTCAAGCTTTATTTGATGAAACTTCTAAAAAGCGTGAAGTGCGCGTCGTAGGGCATGTTAAAGAAATCAAAGTCTTTGAAGCAAGTATGCAAATTATAGTTACTGAAGAGCATATTTTCAAGCTCAAGCGCCCACCGACAGTCAAAGCCGAGCAAGCGCCTGAAGAAGATAAAAACGCAAGCGCGCCAAACAATGATGTAGCCATTGCAAATTCTCTTTTAAAAAGCATAAGCGGAGTAAAATAAGCTTTTTAAAAGCTTATTTTAGCCACTTAACTTAGCAAAGTTACAATTCATTTTTAAAATTTTAAAATTCATAAATGAGCATTTCACAAAACAGCGGCGCGGGTTTTTAAAGCTCTATAAAAATTTACACCTTTTCTCGCAACGACAAAAAGGCTTGATAATAAAAGCAATACCCCACTATCACTACGACAATCTGCGTTAAAATTAAATTTTCTTATCTTTGCTTTTGCAAAGATAAGCCAAAAAACACTGCGCGCACAAAGGATTTTTAGCCTTACAGGTGTAGCGACCAAAAAGCACCATAGCTTGATGAAGAGAGTTTAAATGATCTTTAAAAATGCGCGTGAGATCTTTTTCTGTCTCTTCGGGCGTTTTCGCACTACTCAGCCCCAAGCGGTGCGCTACGCGAAAAACATGCGTATCCACAGCGATATAATTTGCCCCACACCACTCGATCAAGACCACATGCGCCGTCTTTTGCCCCACGCCGGCTAAGGATTTTAAATCCGCTTCATTGAGTGGGATTTCTCCACCAAATTTCTCGCACACCGCGCTTGCCATTTTGATTAAATTCGTGGCTTTATTGTTAAAAAACGAGCAGCTTTGAATGAGCGTTTTAAGTGCGCTTAAATTTGCTTTTGCAAGCGCTTTGATGTCCGGGTAGGCTTTAAAAAGTGCGGGCGTGATTAAATTCACTCTTTTATCCGTGCACTGAGCTGAGAGCATCACGCAAACGATAAGCTCATAAAGGTTTTTAAACACAAGCTCGGTGCTTGCTTTATCAAAATGCTTTAAAAATAATTCTTTAATCTCTAAATTTCTTTTCATTTTTTAATTTTAGTTAATTAGCCTTAACAAATCTTAGCTATAATTTTTGAAATTTCAACTTAAAAAGGAAAAATAATGAAAAAATTCTCTCTCGTCGTGGCAGCACTTGTAGCAGGTGTGAGCCTTAATGCTGCTGTGGTAGCGACTGTTAATGGTAAAAATATCACAGACACGCAAATCAATGAAGACTTAGCCCAACTCCTAGGCGGTCAAAGTATCAATAATTTGTCAGCACCACAAAAAAAGGGCATTATCCAAGATTATATCGCAAATCAACTCATCTTAGATGAAGCTAAAAAGCAGAATTTAGAAAAAAGCGATCTTTATAAAAAAGCCCTTGAAAACGCGCAAAATGACATTTTAATCAATCTTTATCAAAAAAAGATTTTTGACGCCTTGAAAGTGGATGCGTCTAAAGTCAAGGCAATTTATGATAAAAACAAGGCTCAGTATGTGCGCCCTGCAGGCGTGCGCGCAAGACACATTTTAGTTAAAACTGAAAAAGAAGCTAAAGACATCATCAATGAGCTTAAGGACTTAAAAGGCAATGATCTTGTGCAAAAATTCGCTCAAACAGCAGCGGCAAAGTCTATTGATGGCTCAGCACAGCAAGGTGGGGAGCTTGGCTGGTTTGGCGCTCAAGATATGGTCAAGCCTTTTAGCGACGCGGCTTTTTCTTTAAAAAATGGCGAAATCAGCAAAACTCCAGTAAAAACTGAATTTGGCTATCATGTGATCTTAAAAGAAGACTCACAGCCTAGAACTCAGCTCAGCTTTGATCAAGTCAAAGCAGGTATTGAAAACGAGCTTAAACTCGTCGAGCTTAGACAAGCTATGGCAAAAAAGGCTCAAGAGCTTTATTCTAAGGCAAAAGTTGAGATAAAATAATGGGCGTTTTAAATATCGTTAAAGCAGGCATTGTCAGTGGCGATGAGCTTAACAAGCTTTATGATTACGCAAAGGCTGAGGGCTTTGCTATACCTGCGGTCAATGTTGTCGGCACAAACTCCATCAACGCCGTGCTTGAAAGTGCTAAAAAAGTCAATTCGCCTGTTATTATTCAGTTTTCAAATGGTGGGGCGAAATTTTACGCGGGCAAAAACTGCCCAAATGGCGATGTTTTAGGCGCGATTAGCGGAGCAGAGCATGTGCATAGACTTGCAAAAAGTTACGGTGTGCCTGTGATTTTACACACCGATCACGCCGCTAGAAAACTGCTTCCTTGGATAGACGCGCTCATAGCTGCAAATGCCGAGTATAAAAAGGCTCAGGGCCACGCGCTTTTTAGCTCTCATATGCTTGATTTAAGCGAAGAAAGCTTAGAAGAAAATTTAAGCACTTGTGAAGAATACCTTAAAAAGCTGAGCGCGCTTGGCATTTGCTTAGAGTTTGAGCTAGGCTGCACGGGTGGCGAAGAAGATGGCGTGGATAATACAGGCATTGACAATGCTAAGCTTTACACCCAGCCTGAAGATGTGGCGCTTGCTTATGAAAGACTTTCTAAGATCAGCGATAAATTCAGTGTCGCAGCAAGCTTTGGTAATGTGCATGGGGTGTATAAGCCGGGCAATGTGAGCTTGCAGCCTAGCATTTTGAAAAACTCGCAAAATTATGTGCGCGAGAAATTCAAACTCAAAGATGAAAAGCCGATAAATTTTGTCTTTCACGGCGGAAGTGGTAGCGATCTTGCTGACATTAAAGAAGCGGTGAGCTATGGCGTGATTAAGATGAATATCGACACAGACACACAATGGGCTTTTTGGGATGGGGTGCGCGAATACGAGCTTAAAAATCGTGCCTATTTACAAAGCCAAATCGGCAATCCTGAAGGCGAAGATAAGCCTAATAAGAAGTATTATGATCCGCGCGTGTGGCTAAGAAGCGGCGAAGAGAGTATGATAAAGCGCCTTGAAGTTGCCTTTGAGAATCTTAATTGCGTCAATAGAAATTAATAAAAAGGCTTAGCTTTTGAGTGCTTTTAAGGGAGTTTGAATTTTTCTCGCTCGGCAGATTATTTATCTAGCCTACACTCGAAAAATTCTACACAACCCTTAAAATCATCTCAAAATCTTTCGCCTTGAAATTTTGCATTGAATTTTCTTGTCATTGCGAGACAAAACAAAGTTTTGTCGTGGCAATCTATAAATTTATAAATTAAAAAAATTGCAAATCCTATCTTTAAATTTATATTGAAATTTTTATTTCTCGTCATTGCGAGCGTAAGCGAAGCAATCCATTCTTTAAAATTCAAATAAATTCAAAAAATCACTAGAATAATTTAAAATTCATTTCACATTAATTTTATAGATTGCCACGAAAATCCTTGAGGATTTTCTCGCAATGACAAAAAAGGTTGTAGACTGCCACACGCTTAAACTCCACTCATAATGCCATTTTTCACCGTCATTATGAGTATTTAAAAAACGCGAAGCAAGCTAGAATTTACAAAAGCAAAAATTTAATAAATTTAAAAGTCTAAAATTTAATTTTAAATCAATTTAAACTCAACTTCGCTTTTAAATTCGCTTAAATCATTGAAATTTATGCTAATTTATGATAAACTTACGCAAAATTAAAGATGAAAGTTCAAGGCTGGCGATGAGAAAAATTTTAAAAAAACTCTTCTTTTTCTTAATCCTTTCTTTTTCTTTTGTTTTGGCTGTGGAGTGCGAAAATGGCGATGATTGCTTAAAAAAAGCGGAGCAATATTATGAAAAAATAGAATTTTAAAATGATAAAACAGCGGCGCGACGATTTAAATTCAAAAAATTTCAAGCTCCCGGGTAGTGTTTTAAATTTATCAATGCAAAATTTATGAATTGCCGCAAAAATTTAAAAAAGGATACAAATGCAAGAAAATAAAGAAATAGCCGAACTCATTTTGCCCGAGATTAAAGAGCGCAAAGGGCTTTTAGTCTATCTTAAAATCATCTTTATCCCTGTTTTAATCTATGCACTTGCCCTGCTTTGCTATTTTCATTATATAAATTTTAAAGTTCAGCTTGTGGATTTGATTTTTATGGGGCTTATTTTGCTTGTGGCGCTGTTTTTTGCAAGGCATAATGCCGAGTATGCTTCAAACATTTTCGAGCAGCAAAAAAATGATTTCAAGCAAAGCCTAAAACGCTACATTATGAAAAATTTTCTCACTCTAAATAAAGAAACAAAATGCAATGCTAGTTTTGATGATTTTGCGAACTCTTATGTGAAAAATATACGCAATGAAAACTTAGCGCAAATTTCAGGCTCAAGCTTTGCGATGATGGGCATTTTAGGCACTTTTATAAGTATAGCCTTATCTTTGCCTGATTTTAAAATAAATGATTTAAACGCCCTAGAGCAAGAAATTTCAAGACTTTTAAGTGGTATAGGCACAGCCTTTTATATAAGTATTTATGGGATTTTTCTTTCTTTGTGGTGGAGCTTTTTTGAAAAATTTGGAAGATCAAAAATCACTACTTTAATCGAGCGACAAAAAAACGCCACGAGCGCATTTTTCTGGACTAAAGAAGAGCTAGAGCAAAGGTATTTAAGTCAAGGGATGAAGCATTTTGAAAAGATTGAGCTTATTTTTGAGCAAGTGAGTAATGAAGAATTTTTCAAAGAGCTTGATAATAGCATTCAAAGGAAATTTGGGCTTTTCCAAGAAATGCTAAGCGTAGAAGAAAAAGCGATAAAAGTAAGCAGCGAGCATATCAAGCAAACAATGAGTGAGCTTACACGCGCGCATAGAAATCAAAAAGATTTAGGCAAAATTTATATGGAAATGACAAATTCCATTGAAATTTTAAATCAAAATTTCAAAGAACTAAACGCCAGAATGAGCGAGCAATACAACCGCTTGCTTGATATAAGCGGTGAAAAAACCACGTATTTAGACAAGACTATAAGCTTGCTTGATAGCCGTATTGATAATCTTAAAAGAGGCTTTGAGCATTATCAAAATGCCTTGCTTGAAAATCAAGAAAAAATCTTCACAGGCTTTAAAAACGCACTTATGCAGGGTATGCACGAGTTTAAAGAAGTGTATGAAGAAGAAAAAAATATCGATGATAATATTCAAATGCTAGGCAAGCTAAAGGATGAGATTAGCGAGCTTGATGATGAGACGAGCAAGCTTATGCAAAAGATTTCACAAGATGAGCTAAAAGATGAGCCAAAAGAATAATTTTTATATAACCTATGCCACGCTTATGGCGGGGCTTTTTTTTATCTTTCTTTTCATATTTGCTGCGCTTTTGTTTAAAAATGTCTTTAGTGCTAGGGAATTTAGCAAAGAACAAAGCAATTTACTAGAGCAAAGGCAAAGACTTGACGCACAAATCAAGGACTTTAAAGAAGAGCAAGCACTCATTTATGAGCTAGCAAAAAAAGAGCTTGAAAATAATAGTTCTAAAAATAGCGACAACGAAGCTTTTCAAAATAATAGCAAAAACGAGCTGATTTTACTCTCAAGGCTTGATAAAAAGGAACAAGAATTAAGCGAGTTTAAAAAAGAATTTGAAAAAATCAAGGATGATTTTAGGGCTGCAAGGATAAAACAAGATGAGTTTTTACTCAGCCTTCAAGCAAAAGCCGATGCAAATTTAAGCCTTGAAAACGAAAATTTAGTGCTTTTGAGTGAGAATTTTTTCGAAAAGGATAGCTTTTTTTTAAAAAATGAAGAAAAAAATAAATTAAAAGAAATTTTACAAGGCTATTTTGACTTTATCTTAAATGACAAGGAGCTTTTAAGCAAGCTTGAGAGCCTAAATATCAATATTCACACAGATGATAGAGGCTCAAGTGCTTATAAATTAGAGCTTGCAGCAAAAAGAGTAAATGAGCTTTCAAATTTCATTTATAGCTTTAATAAGGACAAAAAATTGTGGCAGCTACTTTCAATCAGCCCAAAAGGCGCCGCAGGCGAGGATAGTATAGAGCTTAAGCTGGTATTTTCAAATGAAATTTTACTTCAAAGCCTTGATAAGCTTGTAAATCATTTGCAATGAAGCACCTTGATGTAGCAGCTTTTAGCCTTGATGGCTTTGATTTTTTTGTAAAAAAAGAAGATGATTTTAAGCTTTTAAATGATAAAACTTTTAAAAAAGCCTACGAAAATTTATATGAAAGCTATAAAACAGCGGCGAATTTAAATGAGATAAATTTAAATAAGGCTGAAAAATCAATTCACAAAATAGAGTGCAAAAGACTTTTAAAGCTTGTTTTAAGCGGCAATAAGGCTAGAAAACTTGCCTTTTTTTCAAAAAATAATTTTAAGCCTAAAACGCGCTTTATAAGCTATGGTAGCGCGCAAAGCAATGCCTTAGCAGCACTTGCTGTAATGACTTATGTAAAGGGCTTTGAGCTTGTTTATGCTTGTGAGAAAATCCCTGAGTTTTTGAAAAAAAATCCAAATGCAAATTTCGCCCTAGCCTTGAGATTTAAGGCAAAAATTATAGAAAAGCTAGATTTTAATCTAAATTTAAAAGAATTTGCCCTAAGTTTAAGCAAAAAAGATGATATTTTTATCAATCAAGGCGTAGCTGATTTTAAAGCTAAATTTGGCTATAAAGAGCTTGCAAATGAGATTTTAAGGCTAGAAAAAGCCCTAAGCTTAAATAAAAAAGATTTTAAAGGCTTAAATTTAAGAGCCTTAAAAAGAGCTTTAAAATCTACAATAAATAGAAAATTAAATTCTATAAAAAATTTAGAATTTAAAAAGATTTTAAAAGATAAAAAAAAGCTAAAAGATTTAAAATCTACCTTTAAATTTGACATTTTTCTAAGCTCAGGCACGGGCACTTCAGCACTTTTCTTAGCTAAAAACTTGCCAAATCACCAAATTTATACTACTTATTGCGTGGGCGATAAAAAATATTTAAAAAAGCAAATTTTAGAGCTTGAGCCAAATTTTAATTTTGAAAATTTACACATTTTAAGCACAAAAGAAAAATTTCATTTTGCAAAGCCTAAGAAAGCCTTGCTTGAAATTTATCAAAGAGCCTTAAAAGCGGGGCTTGAGTTTGATTTACTTTATGATAGCATAGGACTTTTGTGCGTTTTAGAGCATAGAAAAAGCTTTAAAAAACCACTTTTATTCATACATCAAGGCGGTCTTTTAGGCAATTTAAGCCAGCTTCAAAGATATGAATACAAATTTCTTTAAATTTAAACATTTAAAATCACCAACTATTGTTTAAATTTTTATTTTAAAAATCGTGCATTACTCTTACAACTGCTCTAGCTTTCTTGTGATGAGGAAATTTTTAACTTAATTTTAAAAACTCGCGGTGCTGTTTTTAAATTCATTTTAAATTAATTTTAAATTTTCTTTTAATTTTCTTTTAAATTTATCTTTAAAATACCCCACTTCACTAAATTTTTACCCTGCTCTATTTTAAAAAGCCAGCAAAAAGGCGGATAAAATCAGTGCAAAAGCGACCTTTTTTAAATAAATTTCATTTTCTTTAAAAAAAAATTATTAATTTAAGCTTAATTAAATATTTTTATGATACAATTTTTAAAATTATTTCAAAAAGGAGAAAAAATGGGAAAATTCGTTCATAGTGTCGATGAGTTTTTCGAGTATTGCAAGCAAAATGAAGTCGTGTTTGTGGATTTTCGCTTTACCGATATGATAGGGACATGGCATCATATGACTTATAATTTAGATGTCATCAGTAAAGAAACTTTTGAAGAGGGCTTGCCCTTTGATGGTAGCTCAATTCACGGCTGGCAGCCTATTGAGCGCTCTGATATGATACTTAAGCCTGAGGCTGAAAGTGCCTTTTTAGACCCCTTTACAGCTGATCCTACTATCATCGTATTTTGCGATGTGTATGATATTTACAAGGGGCAAATGTATGAAAAATGCCCACGAAGCATTGCTAAAAAGGCTATGCAGCATTTAAAGACAAGCGGGATCGCTGATACGGCTTATTTTGGACCTGAAAATGAGTTTTTCGTCTTTGATAGCGTGAAAATCGTAGATAGCACGCACTGTGCAAAATATGAGGTCGATACTGAAGAAGGCGAATGGAACGATGACAAGGACTTTAGCGACAGCTACAATACAGGGCACCGCCCTAGAACAAAGGGCGGGTATTTTCCAGTTCAGCCCATTGATTCTATGGTAGATTTACGCGCTGAAATGGTGCAAACGCTTGAAAAAGTGGGGCTTAAAACTTTTGTGCATCATCACGAAGTCGCCCAAGGTCAAGGAGAAATCGGCGTTAAATTTGGCACTCTCGTTGAAGCAGCTGATAATGTGCAAATTTATAAATACATCGTTAGAATGGTCGCACATTTAAATGGCAAAACCGTTACCTTTATGCCAAAGCCACTTTATGGGGATAATGGAAGCGGAATGCACGTTCATATGAGTTTATGGAAAGACGGGGTGAATTTATTCTACGACGCACAAGGCTATGGCAAGCTCAGTCAAACGGCGATTAATTATATAGGTGGCATTTTAGGAAACGCTAGAAGCGTCGCAGCCTTTACAAATCCTAGCTCAAACTCATATAAAAGGCTAATTCCTGGCTTTGAAGCACCTTCAATTCTTACCTATTCGTGTCAAAATAGAAGTGCGAGTTGCCGTGTGCCTTATGGCGGGGGCAAAAACTCAGCACGCATTGAAATGCGCTTTCCAGATAGCACTGCAAATCCTTACCTAGCCTTTGTTAGCCTTTTAATGGCAGGGCTTGACGGCATTAAAAACAAAACCGTGCCTGTGGGTCCTATGGATGAGAATTTATTTGAGCTCACACTTGATGAAATACGCGAAAAGGGCATAGAACAGCTGCCGCATACGCTTAGGGGAAGCCTTGAAGCACTCATTCGCTACAATGCTTTTTTAAAGCCTGTGATGAGCGATACTTTCATCGATGATTATCAACACTTGAAATTTGAAACTCAGGTTTGGCCTGTAGAAGCTCGCCCAACAGCTTATGAGTTTAAAACTTGCTATTCG
This sequence comes from uncultured Campylobacter sp., assembly GCA_934718785.1. Lineage (GTDB taxonomy): Bacteria > Campylobacterota > Campylobacteria > Campylobacterales > Campylobacteraceae > Campylobacter_D. The sequence continues at coordinate 22,535 of CAKVAF010000016.1, read as the reverse complement.
TGCTGATACAGAAAACAGAATACGGATTGCAGAAAGCAGAGCGCGATAAGCGGATAATTATGAGGGCTTTGATGAAATTCAAAGCCCTTTTTTAATTTGTAAATTCAAGCCAACATTGATTGCGTCATTGTAGCGCAAAAATATCTAAATTTCTCTTTAATATTATTGTGAGACTTTATTAATTTACATTTTATAATGATAAAATTCTTAAATTAAAATTCAAAAAATAAATGTAAAAAATCAAAAATAAGTGTTTTAAAATCCAAATACTTTCAAGACTTAACGTTGCACGAGATTATAATCTATAGGCATTTCAATGCGCACAGTTTTGTGGTAGGGTGGGAAATTTTGCGCGGCTTTTTTGATGATTTTAAAGACATTATCATCTAAAATTTGATGACCTGAGCTTTTGATAACTTCTATTTTACCAAGCTTATGCCCATAAAGCCATACAAAAGATATGAGCACTCTGCCTGTTAAATTCATACGAATAGCCTGCCTAGGATAAGACTTTAGAGCCGCATTATCGACAGCTCTTTTCACAGCGCGCAAAAAAGGATCATCGCTTTTGCCTACTGCAAGCGTGCCAATTTGTGTGGGCGTATTGCTTACAACCTGCGCTCCTGCTGGAGCTTGCGCGCTTTGAAGCTTTTCTTCATTGATTTCTTTTTTAGGCTTTGACACCTTTCTGGCGTGCTTTTGTTCTACGGGCTTCTTTTTTGGCTTTTGCTTTTTTTCTTTTACAGGCTCTGGCTTGATCTCTTCTTGCACGGGAGCTGGTGGCGTGGGCGCTGGAGTGTTGATAATCTCACCTTGTGCTACAAACTGAGCCAGCACTAAAGAAATTCTCTCATCGCCTTTAATTTCTAGCTTTTCAGGCTCATTGAATACAGCAAAAAGCAGCAAAGGAGAAAAAAACAAGCAAGTGAGCAAAAAAGCTAGGCTTTTACGGTGATTCATTGCACTCTTTCTGTAAGAATTTGAAAATTCTTATGATCTTTGGTGCGTAGGATATCGATAACTTCGATAAAACTTTCAAATTTAGAGCTTTTATCAGCTTTAAGCTCGACTAAAGTTTTCTCGTCGATATTTTGAATTTTTTGCCTTAAATCATCCAGTGTTGAAGCCTTGTCATCAATGAAAAATTCACTATTTTCATTGATAGCGATGAGAATTTTATCCTTATCTTGGCTCGTCACTTCTGCACTTTCACTTTTTGGCAACTCGATTTTGATTTGCCCGTGTGCAATAAAGGTCGAAACACTTAAAATGATAGCCAAAAGCACGAGCATAATGTCGATAAATGGGACGATATTTAGCCCTTCGTTTTTTGGCAGCCTAAGCATTTTCTTTGCTTCTTTCATAGTCTGAGATTAAAAGTGTAACCTTTCTAAACAAAGCATTATAAGCCATCAATGTAGGAATAGCCACGACAAGCCCCAAAGCTGTGGCTTTTAGCGCGAGCGATAGTCCTACAACTATGGTTTTTACATCGATATTACCCGATATACCCATATCGTAAAAAACAATCATAATGCCTATAACAGTGCCTAAAAGTCCGACATAAGGAGCATTTGAATAGATAATGTAAAGCGTGGTTAAATTCTCACTCAATGCGTTATCATAATCTTCTTTATTTTGATAATCTTTTGCTTTAACTTTAGCAAAAAATAACACACGTTCAATCACACACCAAACTGCGATAAATGCCATCAATCCCAGTATTATAAAGATAATCATATCAATATGAGAGCGTAAAAATTCCATAAATTTGCCTTTGATTTTAAAAAATATTTTTAAAATTATACAAGAAAAATCTAAAATTTAATTTAAATTTAAAAATAATGAAAATTTTATAAAAAGGCATTTGCATTAAAAGCGCGCGTGATATATCTTTTAAAGATAGAATTTGTTAAAAATTGAAGTTAAATTTTTAAAACAGCGGCGCGGATTTTAAAATTCTGTAAATTTGCTTTTAAAATTGCTGCAATTAAAAGAATTTTGAAATTTAAAACTTGCGCCGCAGTTTTTTAAATTATTTTTAGAATTTACTTGTAAATTTTCATGCTTAAAGGTGCTTTTACAATAATAAATTTAAAATATGATTTTAAAAACTGAGAAAACTTAAATTCTACTTAAAGCCTTGTTTTAGGGGTCTAATCACTATTTAAAGGCAGCATCAAATCAAGCGTGCCTTTAAGTTTAGGCTTTTTCTCTCTTTTTAAGGCTTTGGAATTTGTTTTTTGCTTATCATAGCGATAAAGGACTTCGCCCCCTACTTCAAGGTCCTTAAACTCATCTTCTAAAATGCCTTTAGCATTTAAGAAATTCGAGCTTAAAAGCAAAATCATAACACAAAATTGAAATTTTTTTAAAGATTTTTTAAGCATTTCAAGCCTTTTTTCAAAATATTTTAAAGCATTTATAAATTTTAATTTCCTTAAAAGTCTTTTGAATTTTAACTTTTAAAAATCAATTCATTCTTAACAAACTCAAGCGCCCTATTTTACTTTTAAATTACTCACGCAAGCTTGCTATGTAGAAACTCGGCATTCACATCGCTTGCGAAATTAAAGCCAATTTGCTTGTTTTGCTTCTTGCTAAGAAATTTCAAGGCTTCTTTAAGCTGTTTGAAAATGGCTTCACAAGCACTGAATGCCAAATTTTCCGCATCAAGCCCACCGCAAAGATAAATGAGTGGCATTCTAAAGGACTTGCTTACATCAAGTTTTGCCTCATTATCATTCAAGCTCATTTTCACTTCAAAAGGGCTTGCATGCTTGATTTTATAACTTGCAGCTAGGCTTAAAAAAGTGTTTAAATCCGCGAGCTTCTCGCCCTTTGCCAGCACATAAACATACTCAAAATAATCCTTAAGATTTTTGCTAGGACGTGGCGTTTCATCGTAGTTTGCTTCGATAAATGCGTAGTTTAAGCTCAGTTCTTTTTGATAAATTTGCACGAGCGAAAGCCCCATTTTGTTTTTACTTAAATTGGCTAAAATGACGCGCGGATTGCTTTCAAATTCGAAATTTAAGAAGTTTTTAACCTCTGCACCCTCTTTATAAAGTATGCCGAGCTCATTTTCAAGGCTCAAAACCACGCTTGTGTCATTTAAAACCGCTTCTAAATCGCTGCTTGTAGCCTTGCTGAGCGCATCTGTGAGCTTAAAGCCCTTGAAAGAATTGTCGCGGTAAGCAAAAACATTTCGCATCGGCTCTTCATAAGAGCCAAACTCATCCCAAAAATTAGGCTCGCTGCACGCCATACAGCCATGCCCACTTTGCACAGGCCATGAAGTTTTAGCGTTAAATTTAACTTTCGGACAGTTATTATAGGTATAAGGACCCTTGCAGCCGACTTTGAAAAGACAGGCGCCACTTTTTGCCAAATCATCGTCAAATTTTTGTGCGAAAATCCCGCTTTCAAATTTAGCCTTTCTTTCACACATATCGTGCAAACACTTGCCATAAGCCCATTTAGGACGATTTTTCTCATCCACATTTGGCGTGGTTTGAAACAGTGCGTAAAAGCATAAATTCATAATGATATTAATATCACTTGGCGGACAGCCCGGCACATAAACGATCTTTTGCGTCAACACTTCGCCGATACCACAGGCTTTGACGATATTTGGATCGGCTGCTTGAATGCCGCCATAACTCGAGCAAGTGCCCATCGCAAAGACCGCTTTAGCCTCTTTAGCCACGCGCATCAAGCACTCATAGCCACTTTGAGCGTGCGCTCCTATCGTTAAATAAAAGGTATCAATAGGGCTCACGCCCCCTTCTACAGCCAAAATGAAGTCTTTTTTCTCTTCTAAAATCTTATCTATATTGCTCTCAGCCTGCCAGCCTGCTGCTACCATCACGGTTTCGTGGTATTCAAGGGATAAAAAATCAAATATAAGCTCGGCTAAATCCGGCACATCAGCTCTTAATAAGCTCTCACTACAGCCCGTGCATTCTTCTAAATGCATCCAAATCACGCTTGTTCTAGGTGCTAGCTCGAGCACTTTTTGAGCCAAAGGCGCAAAATCAGCCGGCAACGCCAAAGTCTTAAGGATAAACTGCACAGAAGCGGGATTGATTTGTTTAATTTCACTTGGCAAAGTGCCATTTTCTAAGTCCTGTGCGCGCTTTTCTAGGATAGCTCTTAGCTCGTCATTCGTTAAATCAGCCATTTTATCCTCCTTAAATTTTCATTTTCACTTTAAAATTGATTTCATCATTTACTTTAAGTTTAATTTTGTTTTAAAATTTTAATTTCTTTCATCTTCTTAAACAGCGGCAAAAAAGCATTTTGCCGAATTTAATCGAGTATTTTAACATTTTTTACATTTAAAATCTCTTTTTTTTGATGATTTATTTTTATTTATTAACGAATTTACACATTTAAAATATCAACGCACAATATCATAATTTTTAGGGATAGAAGCCTTGAAAACATCATCTCGCACAGCAAAATCACGACGCACATTAAAAAGTGTTATCAGCACAGCATTATCAAGCTCGTCTTTGTAAGCAATACTTTTTATCTCGTCATTTTCAAGGCTTATATTGTATTTTACATTCTCGTAAGTGGCTTCATAGCGCGTGTTGCTTATTTTTTTAGCGCTTTTGAAAATCGCGCTTAAATTAGGCACTTTTTCAAGGGCCGAAATCATCGCTTGCTCAAGGTCTGGCTCTAAGATAATCAGCTCATTTTTATTGATGAAAAGCTGCTTTGAAGTGGGCTTTTTATAATCCCAAAAAGCTTTATCCTGCGTAATGATGAAGCTGCCGCTATACTCGATGAGTGCGTCATTTGAGCGCACACTTTGCGTAAAATCTGCACCAAAACTTTTATAGTTAATATCAAAAGCTTGTAAATTCAGCACAAAGCTTGATAAAATCAATATTTTAAATATCAAATTAAATATTTTTTTTCTCATTTTTTCTCCATGAATCATTTTAATTAAAATTGTAACTTAAAATGTTTGCTTGTAAGCAATCTTACAAAATTTATATAAATTTCATACTCAATTTATATAAATAAATTTATAAGCAATTTCATAATTTCTAATAAAAATTTAAAAAATTTAGCAAAAATTTAGAAAATTTTAATCATAATTTAACAATTTATTTTTAAGGATTTTTATGTATTTAGATTACACAAATTATGATTTTAGCTATCTTAAAGAAAAAGGCGGAGTGGGATTTTTGGATTCTTGGGAGTTTGACAATCACAACTCCTATGCGATGAATATTTATAAAGGCGCTTTAAAAAGGCTTGATATTTATGAAAATTTGAAAAAAGAGAGTTTAGAAAGCTTTTGCGCACTGATTTTACCGATGAGTGTGGATCAAATTTATCTTTTTAGGCACAAAGAGCTTTTGTTTGATTTTTTAGACAAAGGCGGGGTGATTTTTAATTTCGCAGCTTCAATTTGTGAGTATTTGCCAAATTTAGCCCTCTATCAGCAAAGTCCTACGCCCATTCGTTTAAGAGAGGTTAAGCCTAGCTCACACCCCATTTTTAAGGGCGTGAATGCTTATAATATGAATCATCGCCGTGGTGTCAAGGGCTTTTTTAACCGAGGCTTTTTAACCCCGCCAAAAGATGCTGAAATTTTATTTAGCGATAGCGATGATAAATGCGTGGGTTATATTGATAGGCATTCTAGCAAGGGCGTGATTTTAAGCACTGCGGGGGCTGATTTGTTTGGCTATGGTTCTTTTGAAGCTGACACCACGCGTAGAATGGGGCTTAACTGCTTGCTTTGGCTTGAAAATTTGCTTCAAAAAAAGGCTTAAATTAAGATTTACGCTGTTTAGCTGAGTTAAATTAAAAGGCTTAATTTAAAATTAAATTTCAAATCAACAAGAAAAAATTATGAAAAAAGCAATTATCACGGGTGGTTCATCTTCTCATCAGCATTTTTTTACGAATAAAAATGGCAAATTTTTTGATAAAAAGATTTATTTACTGGATTTAAAAGATGAAAGCCTTGAGGGCTTTGATTATGTGGTGATGGCTTCAAGGCTACATCCTAAATTTGTACTTGAAAATAAAGAAAAGCTTTTAAATTATTTGCAAAAGGGTGGAAATTTAGTCATTTTCCCTGATTTATGCGAGCGGCTTTTTGACTTCATAAAATACGAATTTTCGCCTGTAAATTTTTGGTGGTGGATACTGCCCGGGGCTGATTTGTATCTTTATAAGGTCGATGAAAAGGCTGATTTTTGGTGTTTTTTAGAACTTCGTGAGTGCAAATGGCACTATCATGGCATTTTCAAACACGACTCAAAGACTGAGAAAATCATCGCTGATAGCTTAGGATATAGCGTTTTATGTAAGGATGCTCATCATTTTAAAGGCAATATTTATTTTAGCGCACTTGATCCTGATTTTCATCTAGGACAGGGCTTTATGCCTACAACTGAGCCTTTTTTTGATAAATTGATGCAATGGGTGGAATTTGATCTTTCGAAAAAGAAAAAAGCTTAAATTTTTAAAAGAGCTTTTATTTTGTAAAATTTATATCAATTCACTTTTTTGAAAGCCTTAATACTCAGCACGCATTGCTCATGCAAGAAACTTAAAAAGCTTCGCTTTTCTTTTTTTTGCAAATCAAAGTGCTTCGTTTATAAACTTTCAAAACGCTTCAATAAGCGCATTATTGCGGATTTATCGTCATTACAAGAAGCGAAGCAATCTATTTGTATTTTAAAGTGTGAGATTGCCACGTATTTTTATGAATGCTCACAATGACGCATGGTTTAAATATATTCAAACCTATAAATTCAAAACAATTTTTCTCAAAAAGCTTTTAATTTTATTTTTCAAAATTGTCTTATTTTTGTTTTTCAAATTTTATTAATAAATAATAATTTTTATAAAAATTCATATTAAAAAGAGAATTTAAGTTTAGTTTTATTATAATGCTTTTTTTATTTCAAAAAACGAAAGGAAATCCATGAGAAAATTAAGTCTCGTTTTGGCCCTTAGCCTTTGTGCTTTAAGTGCTGAAACCACGCAGGGAGGGGGGGGGGGATTTAAACACCCATAAATTAGAAAGTGCTAAGGTTGAAGCGCTGATGTCTGATTTAGAAGCATCTCAGCAAAGCAAAAGCGTTACGATTTTAGATGAAAAAACTCTACTTCAAAGCTCGCCAGGAACGGGCGGCATACAAGCTACTTTAGAAAATGCTCCGGGTGTTTTATACAGCCGCTCGGGCGGACTTGGCGGCGTCATTTCAATGCGCGGTATGCTCTCAAGCACCGATACAACGATGATAACCTTAGATGAAACCCGTGTTTATGGACGCGCAGCCCTTGAATACAATGTCTTTGACCCTGATAGCATTGATAGGATAGAAATCATCCGCGGTCCAGCTTCAGCGCTTTTTGGCTCAAATGCGATGAATGGCGTTATCAATATAAAATCGCGTCGCTTTAAAGGCGATATAAGCCAGCCTTTTAATATGGGCGTGAAGCTTAGAAGCCTTGATTATAGCTCGGTTAATAATGGCGTGGGCGGCAGACTTGAAGCCATAGGCGGTGGCGATGGCTGGGATGTTTTAGTGGGGCTAAATGGGCGCAAGGCAGACGATTTTCGCACGCCTGATGGCAAGGCAGAGCATTCGAAGTTTAATTCTTGGGGCGTGGATTATAACATCGGCTATACAAATAATGATATAAGATATTATTCACAAGGGCGTTATGCTAGAGTTTCTAGCGAAAACGCAGGCGGTGTGCGCGGTATTAGAGGGGGTTCTGCAATGGGATTTTGGACAGAAGAAAATCCATTGACTGAGCTTTATTTAAGAAGTGGGGTTGAAGTTTCAAATTTAAGCTTTGCTGAGAAAATGGATGCTTTTGTGTATTGGCGTCGTTATGACACAGACCTTTATAATCATATCCCCGGTGTGCCTCGTGCGGTGCATGCTCAAGTTAAGAATAGTAATTATATTGGCGGACGCCTTGCCTTTGAAAGTAAGGTAGATAATCATAATTTAGGCTATGGACTAGACACCACAAATACTATTACAAAAAAGCGTAACCGAGTAAATGGCAATCCTATGGGAAATCCTACAACTCAAAATGAAATAGGAATTTTCTTTAAAGATGATTACACAGCAACTGAAGATTTAATCCTTTCAGGCTCTATTCGCGGGGATTATATTTATGAAACTATCAGCAGAAGTGCAAATAACGGCGGTAAAGCAAATTCAAACCATCAAGCTATTACAGGAGCTTTGGGTGCTGTTTATTTTTTTACGCCTGAGTTTTCAAGTGGTGTGAATTTAAGCCGCAATTTTATCGCTCCTTGGGTGGGTTATAAGCAATACTTACTCAATGGCACAATTCCAAATGATAATTTAGAGCCTGAGTATTCACACACTGCCGAGCTTAATTTTCGTTATGAAGATGATTTAAACTCTATTTCAATTGCCGGCTATTACACACAATACAAAGATAAAATCACACTCGTAACTATTTCAGCAAGCAAAAAACAATATCAAAATTTAGACAAATCTTATATCCAAGGGCTTGAGTGGCAAGGTTCGCACAAATTGCCTTATAATTTCACTTTAGCGTATTTAGGCGGTGCGACTTATGGGCAGGATAAGACAAATGACAGACCTCTTTCTTATATCGCGCCTCTTTATGGACGCTTAAGCCTTGCTTATGATTTAGCTTGGGGCTATGTCAAGGTGCAAGAGCGCACTTATAAGGGTAAAAGCCGTATCGATGAAAGTTCGGAAAAAAAGACTAAATCTTATGCGATGACGGATGTTTATTTGGGGCTTGATTTGGGCTATTTTCAAAAGGATATGAAGGATATGGAGCTTACTTTTGGGGTTGAGAATTTATTCGATCAAAAGGGTAGAAATCCAGCCACTTATAGCAACTCACTTGCTATTACTACAAAGACAAATCCTTTGCTAGAGCCGGGCATTAACGCTTTTGTGAAGTATTCTTACAAATATTAAGGCTTGAAAATGAAATTTAAGATTTTCTTAGCCTTTCTTCTGCTTGCAAGTTTTTTGCAGGCAAAGGATACAAACAATAAAGCAAATTTAGAGCCAAAACGCGTCGTCGTGGCTGATGGTATGCTGCCTATTCCTGCACTCATTTTGTTTTTGACAAATGCAAAATTTGATTATATCCCAGAAGCGAGCAAAAGCGCTTTTGTTAATTCCATAGTGAGTGATTTTTACCCTGAGATTAAAAGCGTAAAAGCGGGCGAAAATGATAATTTTGAAGAACTCATCGCGATGAATGCGAACCTTTACATTTGCCATAAAGACGGGATCAAGCTTTGTGAGACCTTGAAAAAAGCGGAGTTAAATGTGCTACCTTTAAGTATAAGAGGGGGTAAGTTTAATTCTAAAAACACGCTTAAATACTGGCTTGACGAGCTTAGCAAAGAATTTCCTATCAAAGAAAAAGCCGAAAGTATCATCGCTGACATTTCAAAAACCGAGCAAGAAAATGTGGCGATTTTAAAGAGCGTTAAGCCCGTGCGTGCGATGATGATGACGATTTATCAAGGAAAGGTCGTTGTGGGGGCGTTTGGGGACTATTTGCTTAAAAATAGCGGCGGCGTGGATGTCTTTAAGGGCGTGTGGGAAAAAGGTGGCGGGGGCGTTGTGAATTTTGAAGAAATTTACGCACAAGACCCAGAAGTGATTTACATCACAAACTTTAGCCCCGTAATGCCTGAGAATTTGCTCAAGGCGCGCGAGTGGCAAGGCGTTGCAGCCATTAAGAACAAAAGAGTTTATAAGCTGCCATTAGCCACTTACCGCCCTTATGCGCCGAATTTGGATTTAGCGGTGCTTCTTAAGTTTTTAATCCCGAACTTTTTAAGGATTTAGACATCAAGGCTGAGTATAAAAAGCATTTTAAGAAATTTTACAACCTTGATTTAAGCAACGCACAAGCTGAGCGCATTATGCATCCAAGCCGTGCTGCCGGTGATGTGAAGTGAGAATAAATCTCAAAGATAGATTAAATTTTAAGAAAAATCAAATCAAATTTAAACTTAAATTTAATCTATCAAATAATAATAATTACTAAAACTTTTTTAATAAAAAATTAAAGATTAATTATATATCATTTCATTTTTTAAAAATAAATTATCAAAATTAAGGACAATTTAATGAATAAAGTTAAAAAATTAATTTTATTTCTTTGTTTTATGACTTTTGCTGTGGCAAAAGAGCCTTTAAATGTCGCTATCATAGCACCTTGGCCAGTGCCTGCTTTGATGAGCTTTTTTACAAATGCAAATATCATTTATATGCCAAAAGCTTCGATGAATGCTTATAAAAACTCTTTAGCAGCCTTTTTTCACCCTGAAAATTTAAAAGCAAAAAATGACAACGAACCAAATTTAGAAGAACTTTTGCTTTTAAAGGCTGATTTGTATATCTGCCCTGTGTCTAATCCTAAGCTTTGCAATGCGCTTAAACAAGCAGGGGTTAAGGTGCTTGAACTGAGCGTCAATAAAGATAATTATAGTTCTAAAGCTGTGCTTGAAGCTTGGCTTACTGAGCTTAGCGCTTATTTTGATATAAAAGAAAAAAGTCAAAAACTCATCGCTAAAACAAGTGAAGTTGAGAATTTAATCGCTTCAAGGCTTGAAAAAAATAATATCAAAGAAGATCAAAAAATAAGGGCTATTATCATAATGACTTATGAGAATAAACGCATTGTTTTAAGCGGGCTTTTTGCAAATTATCTTTTACAAAAAAGTGGTGCTATCAATCTTTACACAGACACAAACATTTCTTTAGTCAATTTAGAAGAGCTTTATACTTTAAATCCTGATGTGATTTATCTTACAAATTTCAGCCCCGCTATGCCCCAAGACCTCATCAATGCTAAAGAATGGCAGGGCTTAAAAGCAGTTCAAAACAAAAGAGTTTATAAGCTACCTTTAGCCACTTACCGCTCTTTTGCTCCAAATTTAGATTTGCCTATGGTGCTTGAGTTTATGGCTTTGAAAAATTATCCCCAAATTTTTAAAGATATAGACATCAAGGCTGAGTATAAAAAGCATTTTAAAGAATTTTATAACTTAAATTTAGATGAAAATCAACTAAATGGCATTTTAAATCCTAGCCGCGCAGCGGGCGAGACAAAATAAATTTAAAAGAAAGATAAAAAATGAAAAAATTATCTATAATTTTAGCCCTTAGCCTAGCAAGTTTTGGTGCTGAAAATAGCTCAGGGGGGGGGGGCATTGAATGCTAATCAAACTCAAAGGCTTGAAGCTAGCGAGGTAAGTGCTAACAGACAAGAAGCCTTTGAAACCCCTTTAAAAGAAAACAGCAAGGCTATCACGCAAGTAAGCCGTGAGGATTTGCTTGAAAGTGGTGGCACAGGCAGCATTCAAAGTATGTTAGAAAAGGCTCCTGGCTTGCTTTTTGTGCGTCAAGGAAGCATTAACGGCCAAATTTCAGTTCGCGGTATGAGCTCTCAGCTCTCACGCTCCATTATAGCACTTGATAGCGTTAGAATTACAGGACGCAACACGCTGGAACTTAATTTATTTGATCCAAATTCTATTGATAGTATAGAAATCATTCGCGGCGCTGCTAGCTCGCTTTATGGCTCAAATGCCATTAATGGCGTGATAAATTTTAAATCAAGGCGTTATACAGGCGATATTTCTAAGCCCTTTAGCCTTGATACTAAGCTTAGAGCCTTAGAATTTTCTTCAGTGAATAAAGGCACAGCAGGGCGCATAGAAGTGCTAGGCGGAGGCGATGGCTTTGATACTTTGATAGGACTTCACGGCCGTTATGGTGAGAGCTTTCGCACACCTTGGGGTGTAGCTGAGGGCTCAAATTTTAAGGCTTTTGGCTTTGATTTTAACGCAGGCTATACAACTTCAAACGATACAAGATTTTACACCCAGGGACGCTTTCAAAGAAGCAAAGACGACGATGCAGGCGGGCAGTTTGCAGGCGCTGGTAGTGAGCTTGGCTTTGTGAGAAAAAGAGATCCTTTTACAGAACACTATCTAAGACTTGGAGTAGAAAGCTATAATATAGCCTTTGCGGATAAGCTTGATTATTTTGTGTATTGGCGCCGTTATCATACTGATTTATATACCCTTAATCCCATAGCAAATACTTACACAAATCAAAAGGTTTATAATAATAATTTCTTTGGCTCAAGACTAGCCTTTACAAGTGCTTTTGAAGCTCACACTTTAGCTTATGGACTTGAAAGCTTAAGTGCTATTAGCCCTACTCAAGGCAGCGCAAGAAATGTTTATACAAATCTTCAAACAACAACAGGCAGAAAATATCAACAACACACTTTTTCAGCTTTTATTAAAGATGATTATAAGCTAAATGATAGCTTTATTTTACAAGCTAGCTTAAGGGATGATTTCATCATCACTAAAATAGGCAAGAAAAACGCACAAAGTGAAAATGCTGCTACAAGCAGAGCACTTGATGATTTAGGCACAATGAGCAATAACGCCCTTACAGGAAGTCTTGGTTTAGTTTATTTCATCACAGAGCCTTTTTCTTTAGTCGCAAATCTTTCTCATAATTTCAAAAGCCCTCAAGCAGCGTATTTTAGCTCGGCTACTATACCAGCTACTATTAATAATAACACTCCTGCTACTTCGATTTTACTGCCTAATCCAAATTTAAAAAACGAAACCGCACAAAGCTATGAAATAGGCGCTCGCTTTGAGGATGAGAATAATTTTGCTAGCCTTAATTTTTATCAAACAAATTATAAGGATATGATAAGCACGGCGATTTTTACAGATAGAGCTAGCGAATATCCTAATGGATACAGAGCCTATACAAATATAGGAAAAGCTGTAATTCGCGGCGTAGAACTACAAGGCGAGCATAAATTTATGAACTTTACTTATGCTTATAACACTACTTATACTTACGCTCAGGATAAAACAAATAACAAGCCCTTAAGTCAAATCGCCCCACTTTATGGACGCGCTAGTCTTGCTTATGATTTTGCTTGGGGCTATGTGAAATTTCAAGAAAGAGCCTTTAAAGGAAAAACTAGAATCGATAGAAGCGTTGAGAGAAAAAGTAAGTCTTATGTACTGAGCGATCTTTATCTTTCTTTAAATTTAGGCTATTTTAATAAAGAGGCTAAAGATATGCACCTTACTTTTGGCGTTGAAAACATCTTTGATAAGGCTGCTAGAAGCCCTGTGGCTGTTGAAGCTGTGGCATACCCTAAGTCTAAGACCAATCCTTTACTAGAGCCTGGTCGCAATTTTTTCGTAAAATATGGATATAATTATTGATGAAAAGCTTACTAGCCCTTGTTTTTATCCTTGTTTTAGCCTTTATCATTTTAGGCATAGGTCGTTTTGATTTAAGTTATGCCCAAATTTTAGACATTTTGCTGGGTAAAAGCGAAGGCAAAGAAGCCTTTATCTTGCTTGAGGTGCGCTTGCCACGCGTGATTTTAGCCCTTATTGTTGGGGCTGGACTTGGCATAGCAGGGGCTAGCTTTCAGGCTATTTTTAGAAACGCCCTAGCCTCGCCTGATATCTTAGGCGTGGCAAGTGGGGCTGGCTTTGGCGCTATTTTAGCCCTACTTTTTGGCTTAAATATCTATCTTTTAAGCACTTTTAGCTTTGTTTTTGGCATTTTATCCTTGCTTTTGGTGCTTTTTGTGGCAAGAGATTCGCATAATAAAATTATGATTATACTCTCAGGCATCATCATTTCAGCACTTTTTCAAAGCTTTATCTCGCTTTTAAAATACATAGCAGACCCGCAAGATACCCTGCCTATCATCACTTACTGGCTGCTAGGCTCTTTACAAGTGGGGGGATTTAAAGCAAATGATAGTTTGCAGCCTTGGTATTTTTATAGGCTCTTTCGTGCTTTTTATTTACCGCTGGAAGCATAATCTTTTAATGCTTGATGATATGGAAGCAAGAAGCTTAGGGCTTAATATCGCAAGACTTAGGATAATCTTAATCTTTGCAAGCACTTTAATCATAGCCTGCGTTGTAAGCATGTGCGGCATTATTGGCTGGATAGGGCTTGTCGTGCCGCACATTACTAGGATGATAGTAGGCTTTAATGCTGCTCGTGTGCTTACTCTAAGCCTTTTTGTAGGAGCTGTTTTTATGCTCATCATCGACACCTTAAGCCGCAGTTTAAGCCAGCAAGAAATTCCTATTTCAATATTAAGCGCAGTCGTTGGCGCACCTTTTTTCATCATCATACTTTACAAAGCAAAGGGTATGAAAATATGAGTCTTTTAAAAGTGGAAAATGCAAGCTTTGCAAGGGGTAAAAGAGTGCTTTTTGAAGGGCTAAATTTAGAGCTTGAAAGGGGCGAAATTCTAGCCATTTTAGGACAAAACGGCGTTGGAAAAACCACTTTTTTAAAATGCTTGATGAATTTTTTACCCCTTAAAACAGGGCGCGCTCTTTTAAATGGGCGTGATATCAAAAGCTTTTCTATAAAGGAGCTTTTTTCTATCATTTCTTATGTGCCTCAAGCTAAAAATCACGGCTTTGGCTTAAGCGTGCTTGATATGGTGATTTTAGGGCTCAATAATGAGATAAAAAGCACGCCTAAAAAAGAGCATATTTTAAAGGCTGAAGAGACTTTAAAAGGGTTAAATTTAGAGCATTTAAAAGATAGAGCTTGTGATAGTTTAAGTGGGGGCGAGCTTCAAATGGTGATTTCTGCAAGGGCTTTAGTAAGCGGCCCTAGCCTTATCATCCTTGATGAGCCAGAGTCTAATTTAGACTTTAAAAACCAGCTTTTAATCTTAGAAAATTTAGAGCGCTTAAAAGCCTTAAAAAAGGGGCATTATCTTTAATACCCACTACCCGCAAAATGCTAAAAAACTAGCAGATAAAATTTTAATCCTTGAAAAAAACGCCCATGTTTATGGCTCAAACAAGCTTTTAAATAAAATCCAGCTAGCAAAAAGCTACGAGGTCAAGCCTAGTTTTTTTGATTATCTGGCTGAGTTTGAGTGAAATTTCTTAATCATAAATAAAAATTTCAAGCTTTTAAATTTTACGCTCTAAGTGTGCGCACAAGCTCTAGTAAAATAGAGCTTAAAAACTCCTTTTTATAAAGCTTGGAATTTGTTTTAAGCTCATATTCAGCACTCATTAAGAGCTTAAAAATGCTCTCATATTGCTTAAGATGAAGCCTGAAAGCTTGCTCTTGCAGCTTCCTAGCCACTTGGGATGGCGGAGCGTAGCCTAGAATTTCTTTCAAATCCACGCGCCCATAAACTTTAGCAAAAAGTGTGATTTTAAAAAGGCGGTAAAAGCTCGCGCTCAAAGCGTTTAAAAGTGCTATTTCATTGTAATTATCAAGCATTTTTTCTAAATTCTTAAGCCGAGCATTTAAAAGCTCATCAAAAAAGCTATCAAAGCTTTGAGTGCTCAGGCTAAAGCAGTATTTTTGCACCTCTTCTTCGTCAATACTTAAATCCTTAAATTTCGCAAGCTCGCTCGCTGCTAAACTCAAATTCTCATCAAAGCTCGTGTATAAAAGCCTTAGAGCCGCATTTGTGGCGCGCACATTTTGCCTTTTTGCCGCAAGGCTTAAAAGCTCAAGCCCTTCGTTTAAATTTGAAGGCTTGAAAAAGCGCGCAAAATTGTTCTCAAAGCACTTTTCTAGCTCGTTTTCGCGCGCACCTTCGCCATATAAAGAAAGCAAGAAAAAATGATCTTTGTTTTTTTTACAAAGTGCGATTAAGGCTTCAAGCTCCTTTTTTATAGGTCTTTTTGCGACTTTTAAGTCTAAAAATTTACGCGCACTAAAAAGCGAGCCCATCCCCAAATAATCACTCACAAGCTTATAGTCATACTCTTCAAAATACACGCGCAGCAGTTCATCTGCGCCAAATTGCTCTTTTATAAGCTCTGCGTAAAGCTCGCTTTGAAAGCTATCATTGCCATAAAGGGCGAAAAAATTTTGTGAAGCTTTGAAAAAGCCTTGATTTATCAGGCTTTGCAAGTCCTTTCTATACATTAATCACCCTTTTAATTTTGCCAAAAATTTTTGCGTTGATGATATCAGCTTCTGTGATTTCAATCTCCACGCGCGATAAAAGATTTGCAAAGCCCGTTAAAATCACATTCGCGCCCTTAATCTCATCATCAAGCTTAGCCAGCACAATGCCCTGATTTTCAATCACCAGCGCTTGATAAGTCTTGCCCAAATTGCGCTTTGCCCAGCGCGTAAATTTCCTATCCATAAAATCCCACGCGACCTTATCAGCTTGCCTTTCAAGCACGCTTAAACTTTCACAAAGACTATCAATGCCTTGAAGTAAAAAATTAAATTTCTTTTCATCCTTAGCAATTTGCGTTTTTAAAAGACGGTGCAAGGTAAGATCACTATATCTTCTAATCGGGCTTGTAAAATGCGTGTAGTGCTCAAAACCCAGCCCAAAATGCCCGGCGTTCGTGCTTTCATAGTTTGCCTTTTTCTGTGCTTTGATGATGAGTTTATCCACTTCATCGCGCAAATTCATATCGCTTGCAAAGCCCTGCACATCGCGCACAAAAGCAGCCAAATCGCCTTTAAATTTCGCTTCAATGCCAAGCGTGGCAAGTTCATCCATAAGCTTTGCGATTTTACTTGAATCAGCTTTTAAGTGATTTCTAAAAATGCCCTTTTCAATGAGCTTAGAAGCAGCTTTATTAGCCAAAAGCATACAATCTTCTATCAAATTATGTGAAGCTGTATCACTCTCATAATAAGTGCTTTCAAGCGCGCCTTTCTCATCTAGGTTCATTCTAAGCTCTAAAGTCCTAAATTCAAAGGCGTTTTTAAGGCGCTTTTTCCTTAAAATCAAAGTCATCTTAAAAAGATCATAAAGATAATTAAACTCTTTTAAATCAGGCTTTTGAAGCAAAATTTCATCCACCTCATCATAATTAAAGCGCTTTTTTGAATTGATAATACCTTTGAAAAGTTCTTCACTCAGCACTTCGCCACTACTATCAAGAGTGATTTTAAAGCCAAAGACGAGCCTATCTTCATTAGGCTTTAAAGAGCAAATATTTTCACTCAAAGCACGCGGGAGCATAGGCACAGCCTTGTGCGGAAAATATATGGAAAAGCCGCGAAAGCGCGCTTCTTTATCAATAGCTAAATTACTAAAAACATATTCACTCACATCAGCAATCGCTACAAAAAGCGTTTTTGTGGGCGCGTCATAAAAAATCGCATCATCAAAGTCCTTTGCATGCACAGGATCAATCGTGCAAAAGGCTAAATTTCTTAAGTCTAAACGCTCTTTATATATACTCGCATCGACATAATCACCATTTGCGCGCGCTTCATCCAAGCAAGCCTTGCTAAACTCATCGTGTTTATCAAAAAGAGCGAGTGAAATTTTTTCATCGACTTTCTCATCATCAATATGTCCCAAAACCTCTACAATTTCACCGCTTACGCTATCAATTTTAAGCACAGAGCCAAGCGGCAGGGCTTTTAAGCTCTTTTGACTGGCTTTAAGCACTACATTTAAGCCACTTTTAAAATTTAAGCCCATAATAAGCTTGCCCACTTGCCTTGTAAGCATCACCGAAGTGGCATTTGCCTTGCGTAAAATCGCTACAACTCTAGCTTTTGGGCGAGCTTTTTTTAAAGGCAAGAGCTTGCAAACGACTAAATCATTATATTCAGCACCCTTTAAATCCTTATTTTCAATCAGCAAATCCTGTTTAAAAATGCGCTCATTAGATGTATCAAATTGCCTTAAAAAGCCTGTGCCTTTAGAGTTTATATCAATTTCGCCAAAGACAAAGCCATTATTAAGATAGAATTTATTTTTATGAAATTTTACAACCTGCAAGGCTTCAAGCTCTTTTAAAAGCGCCTTTTGCCCCACTTGGACTAAATTTGCTTCAAGCCCGAAATTTAAGGCATCTAAAAAATCTTTCATTCAAAATCTTTGAAAATTTATTTGCTTTTTTTCAAGGTAATTTTACACAAATTTAGCTATAATTTTTTTTAAAGTCTTTAAAAAAGTAGAAAAATGCCTAAGAAAAAATATTTAATAGCCCTTTTTATAGCGGTATTTGTGCTGCTTATAGCGCTTGTTTTGATTTTTAAGCCCAAAAGCTTAAACAAAAGCGATTTAAACAGCACACAACAAATGCAAACAAATACCCCACAAAAAGAGCCTTTAAAGCCTGAGATAAAAGGACTTTTTGCAGATTTTAATCAAAGTCAAAACACGTCTAATCAATACCCCTTTAATGAAAATTTAAATCAAACTTCAAATAATTCAAATGAAAACTCAACTATAAATTCTAAAGAAAATCCCAAAACAGCGGCGCAAAATGTGGCCAGCAATGAGCTTCATTTAAGCTTAAATATCAATGAAAATTTAGACTTAAACAAAACGCAAAAAAGCATTTTAGAACAAACCACGCATTTAGAGCCTGAAAATAAAGCTTTAGATGAGAATTTAAGTGCGCAAAATGCTTCAAATTTAAACTTAAATTTAGAACAAAATTTAAGTTTAGAAAAAAACGCGCAAGAGTTAAACATTTCAAATTTAAATGCTAAAAACGATGAAAATACCAGCCTTTTGGATGAGAATTTAAGCACAAAAAATTCATTTTTTGTAAAGCAAATTACAAAAGATAAAAACGCCAAGCTCGCACTCATCATCGATGATGTGGCAAGTAGCGCGCAAGTGCGTCAAATCAAGGCTTTAAATCTTAAAATCACGCCTTCATTTTTCCCAGCTGATATTAATCATCCAAACACCCCAAAATTAGCGCGTGAATTTGACTTTTTTATGCTGCATTTGCCCTTAGAAGCGAAGAATTTCAAAAAAGAAGAGCTAAAGACTTTGCGCGCGAGCGATAGTTTTGAAGAAATTGATAAGTTTTTAAGCAAGATTAAGCGCGATTTTAAGGGACTTGTCTTCATCAACAATCACACCGGCAGTGCTTTTACCAGCAATTTAGCTGCGATGCGCCGCTTGCTTGCAAGCTTTGAAAAGCACGGCTTTATCTTTGTAGATTCTCTAACCGCAGGCTCTAGCAAGGGCGTTTTGGTGATGCGCGAGCGCGGGCAAACGCCTATTGTTCGCGATATTTTCCTAGACAATAGCGACAATGTCGAAGCGATTAAAAAACAGCTTTTAAAGGCTGTGAATTTGGCTAAAAAAAAGGGCTTTGCTATTGCTATTGCTCATCCTAGAAAAAATACTTTCAAAGCCCTAGCGCAGAGTAAGGAACTTTTACAAAGCGTTGAACTGGTGTATTTGAATGAAGTTTTTGCTAAAAGTAGCATTAAATGATAGGCGTTGAAGATGATTTTAGCAAAAATTCATTAAAACCACAAAATGAGTGCGAAAATTTTCAACATCAAAGCTTTAAAGAGCTAGAAAGCTTGCCACAGCAATGGCTTGCGCTTAAAAAGTCACCGCAAAAGATGTATTATAGGGGTGATTTAAGCCTTTTAGCTTATCCAAAAATCGCCATCATCGGCTCTCGAAAAATGAATCTTTACACCAAAAGCTTAGTCTTAGAGCTTGCTTCAAAGCTTGCTAGCAAAGGAATTTGCATTGTAAGTGGGGGAGCTTTGGGTGTCGATATCGCTGCAGCAACTGGTGCAATGCCCTGCACCATAGGCATTTTTGCAAATTCGCTAGATAGCATTTATCCGCAAAGCAATGCTAAAATCATCCGCCAAATCTATGAAAAAGCCTTAGCACTTAGCGAGCACGCAAACAACCCTGCCCCAAAGCGCTTTGACTTTTTGCTAAGAAACCGCCTGATTATCGCGCTTTGCCCTAAAATCATCATCGCACAAGCTGACTTAAGAAGCGGCAGTATGCAAAGTGCGCGCCTAGCAAACGAGCTTGAAAAAGAAGTTTTCGTCCTGCCCCAGCGGCTCAATGAAAGCCTTGGCACGAACACGCTTTTAGCCAAAAACAAAGCCAAACTCATCGCAAATATCGATGAGTTCATCATTCAAAGCCTTAAAGATTTTGGCATAAAGGCTGATTTAAGCTCAGCGCCAAAGGATGAAATTCTTAACTTTTGCAAAAGTGGCGCGCGCCTTGAAGAAGCCTTAAAGCGCTTTGGCGAAAGAGTTTATGAGTATGAGCTTTTGGGTAAGATTAGCATTGATGGCGTTTTTGTGCGCGCTTTGGAGTGAGTTTTAAAAATTTAAAGTAAATTTTAAAACAGCGGCGCGAGTTTTGAAATTTAAAAGAAAATTAAAATTGCCGTCATTGCGAGCCGACAAAGTCGGCGCGGCAATCCATAATTTAATCACAAAAGTAAAGAATGGATTGCCACGACAAAACTTCGTTTTGTCTCGCAATGACAGGAATTTGGCTTTTGAATTTGTGGATTGCCACGCTTGTGTTTGCAATGACGGCAATTTTTAAATTTTATTAATTTTACAACTCGCGCCGCTGTTTTTAAGCTTAAAACAAAATATATAAATTTAAAATTTACAATGAATTGTAAATTTTAAAATGAATGCGCTAAATTTAATGAATTTAAAAATTTTTGATTTCAAAGCCTTGGCGCTTTTTAAAATCAATTGAAAGGCTAAATATGAAAACCCTTGCCCTTGATCTTGGCTTAAAGCGCATAGGTGTAGCACTTTGTGTGAATAAAACTATCGCAATTCCCTTAAATGCGGTATTTAGAAAAAATAGAAATCAAGCAGTCGCTGAAATAAGCGCACTTTTAAAAGAACACGATATCAAAACGCTTCTCATTGGCGTGAGCGAAGGCGCAAGCAGCGAAGATGAGATGAAAAGGCGCGCTAAGCATTTTGCAAGCCTTTTAGACTTTGGCGGCGAGCTTGTTTTTGTCGATGAAGCCTTTTCAAGTAAGGATGCAAGCGCGCTTAGAAATGAAAGCACACAAAAAAGCAAATTCAGCCAAAAAGATGGCAAACTCGACTCTTTGGCTGCTTTAATCTTGCTTAAAAATTACTATCATTTGCTTTAAAATTTAAAATTTGCTATAATTATTTTTTATTATATCAAAAGAAGAAAAGCTTGAAAGATAAGAATTTAACAAATATTGCAAACAACGAGAGAGAGAGAGAGACGACTCTAAACTTAAATCAAATTTAAATTCAGCTTCAATTAATGATTTTAAAAATGTAGATATTTCAAATTCTACTACCCATGCAAATCCTGCTTTAAAATCTTTAAAATTACATTCAAAAAACACCCCAAGAGTCGGTATTATCGTGCCTATTTTCAATGTAGAGCTTTATCTTAGAGAGTGCTTAGAAAGCATTATTCATCAAACTTATAAGAATTTAAGTATTGTGCTTGTAAATGATGGCAGTAAAGACAAAAGCTTTGAAATCGCTAAAGAATACGCTCTTAAAGATAGTAGAATTATCATTATAGACAAAGAAAATGGCGGTTTAAGCTCGGCGCGCAATGTGGGTATCGAGTTTTTTGGCACTGAGTATGAGCTTGAAATGGATAAAAATTTCAAAAATGATGAATTCTATGCCTTTAAAATCATTAATGAAAATGCTTTAAATATCAAGCATATTTCAAAAGCTAAAGCATTTTTTAAAGATGAAAAGATAGATAAAACCACGCTTGAAGTGCCTAAAATTGATTATCTTATGATGCCTGATTCAGATGATTTTTTAAGCGCTGATTATGTGGAGTATAATGTAAAAATTGTTTTAAAAACAAAAGCGGATGTGGTGTTTAATAAGGCTTTTAATTTTAATAATTTTAATAGAAGTTTTTCTTTAAATTTGCTTACTTCAAATGTAAAATTTAAATCTTTGTCATCAAAAGATTGGATAAAAGGTGCTCCAAGTTGGTTTTATTCAGGTAATAATGCTTTTATAAATTTTTCTTATCTTCAAAAAATAAAACTTAAATTTATCAATTTTATTGCACATGAAGATCATCATTTTGGCGTTTTGCTTACTTCTAGTGCAAATTGGCTTTGTTTTATAGATACGCCAATGTATTATTACCGCTTGCGTAGCGGTAGTATTATGGATAGAAGTAAAAGCAACACTATAAATTCTTTACATATCCCATTAAAACTCAAAGAATTTGCAAATGAATTTCAAGATGATCAAATTTTACTGACATTTTACAGACATACGGGTTATTTTTATTCATCTCTTGTAATAAAAGATTTTATAAAAAACTACAAAGATAAAGAAAAAAAAGAACTTCTTTCAAAAACTTTTAAAGACTTGTTTTCAGGATGGGGAAATGAAATTTATATAAATTTTTCATCTAAATTTTATGAAATTTTAACTCATTTAACATTAAATTTAATATTTAATTTTTATAAAAATCATCAATATTCTTTTGATAAACTCGATACAAATAATAATGAGATTATGGAAAGTATCGCTGCTTTAATTTTAAAAAATATAAGATTAAAAGATAAAAAAATACAAGAAATAAACGATAGGCTTTTGAATTTAAATAATGAAAACGCAAATTTAAAAGCTGAAATTCAAGGGCTGAAAAATAAGCTTCATTCTTTACCGAGTAAAATCAGCGAGCAAGAACTA
>CAKVAF010000015.1 GCA_934718785.1 uncultured Campylobacter sp. | reverse complement strand
TTAATCTTTGATTTTACGGCTTCAGCGTTATCAACGCCAAGTAGCATGTAAAGCCCACCTTGCAAATCAAGCCCTAGATTGATTTTCTTGCCTGTTTCACTTTGTAAAAACGAAGGCAGAGAAAAAGCAACGCCAAAGATGAGTACAAGGGCGAAAACAGCCGTTTTGTAAGTGAATTTTTTATGATTCATCGCCATTTATCCAAAAGAAATTTATTGTTCGCTGATTTTTTTTGCAATAAATTCTTTTGAAATTTTCGCAATAACATTCTCATCATTAAGCTTAACTTTGATAAAATCTTCTTCTGGTTTTACCACCTCGCAAATCAGCCCGCCTGTGGTGATAATTTTATCGCCTTTGGCAAGTTCTGAAATCATCTTTTTATGAGCTTTGGCTTGCTTTTGTTGAGGTCTTATCACCAAGAAATAAAAAATCGCAAAAAGCACGATTAGAGGTAATAATGAGGTCAGCACTGAGTTTTGTTCCATTTTCTTTTCCTTTTTTGAAAAAATTAAATCACAATTCTAGCATTTTTAAAATAATAAAAGCCTTTATTTGCGCATTTTTCATTTCAAATTCAATTTATATTTCAAAATATCAAAGTTTAAGCCTTGAAATTTTATCGCCCTTTATCGCTATTTATGGGCTTGTGTTGCTGCTTCGAAGCGATAAATGGGGGTATTTTTTTACGGGATTTTTTCTGGGGCTTTTTTGGTTTTTTTGGCTGGGACTTTCATCGATTTATTTCAATCTTCATTATCTAGTGCCTTTGATTATGCTTGGCGTGGGCTTATTTTATGGGGTGTTGTTTAGAATTTGCTATCTTTTTAAATTTGATTTATTAAGATTAGGGGCTATTTTTGGCTTAAGCTATATTCATCCGCTTGGCTTTGACTGGCTAAACTGGGGCGTTTTAGTGGTGCCAGGTCTTTTTGAATGCTCCACTAAAGGCATCATTTGCTTATTTTTAATCTCTTATTTTTACTATGAAAAATACATTTCAAGATATTATAAAATCGCTATTATTTTAATACTTTGTTATATAGGGCTTCAAAAGGACGAGCCTAAATTTGAGCGTTTGAGCCTAAATTATGAATTAGTTCAAACAAATATTTCACAGGATCAAAAATTTTTAAATCTCAATATGCAAAAAAATGCCGATGATTTAGTGCTTGAAATTAAAAAGGCGATTGAGGCTAAAAAAGAGCTTATAATTTTACCTGAAAGTGCCTTTGCTTTTGATTTAGAGCGTGATTTTGAGGGGCGATATTACGCGATTTTACAAGAGCTTTCTTATCAAATTAATATCATTGCAGGAGCATTTAGCAGTAAAGAAAATGAAGTTTATAATTCTACTTATGTTTTCATAAAGGGCAAGGATCAAATCTTAAACAAGCATTATTTGGTGCCTTTTGGAGAAGAAATTCCCTTTTTAAAAGACTTTTTTAAAAAATATTTAATCAATTTTGGAGAATTTTCAAGGGGCGCGCCCTTAAACACTTACGAGCTAGCAGGGCAAAAAATCACTAACGCCATTTGTTATGAAGCCACAAAAGAAGCTCTTTTTAAAGAAAAAAATATCATCATCGCTCTTTCAAATAACGCTTGGTTTGATGATTTTATAGAGCCAAATTTGCAAAGACTGTTAATTAAATTTTATGCTTCAAAATACAATGTCAGCGTATATCACGCCACAAATGGCAATTTTACAGGCGAGATTTTACCCAAATATCCGCTAATAAAGACTTTGCAAGCGGATTTGGAAAAAATTTATAACACTTTAAAAGAGTTTTACCACAAACAAAGCGCATAAATTTACAACTCTGCCCTATTTCGCATTTTGATAGCAGCGAAAAATTTTATTTAAACTTCATACGCGCCGCTGTTTTAGGAATTTTCTAAAATTCTACTTCATCATCTTGGGTGGCTATAAAATATAAATTTATAGATAAATTTATAGATAAATTTAAGCATTTTGCACCGCTTTTTCAAGGCTTAGCGCCCCGTCAAGCAAAGTTTGCTCATTATATGCTTTGCAAATGAGCTGAGCTGAGATATTTAAGCCGCTTTTATCCTTGCTTATAGGAACAGAAATAGCCCCAAGTCCTGCTAAATTTACAGAAATGGTATAAATATCTTCTAAATACGCTTGCATAGGGCTTTTTTTACTCTCAAACTCAAAGGCTGTCGTTGGGGTAACTGGCATAAAGATTAAATCGCCCTCGCTTAAAAGCTCTTCATATTTTGACTTGATTAAAGCGCGCGCCTTTAAAGCCTTTAAATAATAAGCATCATAATAACCGCTACTTAACACAAAGCAGCCCAGCAAAATACGCCGCTTCACCTCATCGCCAAAGCCCTCGCTTCTAGTATTTACATACATATCTTTAAGATTTTTCACATTTTCACTTCTGCGCCCATAACGCACCCCATCATAGCGGCTTAAATTCGCGCTCGCTTCAGCTGTTGCGATGATATAATAAGCCGCGATGTCGTATTTAAAATCATTAAGATTTTTATAAACTATGCTATGACCTGCTGTTTTAAGCATATCAACAGCCCTTAAAAGAGCTTTTTTAACCTCATCGCTTACTTCGTTGATATAATTTTCAATGACGATGATTTTAAGCTTTTTTTGAGCGTTTAAATTTGGTGCAGTTTTGATAGAATCAAGCTTTGCGCTGGTGCTGTCCTTTTCATCATATCCTGCAATTGCATCGTATAAAAGTGCCGCATCTTCAACATTTTGCGCTAAAACGCCGATTTGATCTAAACTTGATGAATAAGCAGCTAAGCCGTAGCGACTTACGCGCCCATAGCTTGGCTTAAAGCCCACGCAGCCACAAAATGCAGCAGGCTGGCGCACAGAACCGCCCGTATCGCTACCCAAGCTTGCCAAGGCTAGCCCACTTGCCACCGCAGCAGCACTTCCGCCACTACTACCACCTGGCACACGGTTTGAGTTTAAAGGATTTAAGGTCTTTCCATAAAAAGATGTCGCCGTGCTACTTCCCATAGCAAATTCATCCATATTTGTGCGCCCAAAAGGAGTGAAGCCATTTTGCTTTAAATTTACAATCGCCGTGGCATCATAAGGCGCGATATAGCCTTGCAAAATCTTGCTCGCACAAGTAAGCGCCCAGCCTTTGACATTGATATTATCTTTAATGGCTACTGGCACGCCGCTAGCATTTTCAATCTCGCTTAAAGGTAAATTTAAAAACTGCTCCACATAAGCGCCCATTTGCTTTTGCTCTTTTGCTTTTAAATTGAGTTCTTTTTTAAGCGCGTCAAGCTCGTTTTGTGAGTAGTTTAAAGCTTCTTTTAAAGTGATCATTTTTTTCCTTTTTTAATGATAATGGCAAAGATAAAACTTACAGCAAAAACGGCAATAATTGTCGTAAGAACGAGCCAAGTGGGGATTTGAGTTTGAAGCATTTTTATCCTTTATTTGATTTTTAAAACGATTAAAATTTAGTTTTTAAGCACCTTTTCACAGCGCAAGCAAAGCTCATTTTCATTTTTAGCCTTAAATTTCCAGCATCTTGGACATTTGCAAAGCTTGGTTTTAGTGATTTTAAAATGCGCATCGCCTATTTTAAACTCGCCTAAAGATTCGCTGTTTTTATCCAAGCTTTTGATAGAACTGATTAAAAACCAGTCCTCAAGCTCGTCCAAATCATAGCTTAAAAGCTCATTTGATGAAGTTTCAAGCTCAAGTTCAAGTGTGGATTTGATGATCTTTTCTTTTTTTAAACTATCAACGAGTTCTAAGAATTTGCTTCTGCTTTCAAGCAAAAGAGGCGCATTGTCCTTAAATTCATACTCTAATTCTTTTTTAAAAACAAGGTCAAAAACATCTTTTGCACTACCTTTAATCACAGCGTTTGCATGCTCGAGCGCTTCATCGACGCTATAAGTTAAAACGGGCGCAAGCAAGATTAAAAGCTCTTTTGCGATGATAGCCATCGCACTTTGAGCGCCCACTCTTTTATCTGCATTTTTTGCTTCACAATAAAGCCTATCCTTACTCACATCAAGATAAATTCCGCTTAAATCGCTAATGAGAAAATTTAAAAGCACATTAAAACCCTTGGCGTATTCATAAGCATTAAAGCTAGCTCGAACTGCCTTAAAAACTTCGCTTGCCCTGCTTAAAATCCACAAATCAAGCATTTTAAAATGCTTCGTTTCTAAAAACTCTAAATCATTTGTATTAGCAAGCAAAAATCTTATGGTATTTCTAATCTTTCTGTATTGCTCGGCGACTTGTTTAAGGATATTTTGCGAGATTTTTAAATCGCTACTATAATCACTTAGCATAATCCAAAGCCTTAAGATTTCAACGCCGTATTCCTTAGCCACTTGCTGCGGGTCGATGACATTGCCAAGGGATTTGCTCATTTTGCGTCCCTTTTCATCTATGGTAAAACCGTGCGTTAAAATGGCTTTGTAAGGGGCTTTTAAATTGATAGCCGTGCTTAAAAGCAAGGAGCTTTGAAACCAGCCACGGTGCTGATCGCTTCCTTCTAAATATATACTTGCTGGAAACTCGCCCGCATCATAATGAGTGCTTTTTAGCACAGCCGCCCAGGTGCTGCCACTATCAAACCACACATCTAAAATATCCTCAATCTTTTCTAAATCCTCAGCCCTAAATTTAGAATTTACAGGCAAAAGCTCGCTCACGCTTTTTTCGCTCCAAATATCTGCGCCCTCTTTTTCAAAAAGGCTTGCGATGTGCTCTAAAACTTCATCATCTAAGATTAAATTCCCGCTTTTTTTATCCTTTAAAAAAGCAATAGGCACACCCCAATTTCTCTGCCTTGAAATGCACCAATCAGGGCGATTTTGAACCATAGAGCCTATGCGTTTAATGCCACTTTGTGGATAAAATTTTGTCTTTTCAATCTCATTTAAAGCTAGCTCTCTTAGACTTTTTCCATTTAAATTTGTCTCATCCATAGCAATGAAATACTGCTTTGTAGCTCTAAAAATCACGGGCTTGTGCGTGCGCCAACAAAAAGGATAGGAGTGTATAAATTTAGAACTCATCAGCAAATTTTCGCCTAAAAGCTCTAAAATGCGCTCATTTGCCTTAAAGATATGAAGCCCTATAAACTCGTTTAACAAATTCTCAGGCAAAAGCTTTTTTTCGCGCAAAGTTTCATCATAAAGCCCCGCATCATCAACAGGCATAAGCACTTCAATGCCATATTTCAAACACACATAATAATCATCCTCGCCGTGCCCTGGCGCCGTATGCACAAGCCCTGTGCCTCCGTCCATTAAAACGTGCTCGCCTAAGATAAAGCGCGAAGGATGGGAATTTAAAGGATTTATCGCGTTTAAATTTTCAAGCTCGCTTGCTTTAAATTCTTTTAAAATTTCGCCCTTAGTCAGTCCTTTTTGAGTTAAACTCTCAATCAAAGGCTTTGCTAAAATGAGACCTTCGCTAGTGAGTGCGTATTTTTCATTAGGATTTAAAGATATAGCTTGATTAGCCGGCAAGGTCCAAGGCGTGGTCGTCCATATCACAGCAGCAGCTTTTTTAAGCGGCGTTTTATCAAGCTCTAGTTTTTTAAAGGCTTCTTCGCTCAAATCAAAAGCTACAAAAATGGAGTAATCTTCCTTATCCTCATATTCAACCTCAGCTTCTGCTAAAGCCGTTTTAGCCGCCCAGCTCCAAAATACAGGCTTAGAGCGCTGTACCAAAAGCTTCTTTTTAGCCACCTCGCACAAAACGCGGTAAATTGAGGCTTCAAAAGCATAGTCCATCGTAACATAAGGCTTATCCCAATCAGCTATAATACCAAGAGCCTTAAACTCAGCCCTTTGAATGTCGATAAACTCGCTTGCGTGCTCGCGGCAAAGCTTTCTTATCTCTTTTTTGCTTAAATTTTTCTTTTTATCGCCTAATTTAATCTCAATTTGTTGTTCTATAGGAAGGCCGTGACAATCCCAGCCCGGAGTAAAGCGCACTTTTTCTCCATTAAAAAAATGCGTTTTTATAATCGTTTCTTTCAAAATTTTATTAAGAGCGTGTCCTAAGTGAATATGGCCGTTTGCATAGGGCGGACCATCGTGTAAAGTGAAGCTTTTGCTTGCTTTTTCACGCAATTTTTTCATCTTTTCATAAACGTAATTTTGCTTAAACCATTTTTCAAAACGCGTTTTTTCGCCCTCGCTTAAATTTGCCCTCATCGCAAAAGTCGTTTGTGGCAACAACAAAGTCTCTTTATAATCCATTTTCAACCTCAAAATGATTTTAAAATCACAATTTTACTTTAAAATGCTTTAAATTTGACTTTAAATTTAGCTATAATTTGAGAAAAATTTAAGTTTTAAAAACAAAATTTTTTAAATTTAAGTTAAATTTAAAAATTAAATTTGGAATTTAAACTTATATTTTAAGCTAAATTTTATAGAGTTTAAAAGCGAGACGCTTTTTTCCAAAAGAAAAGAAAGGCGCAAGCCTTTCAAGTTTCTTTTGTGAAAAACTGCGCCGAGCGTTAAAGCTTTATAAAATTTAGTTTTAAACCCAGCCTGATATTTATAAGTAAAAATTTAAATTTAACTTAAAATTAATTAAAACATTAAAACAAGGACAATTATGAATCATCTGCTTTTCATTTTAGGTGAAGAAATTCTTATAAATGAACCTTTTAAGGATTATATCATAAGGACTTACAAGGCTAAATTTAAGGAGTTGAAAGAGCTTAGATTTAGCACAAAAATTGATAAAAATTTCCCCTTTATCCTTGAAGAATTGCTTTTAAAATACGATTTTATCACGCTTTTTAGCCAGCAAGCAAATCACGCTACTATTGCTAAGATACTTTCTACCTTAAGCGATGATAATTTAGTGCTTAAAGATGATTTTTTAGTGCCTGATAAAGCTAGTTTTACGAAAAATAGCTATCTTTGTGAATTTGAGCTTGAGCAAAAGCCTTGTAAAATCAATGTTTTATCTGTGAGTTTAAATGATGATTTACCCGCTTTACTTGGCGATATAAACTTAAATGAAGCTTATTTTTGCCTTTATTCTATGGACAGTGAAAGTGCAAATTTACTTTTGCAAACTTTAAGCAGCACCTACCGTATAGGCCTTTGCGTGAGTGAGCTTTTAAGTGATTTAGTTTTAATTAAGGCAAGTGCTTTTAATCAAAACGAGCTTGAAAGCTTTTTACAAGGCGTTTCAAAGCTCTTTGGCTCTAAATTTTTCTTAAATGATAATCCTGTAAGCTTTGTCATTTCAAGGCTTTTGGAAAAAGATTTAAAAATTTCCTTTGCAGAAAGCTGCACGGGTGGGCTTTTAGCAAGTGAGCTTACAAGTATTGAGGGAGTGAGTGCTATAT
The DNA here is from genome assembly GCA_934718785.1 of uncultured Campylobacter sp. Lineage (GTDB taxonomy): Bacteria > Campylobacterota > Campylobacteria > Campylobacterales > Campylobacteraceae > Campylobacter_D. Next base: position 40,248 of record CAKVAF010000015.1, on the reverse strand, counting down.
TTGAGGGCTCGCTTGTAACTTATAGTAAAAGATTAAAGCACGAATGGCTGGGTGTTAGCGAAGCTGTGCTTGATGGCGGAGGCGTTTATAGCGAGCGTTGTATTTATTTTATGCTTAAGGGGCTTTTTAAGACGGCAAATCCTGATTTTGCCATTGCTATTAGCGGAGTAGCTAGCGGGATGAATGAGGGCGTAAGAGCTGGGGAAATCTTTATCGGAGCGATGTATAAAGATGGCACTTTTTTACAAGAAAAACTAAGCTTAAAAGGAGATAGAAACTTCATCCGTAAACAAGCCCTTTTTGCAGCCTTTATGCTTTTGCCTAAGCTTAAAAATGAAATTTTTGAAAATTTCACTCTTTAAGGCAAATAATGAAATTTATAGAGCTTAAAAAGAAAAAAGAGCTTGAAAAGGTGTATTTTTTAATGAAAGAATTTCGTCATTTGAGCTTTGATGAGTTTTTAGCCCGCTTTAAAAAGGCTAGAAAGAGCTCAGATTACAAGCTTTTAGCCATTTTACAAAAAGGACAAATCATAGGGCTTTTAGGCTTTATGAGCTTTTTTGTGCTTTATCATAATAAATGCCTTTATTTGTGTGATTTTGTGATAGATGAGAGCTTGCGTGGCAAGGGTTTGGGAGAAAAAGCTTTGAAAAACTTTTTAAAATATGCTAAAAAACAAGGTTTTGATGAGATTGAATTAAGCTCAAGCTTTTTTAGAACAAAAGCACATAAATTTTATGAAAAGAAGATGAAATTTGAAAAAACAGGCTTTGTTTTCAAAGCTAAAATTTAAGCTTTTTAAATCATTTAAATAAATTCTTGAAACAGCGGCGCGAGTTTTAAAAAATTAATTTTGAAATTTTAAGCCTTTTTTTGTAAATTTTCAAAGGCATTCATTAAAAAGGTGCGTAGGCCATCTGCTTCTTTTTCGCCTTCTTTTAAATTTTCAAGAAGTAAATCTTCAAGTTCTTTTAAAAAAGAAAAAAGCTCTTTTTGCCAAATTTCATCGCTTTTTTTACTTAAATTCATAGTTTGAATGAAGGTGAGTTTGCGGTTTAAATCGCTCAAGCTTTCTAGCAATTTATCCTTTTTATCTTCTTCTAAAAGCTCTAATTTATCAGCATTTACTCGCTCTTTTAAATTTGAAATTTGATTTGAGATGATATCGCAAAACTCAGGATAAATTTCAGCCTTAGGAGCCTTTAGATCCTCGTTTTCTTCTTGTATATCAATTTGCAAGGTCAGCTTTTTAAGTGCATAAAAAAGCGTTAAAAAAGCAAGCGTGGCTAAAAGAAGATAAAATAAAATTGTAGAGTTCATGCACCTAGCCTTGCGAAAGGTCTTGTCCGTGGTAGCTTTCGCCCTGAAAGCCTTCTTCTAAAAGCTTATACATACCGCCTTTTAAATTTGTCGTTTCTATGCCAAGCTTTGCTTTGATTAAATTTGCAGCTGCTGCGCTTCTAAGCCCTGCAGCGCAAATGATAGCGATGGGGCGGCTCGTATCGGCAAGCCTTTTAAACTCGCTTAAAAAATCAGGATTTGGCGAGCCATTGCTTAAATTAAAGCTTAAAAGCACGCTTCCTTTAATCACGCCCGTATCGCGCCACTCAGCCTTGCTTCTAACATCAAAAATTTGATAATCACTTAAAATCGCTTCGCTTGCGGGCACGCTCATTATCATTTCAAAGCCTTTATGATAATTTTATTCAAAGCCTTGTTAAACTCGCTAGGCTCATCAAGCCCTATGCCCTCGCTTAGTTTTGCCATACCTAGCACTAAATTTGCAATATCTGGCGTAAAGCTTTCATTTTGCTTTAAAAGCGTGAAAATTTCGTGCTTTGGATTGAGCTCTAAAATAGGCTTGATATTTTGTTCTTGTCCCATTTGCTTTAAAAGTTGCTGCATAGCAAAATCAGGCTTATTTTTATCATAAACTATGCAAGAAAGGGCGTCTTTGAGCCTTGAAGTAGGGCGCACATCCTCCACCTCATCCTTTAAAAGCTCCTTAAATTTAGCTAAAATAGGCGCAAAGCTTTTCTTTTCTTCATCGCCGAGCTCTATACTTTCTTCAACTTGATTAATAGCAGCAAATTTCAAACCCTCAAACTCAGGCAAACTCGGCGCAATAATGCTATCAATATCATCATCAAGCAGTAAAACCTCTATATTTTGCTCTTTGTAACTTTCTAGTAGTGGGGAGTTGCGAAGTAAGCTTTCATTGCTTCCTGTGATATAAAAAATCTCTTTTTGTCCCTCTTTAATACGTGCCTTATAATCAACTAGGCTCGTAAGTTCCTTTGAATGCGTGCTTTTAAAAAGCATAAGCTTAAGCAAGGCGTCCTTTTCAGTACTAAAGCCATAAAGTCCTTCTTTAAGCACCTTGCCAAATAGGCTAAAAAACTGCTTGTATTTGTCAAATTCTTTTTCTTTAAGCCTTGCTAATTCGCTTAGAATTTTCTTTACGCTAGCTTCTTTAACCGCTTTTAAGATGATATTTTCTTGTAAAATTTCACGGCTTACATTCAAAGGTAAGTCCTCGACATCGACAATTCCTCTTATAAAACGAAGATAAGTCGGCAAAAGCTCTTTGTCATCATCGCTTATAAAAACGCGCTTTACATAAAGCTTTAGCCCGCTTTGATAATCCACGCGAAACAAATCATAAGGCGCAAAGCTTGGTATGAAAAAAAGCGTGTTATACTCGAATTTACCCTCGCTTTTAGTGTGGATATATAAAAGCGGCTTGTTGTTGTCGTTGAAATTTTGCTCGTAAAATTTCTCATAATCTTCGCTTTTAAGCTTAGATTTATTTTGTCTCCAAAGTGCTGTGGCTGTGTTAATTTGCACTATTTTAAGCTCTTTTTTAGGCTCTTTGTTTTGCTTTTGTTCTTCTTCGCTTAAAGGCAAATACTCTTCTTTTTCCATAAAAATAGGAAATTGAATGTGATTTGAGTATTTTTCGACTATATTTTCAATGCGGTAAGGGCTTAAAAACTCCTCATCTTTAAGGTGTAAAGTAATGCTCGTGCCTTGCATTTGTTTGCTAGATTTTGTGATTTCATAGCCGTTTGCATCGCTGCTCCATAAATAAGCCTCATTTTCAAGCGCCTTTTTGCTTAAAACTTCGACCTTGCTAGCCACCATAAAGGCTGAGTAAAAGCCCACGCCAAATTGACCGATGAGCTGAGAGTCCTTTTTTGCATCCCCGCTTAAGCTTTCTAAAAAGCTCTTTGTGCCACTTTTTGCAATCGTGCCTAAATTTGCCTTTAAATCCTCTTCATTCATACCTATACCATTATCGCTAATCGTAAGCGTTTTAGCTTTGTCATCAAATTTTATATCAATGCGTGGCGTGAAATTTAAGCTTTTAAATTTATCATCGCTAATTGTGAGGTAATTTAGCTTATCAAGAGCGTCGCTAGCATTTGAAATAAGCTCGCGTAAAAAAATCTCCTTGTTTGAATACAAAGAATGAATCATTAGCTTTAAAAGCTGATTGACTTCAGTTTGAAACTGCATTTTATATCCTTTTTATTGTTTTGTTTTTTGAAATTTTAACGCGTATTTTAGCAAAGAATTTAAAATTTGTGTTAAATGAGAGCTTTTTAAATTTTAATTTAAATTTTTAAGAATAAAATTCTTAAAAATAAATTTTGTAAATTTATAATGTTATATAAGGATGAATTTCTAAAGATAATTTCCAATTTATTCTCATATTTTATTTAAAAAATTTTTAAAACAGCGGCGCGGATTTGAAATTTAAACTCTACTTTCTCAAAATTACATCCTAATTAATACCAGCGCTGATGAAAGACAAAAATTAAATTTTCTTTTATTATAAAAAAATATTGAATAAATTTATAAATTTTCTTAATTTTATTGTAAAAATCAAATTGTTACTTTTTTACAATCTATCTTAATTTTCAGCCTTATTCTCTAATTTGTCCATCGCCACTGATGATATATTTATAAGTCGTCATCTCACTAAGCCCCATAGGACCTCGTGCGTGAAGTTTATTTGTCGAAATGCCCACTTCCCCACCAAAGCCAAATTCGCCCCCGTCACTAAAGCGCGTCGAAGCATTGGCATAAACGCAGGCGGAGTTGATTTCACGCTGAAATTGAGCGATATTTCTTGCATCATTTGAGAGTATGCTCTCGCTATGCTGTGAGTTAAATTCATTGATATGAGCTATGGCTTCATCGGTATTTGAGACGGTTTTAACATTAAGTTCATAGTCTAAATACTCGCTTTCAAAGCTTTTTTGAGTAGCCAAAACTGCGTTTTCATAGTCTTTGAAAAAGTCAAGCGCGTTTTTGTGGGCGTGAATTTTTACCTTAAATTTAGCAAGTTTAGGCTTTAAAGCCTTAAAAAGCTTGCTTGCGATATTTTTATGCACGAGCAAGGTTTCAACGGCGTTACAAACGCTTGGACGCTGGCACTTTGCGTTGATGATGATCTTTATAGCCTTTTTGATATTTGCACTTTCATCGACAAAAATATGACACAAGCCTTTATCTTGCTTAATGAGTGGGATTTTCGTGCGTTCACTGATGGCTTTTATCATCGCCGAGCTGCCGCGCGGAATGATTGCGTCTATCAAATCATCAAATTTTAAAAGCTCATTCACTTCATCTTTGCTTTGTAACATTAAGTAACATTTGTCTAAATTGTGCTTTTTCAACACACTTTGTATCACTTTAAAAAAAGCAGCATTTGAATTTATAGCTTCGCTGCCGCCTTTAAACACACAAGCATTGCTACTTTTTAACATTAAAGCGACAATCTCAGCACTCAAAGCTGGGCGGGCCTCATAAATCATACACAAAACACCTAATGGAATGCTGATTTTTTCAATCTTAAGCCCGGCATAATTAATCCAGCCTTGTGAAATTTTACCGATAGGATCATCAAACCTTGCGATAATTTCAAGGCTATCACACAGGTTTTTAAGACGGTTTTCATTCAGCAAAAGCCTATCTTTAAGCGCGTTATCTTTTTTAAAAGCTTTTATATCTTTATCATTAGCCTTTAAAATTTCAGCAAAATTTTTTCTTAAATTGGACGCGATTTCAAGGATGATTTGCTCTTTTTTCAAAGGACTTAAATTGAGTAAATTTGTAGAGTTTTTTTTAAGATTTACAAGCTTTGAGCGCATTTTAATCCTTTATTTATCAAAAATTTGTTAAATTATACAAAAAATTCTTAAAAACGAGGTGAAATTCAATGAAAAATGTGGATATTGTGATTGTAGGAGCAGGACCTGCAGGCATTGGCGCAGCAGTTGAAGCAAAGCTTGCGGACAAAAAAGTCGTGGTGCTTGAGAAAGCAAATGAGAGCTGTCAAACCTTTCGCGTCTTTTATAAGGACGGAAAGCGCGTGGATAAGGAGTATAAAGGACATGATAGCAATAACCGCGGACATATTCCTTTAGAAGATGGCACAAAAGAAAGTGCGCTTGAGACTTTTGCAAAGGCTGTGAAGGACCATTCTATTGAACTTGAATACAATAGCGAGGTTGAAAGTGTGAAGAATTTACACACTCATTTCATCGTAACCACTCCAAAAGATACTTTTGAATGCAAAAATATCATCATCGCAATCGGGCGCATGGGCAAGCCAAACAAGCCTGATTACAAGCTTCCTAGCTCGCTTTCAAAGGTGATTAATTTCAATGCAAATTCCGTTCAAGCGGGCGAGAAAATCATCATCGTAGGTGGGGGCAACTCCGCGGCTGAATACGCGGTGGATTTAGCGGATAAAAATAATGTTACTTTATGTTACAGGCGCGATAAATTCACAAGGCTGAATGATATTAATTTAAAAGATGTCGAAGAAGCCGCAAAGAGTGGTAAAATCACGCTTAAACTCGGCTTTGATATCACAGAAGTTGAAGATGAAAATGGCAAGGCAAGGCTTAAATTTAATGATGGCTCAAGTGAAGTTTATGATAGGGTGATTTATGCGATTGGCGGCTCAACGCCTGTGGATTTTTTACAAAAATGTGGCGTAGAAGTCGATGATAAGGGTATCCCTAAATTTGATGAACATAAAGAAACAAATGTAAAAGGCATTTTTGTCGCAGGCGATATAGCGACTAAAAATGGAGCAAGCATTGTAGTGGGACTAAATGATGGCGTGATTATCAATGAATATTTGAAAAATCAGGGCTGAATTTGTGCGAAGCTAAAGAATTCGTGTGAAATTAAAAAATTTAAGGGTTTGAAATTCTAGTTTTGCTTTGCAAATTTGCTAAAAATTCACTTGATAAATTTTAAAAAACTGGCTTAAAATTTTAAAAAGCCCTTAAATTTAAAACTAAATTTAAAAATTTGATGATAATATTTTGCTTAAAAAATGCAATTTTGTGTAAATTTAAAACATTATAAAAGAGATATTGAAGACATTAAAGATATTTTTATTAAATTCTTTTAAACGTAAACATTGTATCCTTAAAGTAAAATAAGTTCTTAATTTAAACACAAGCACTTTTAGAAATAAGCGAAATTAAAACGCTTTTATTTGAGAAAAAATTTTAAGAAAGATTTAAATGCTCTTAAGCGTGCTTTATATCATAGGAATTTCAGCCGAAGCGATGACGGGAGCTATAGCTGCTGGACGGCATAAAATGGATTTGTTTGGCGTGATGTTCATCGCCCTTGTTACAGCCATAGGTGGCGGCAGTATACGAGATATGCTACTAGCTCATTATCCGCTCACATGGGTAGCGCATCCTAGTTATGTGCTGTTAATTTGCATTTGCGCACTTTTAACGACTCAAATTCCTCGAATAGTTACCCAGCTTGAAAGGCTCTTTCTTACCCTTGATGCCATAGGACTTGTTGTTTTTAGCATTTTAGGAGCTATTGTTGCGATTGAAAAGGACTTAGGGCTTGTAATTGCTGTGAGTGCGGCTGTGATTACAGGAGTTTTTGGTGGTATTTTTAGAGATATACTTTGTGCTAGAATTCCCCTTGTCTTTCAAAAAGAAATTTATGCTGGCGTGGCGATAGTTTCAGGGGCTTTGTATTATGCTTTGATAAAACTTAATTTAAGCGAGCTTTTAGCGACTTTAATCACGCTTTTTATAGGTGTGAGCTTTCGTCTTTTAGCCATTCGCTTTGAGTGGAGCTTGCCTGTATTTAGCATAGATGAAGATAAAAAATAATTTCATTTATGAGCCAAATGTGAAATTTTGTAACAAAATTTTATTTTAATGCTTAACAATCATTGAAATTACTCAAATTTTAAAATTTTATTTTTTAAAAATTAACTTCAAAAATATTTTTAAATTCTTAAACTTTTTTTAATAAACTAATTAAAAACTTAAAAAATCAAAGTTTGAATTTCACCCTGTCTTTTAAGTATTTTATAAAACAAATTTTAGTTTCATTTAAGTTCATTATTATATAATTAAGCCACATTTTTACAAAGGTAAAATATGCTTTATCTTATCCTATCCACCTTTATTTGGGCTTTTTCTTTTCCTTTGATAGGCTATTATATTAATGGTCAAATGGATGCTTTTTTTGCGGCATTTTTTCGCGTGTTTTTAGCTTTTTTAGTCTTTTTGCCCTTTTTAAATTGGCGCGTTAAACTTAGCTTAAAGCTCAAGCTTATGGGCATTGGCGCGATGCAAATTGGCATTATGTATTTGTTTTATTATCATTCTTTTAGCTATTTAAGCGTGAGCGAGATTGCCCTTTTTACGATATTTACACCCTTTTATATCGCCATTGTTTATGACATTTTTGCACGGCGTTTTCGTCCGCTTTATTTTATCAGCATTTTTATTTGCACCCTTGGTGCTGTAATTATTAAATTTAATGAAATCAGCTCTCATTTTTTAATGGGCTTTTTTCTCATACAAATGGCAAATTTAAGCTTTGGCGCTGGGCAAAGTCTTTATAAAATCTTGCTTGAAAAGCAAAATGTCTATAAACAAAGTGAAATTTTTGGCTATTTTCATTTAGGCGCAGTTTTGATAACCTTGCCAGCCTTTTTCCTGCTTGGCGATATTTCAAATTTACCTAAAACCAGCCTTTCTTGGAGCATTTTAATCTATCTTGGATTTATCGCTTCTGGGCTTGGCTATTTTTTATACAACAAAGGCGCAACCCTTGTAGATAGCGGAGTTCTAGCCTTAATGCACAATGCCTTAATCCCAGCTGCGATTTTAGTCAATGCGGTATTTTGGCACATTGATTTTGAGCCAAAAAGGCTGATTATAGGCTCTTTGATTATGGCTTTTTCTTTGTGGCTTCATTATAAAATCATCGCTTATTATGAGAAAAAAGCTTCTTAAAGCTTATAAAACAGCGGCGCGGGGTTTGAAATTTAAAATCACTCATTAAAGATTTAAATTTAAAAAATTCTAATTTTTCAAAATCAAATCCTTAGTGTTAAATCCATAAACTCAAATGAGTTATAATTTTATAAAAATTCTAAGCAAAGGGGCAAAAATGAAAATCACCAAAAGAGCTTTAACCTTTGAAGATGTGCTTTTAGTGCCTGCTTACTCGCAAGTTTTGCCTAAAGAAGTGGATATAAAATCACGCCTTACACCTAAAATCACGCTCAATATGCCCATCATCTCAGCTGCGATGGACACGGTCACAGAACACCGCGCAGCCATTATGATGGCGCGTCTTGGAGGGCTTGGTATCATTCATAAAAATATGGACATACAAAGTCAAGCAAGAGAAGTCAAGCGCGTGAAAAAAAGTGAAAGCGGAGTCATTATAGATCCCATTTTCATCGGTGCTAAAGCTAAGGTGCGCGAGGCTTTAGAGCTTATGGCTGAGTATAGAATTTCAGGCGTTCCTGTCGTGGATAAGGATAAAATTTTAATCGGCATACTGACAAATCGTGATTTAAGATTTGAGAGCAATTTAGACAATTTAGTTGAAAATGTGATGACAAAACCGCCTTTAATCACAGCTAAAAAGGGCTGCACGCTTGATGATGCTGAAAAAATCTTTAGCACAAATAAGGTCGAAAAACTGCCTATCGTGGATGAAAAAGGTCATCTTGAAGGACTCATCACTATAAAAGATCTTAAAAAACGCAAAGAATACCCTAACGCAAATAAAGACAGCTTCGGCCGTCTTGTCGTGGGCGCTGCTGTGGGCGTAGATCAAATTGAGCGGGTGCGAGCGCTAGTGGAAGCGGGCGTGGATGTTGTCGTGCTTGATAGCGCGCACGGGCATTCTCGGGGTATCATTGAGACTTTAAAGGCTATAAAGGCTGAGTTTAAAGAGCTTGAAGTCATTGCGGGCAATGTCGCAACCGCTGCTGGTACAAAGGCTTTAATCGAAGCTGGAGCAGATGTCATCAAAGTGGGCATAGGACCGGGCAGCATTTGCACGACGCGCATAGTCTCAGGTGTGGGTGTGCCGCAAATCTCAGCCATTGATGAGTGCGTGAGCGAAGCCAGCAAGTATAATGTAAGTGTTATAGCAGATGGTGGGATCAAATACTCAGGCGACATCGCAAAAGCCATCGCAGTGGGCGCAAATGCCGTGATGATAGGCTCGCTTTTAGCAGGCACGGATGAAAGCCCGGGCGAGCTTTTTACCTATCAAGGCAGGCAGTATAAGACTTACAGGGGTATGGGAAGCTTAGCAGCTATGCAAAAAGGAAGCTCGGATCGCTATTTTCAAGAAGGCACAGCTAGCGAAAAGCTTGTGCCAGAGGGCATTGAAGGGCGCGTGCCTTATATTGGCAGTATTCGCGGTGTCATTCATCAGCTTTTGGGTGGGCTACGCTCATCCATGGGCTATGTGGGCGCTGAAAATATCGCTAAATTTCAAGCCAAGGCTGAATTTATCGAAATCACTTCAGCAGGGCTTAAAGAAAGCCATGTGCACGATGTTTTCATCACGCAAGAAGCACCAAATTATAAGGTAAATCAATGAACTTTGAAGAGAAGTTAAAAAAGGCTGAAAGCTTGCTTGAAAAGCTTAATGAAAGCGAGCTGAGCCTTGATGAGAGCGTGAAACTTTATAAAGAAGGACTTGCTAATATCAAAGAAGCTAAAGAACTTTTAGAAAAAGCAAAACTAGAAGTAAAAGAAATAGAAAATGATGAAAATGGCGAGTAAGCGCCCTACTTTCGCTCCTAAGTTTTAATTTAAAAATTAAAGTCTATGAAGCACTCATTTAAAGCTGTTTTAAATTTGTATCATTTAAAACAGCGACAGGGGTTTTTAAGATAAAATTTAAAAAGGAGCAACAATGATTAAAATCGCAGCCCTGCAGCTTCCAACCCTTTCTTTAAGTCGCTCAAGGCTTGATTATTACTTAAAAGCGGCTAAAGACAGCGGCGCAAGCCTTGTAGGTATGGGTGAATATGTGCTCAATAGCTTTTTTACAGAGCTTCTTTCAATGCCTCGTTCTATGATTAAAGAGCAAAGTGAAAAAAAGAAAAAAGATATTTTAGAGCTTGCAAAGCACTATGATATAGGCATTATCGCGCCTTTTATTGAAGTGGGCACAAAGGGCTTTAAAAAAGTGTGTTTAAAGGTGGATAAAGAGGGGTTAAAAACTTACGAGCAGCAGATTTTAATGCCTTATGCACACTGGAATGAAGCGAAATTTTTTGCAAATAATTGTCAAAAATTAAAACTTTTTCATTTCACACATCTAGGGCTTAAATGCGCCTTAATGATGGGCTTTGAGGTGCATTTTGATTTTTTTTGGCAAGAAGTGAGAAATAAAAAAATCGATCTTGTCATAGTACCCACAGCTTCGACCTTTCAAAGTGATAAAAGATGGCTAGAGCTTTTGAAAACGCGTGCTTTTTTAAACTCGGTAAGCATTTTAAGGATAAACCGCATAGGTGTTTCAAAAAGTCCTTTAAGCGATGATGAGTGGCTATTTTACGGCGATACACTCTTTATAGATGCCTATGGGCAAGTCATTGACACATTAAGCGATAAAGAAGAAATGCTCATTTGCGAGCCACAAAAAGCAAATGAAGCGAGAAAATTATGGAGCTTTGATAAGATAGAGCGCAAATTTTTAAAAGAATAAATTTAAATTTCAAGCTTCATTTAAATTCAAAGCTTAAATTTAAATCAAACCCATAAAATTAAGGGCGAAAATGAAAAATGTGATGATTTTAAGTGGGGCTGGGCTAAGTGCTCCAAGTGGGCTTAAGACTTTTAGAGGCTCAGACGGTCTTTGGGATAATGAAAATGTGATGGAAGTTTGCTCAGCTACTGGCTTTGCTAAAAATCCGCAAAAAGTGTTTGATTTTTTTGATAAAAGGCGCTTAGAGCTGGCAAATGTCAAGCCCAATCACGCTCATAAAATGATAGCAAATCTCAAACAAAAATACGGCGAAAATCTTTTTGTCCTCACTCAAAATGTCGATGATTTGCTAGAGCGGGCAAATTGCAAGGATGTCACTCATTTGCATGGCTTTTTGCCTGATTTAGAATGTATGAATTGTGGCAAGATTTTTCATGTGGGTTATGAAAGTCAAAAAAATAAAACTTGCCCCAATTGCAAAAGCAATAAAGTGCGCCAACATATCGTTATGTTTGAAGAGCCAGCCCCTATGTATCAAAGGCTTTACGAGCTTTTGCAAAAAACTGATTTACTCATTTGCATAGGCACCAGCGGGCAGGTTTTACCCATAGCTCACTACATGCAATATGCTCAAAAAAGCATTTTAAACAATATCCATAAAGATGATTATATCGATAGTTTTTTTGATAAGTGTTATTATGAAAGTGCCGAAATTGCTATCGATAAAATCGCAAAAGATATTGAAGCGTTTATGAAAAGTGGGGATTTGGCTTGATTGAGAGTTTTATTCAAGGCGTGGTTTTGGGCTTTGGCGTGAGCGTGCCTTTTGGACCTATTAATATTTTGATTTTAAGTGTGGCTTTAAAATCTTTTAAAAACGCCCTTGCTATAGGCTTTGGCGCGATGAGCGCGGATTTTTTATATTTAGTGCTTTTAAGCTTTGGCGCGCTTGCTTTTTTGCAAAATGAGACCTTAGAACAAGGCTTTGCGATTTTTGGCTTTTGTTTTTTGAGCTATGTTGCGTTTTTGATGATACGAAAAAAACCTAAGGATTTAAATTTAGACAAAGAAAGCAAGCAAGAAAGTGCTTTAAAAAGCTTTTTCAAAGGCTTTTTGCTCAATCTTACAAACCCCTTTGTCGTGGGCTTTTGGCTGAGTATGAGTGTGCTTGTGGCAAGTGATGAGTTTGCTTATTTTATGTTTGCTGGGCTTGTGTGTGCGATTTTGATTTGGGTGTTTTCTCTAAGCTTTATCGCTGCTAAGCTCAAAGGCTTTGTTACGCCTAAAATTTTATTTTTCATCAACCTAGCTTCAGCCTTGATTATAGAATACTTTGCGATAAATTTGCTTGTAAAAACTTTTTGGAGTTAAATCAATTTGAAAGAATAAAATTTAAAAATTCTAAAACAGCGCCAGATAATTTAACTGCGTCAAATCTCGCAATGACAAAGTTTAATTTCCTTTTAAATTTTAAAACCCGCGCCGCTGTCTTGTAATTGCTCCGCAATGCAATGATTTACTCAAATTTTAGGCGCGGGATTTTGATGGTGTTTTAAAAGATGTGCCAAAAAAATTAAGAAGCTATATAAGGTGGTAGTGAGATTTTTCAAACCCCCTTAAAAGCATCCAAAAGCCAAGCTGTGCAAATCAAGTTTTCAAAGCTCTTTGAATTTCTCGCAGGCTTCTTTGTCTTCTAGTTTACACGCCTTTTCGTAAAGCTTTTTGGCTTCTTCTTTATCGCTTTTTAATTTTTGCCAAGAAAAATACAAATTCGCCAAATTCACACAAGCCTTAGCCTCATTCTCATCGCAAGCCCTTACATAAAGCCTTTTAGCCAGCTCATAATCTTGCTTCACGCCCTGCCCTTTGTAATACAAATTTGCCAAATTGTTGCAAGCTAGGGCAAAGTCCTGCACGCAAGCCTTTCCATAAAGCTCGCTTGCTTTTGTGAAATCTTGCTTATTTTGTTCTAAAAGCAAAGCCAAATCATTGCAAGCTGCTGCGCTCCCTGCCTCACAAGCTTTGTTAAAAAATTCGCTTGCCTTATTTTCATCCTTTTTAACACCTTCTAAATAAGAAAGTCCCACAGAATAGCACCCCAGATCATAATCATTTTCGCACGCTTTTTGATAAAAATTTGCCGCATTTTGCGTAAGTTTTAAATTATCATTCAAAACGGCTAAATTATAGCAGCCAAAGCCATCTTTCTTATCACACGCCTTTTTCCAAAGGCTCGCTGCTTTTTTACTGTCTTGCTTTAAGCCATCGCCATTGATATAAGAAACGCCTAAAAAGGTGCAAGCCTTAGCTTCGTTTTTATCACAAGCTTTTTGCCATAAAGCGTTTGCTCTTTTGACATTTTCATTATAGCCCACATCCAAATTTACGAGCAAAAAACCAAGCTCGCTACAAGCTTTCATATCATTTTTAGCGCATTGATTTTCTAAAATTTGTTGCTTGCTTTGCTGTGTTGGCATTTTTACAGCCATTAAAACTGCGCTAAATAAAGCAAAGATTAGAATTTTTTTCATATTTTATCCTTTAAATTTCATTCTTCTTTATATTCAAAAGTAAAGATAAAGTCAGCTTCTTTGCTCGTATCGTTCATTCCATCTTTATCTAAAGCCACGACAGCGACCTTTTTATCAGGCTTTAAGTCCTTTAAATGAAGCGGCACGCCTATATCTTTACTTGCGTGAAACATCCCCGTAATGAGTATGCTCGGCTGATTTAAGCTTGCTAAGACCTCAGCCATAGAGCGGTCCCTTCGCATTTGCACTTCGACAAATACGGCTGAGGCTTCATCAGACATTGAATGAAAGCTATTGACAAGCTCTTTTATCTTTGATTTTACAGCATTTGTTGTGGATTTACCTTCTTTTAAAGGGGCAAGTTTTTCGCCATCATAAATTTTTTGCACTTCTTTTACGCTGAAATTTGCCGCCACGAGCGCATTGTCTTCATAAAAAGCATACTCGATCAAGTCCTTATAATCATCATAATACCAGTCATCTTGCCATCTTATAGTCTTTTCTAACTCTTCTTTTTTTACATTTTGCTTATTTTTTTTAGCCTCGTCAATAAAGCCTTGTAAATCGGTATTTAGCATTTCAAAGGCTAAGGCGTAGTTGTGAAATTTAGATAAATCTTTAACGATAGCAAGCTGCATTAAATGATGATCGACATTATCATGATATTCGCCTAAAATCACGACATCATAGTCTTTTAGCCTGTCTATCAAAGCCGTGTAAGTGAGCTTTTTTTGTGTGCTGACTTCTGTAATTTCGAAGGGAGCTTGAGTTTTTGGTCCTTGTTTTAAAGAACAGCCCACAAAAATGAATGCGATCATCAAAAAACTTAAAATTTTTTTCATATTTTAGCCTTAAAATTAAAATTAAATTTGTAAAATATTATCATTTTTTTGATAAATCCTAGCTTAAAAATTTAAATTTTAATTAAAATTTAAATTTTTCAAATCTTTTTATTTTCAGTCTTTAAATTAAAATTCGGCTTTAAAAAATAATATTATTCTAAGTAAAATTTAAGATAAAAAAGATATAATATCACCTATTATTATTTAAAATAATTATCAAAATTAAAGGATTTTAGCCCTATGAAATTTAAAAGACAAATTTATCTTTCCTTTGTGCTTTCAAGTTTGCTTTTGGCTGAGACAAACAGCACGGCAAATTCGCAGGGGGGGGGCATTTAAAAAATAGCGTTTTAAGCACCAGCGCTTCAAATTCTAATGCTTCAAGCATCAGCGCGCAAAAAAGCTTGGATACAAATTCAAGCAACGAGCCTTACAGGCTTGATGCAACGGTCATTACAGCCAATACCTTTCCTTTTCAAAGTGGCGAAGAAATCAACGAAAGACAACTTACTACCACTCCAAATGGTAACGGCGACATCACTTCACTTTTAAAAATGACTCCCAATGTACAATTTGATACAAGGGCGATGAGTTCAAATACTCCGGGCGAAATCACTCCGCCAAATATCAGCATTTCTGGCGGACTTTATTATCAAAACTCTTTTTTACTCGATGGCAAAAGTATCAATAATGACCTAAGTGGAGTTTCAGAAGGTAGTGATCCCGGAAATGTTCGAGATTCTACCATGGGACGCTCTCAAGGGTTAAATATCGATACTTTCTTGCTTAAAAGCGTAAAAGTGCAAGATAGCAATGTGGGCGCAAGTTATGGGGGCTTTACGGGCGGGGTCGTAGAAGCTGAGACAAGGAGCGCTGAAAAGGACTTTGGAGCCAATTTTGCCTATCAAATTTCGCAAGGAAATGCTAATGATGGCGCTTTTTCACTTACAAAGTATCACATTTATGAAACAGCGACTTTTAAAAAAGAAGACTTTTTGAATTCAGGCAATACAGATTATCAGCCCAAATTCATCAAACATTCTTTTCGCTCAAGCTTAGAGAGTAAAATCAATGATAAGCTAGGTGTCATCGCAAGCTTTACCACAACACAAAGTTTTATCCCACTTAAAGTTTCAAGTGAATTAGACTCAGAATTCGCACGCGAAGAAAGAACACAAAAGCGCGAAAGCTATAATTTTTTCATTAAGACAAATTATCAAGCGAGTGATGATGTGGCTTTAGAAGCAAGTTATGCTTATATGCCACAACTTGGAGTTTATTATAGAGATTATGCTATTAATTCACAAACTACGATGAAAAATGGCGGTCATCAGCTAGGACTTGATGGCACGATAAATAATTCGCTCGGTTTTGCAAGTATTACAAGTTTTTTTTCGTATATGGAAGAATCACGTCGCAGTGAAAGTTCTATTCTTCAAAACTGGATTTATTCACCTGAAAAAAGTTGGGGTGATGGCTTTACTTCAGCTTATGGAAGTTTTGGGGATGAGGATAATAAACAACAAGATTTAAGTCTTAAACTCACGCAAAATTTTGAACCTTATTATGATGATACTTGGGAAACAGGCTTTAATATAGGTACTGAATTTTCTTATACTTACGCTTATTTTAAAAGGCTTAAAGACTCTTGGCAAGGCGGGCAGGCTATATTATTGGATAATGTCTCAACAGGTTTTGATAACTCGAATTACACTTGCCAAGCAGGCGATATTTGGTGTTCAAATTCTAAGCCCGATGAAAATAAATGGGGTTCTAATAATGGGCAATTTTTTAGCACTATCGAAGAATATAAAGCAGGTGAAATTGATATGGATAATTTTCAAACTGCTTTTTTTATCGAAAATGAGAGCAGGTTTGATTTAGGCAACAAAGGTGACGTAGCCACAAGATTAGGTCTTAGAATGGACTATGATACTTATATGCAAAAAGCTCCTATTGCACCGCGCTTTAGTACAAATTATACAGCACCTTGGGGAAAAGAAGATTTTAAATATAACACACAATTTACATTTGGAGCAAACCGCTACTATGGGCGCAATATGTATGCTTATAAGCTTTCGCAAGGTAAAAGTGCCTTGGAAAGTTTTTATATGCGCTCGGATGCGAGCAAAACTTTAGAATCTTTGCCTTGGGGTGACGATCCAAATGGGGATATGAATTATCATTATAGCCATGCAAATAGTTTTGACTTTAGGCAGCTTAAAATTCCTTATGCGGATGAGCTGATGTTTGGCGTGATACAAGAAGTGGGACTTTTTAATGTAAGTAGCAAATATATTCATCGTTTTGGACGCGATGAAGTGCGTTATAAGTGTGGTAAAAGAGATAGCTCAAGTACTTGTTTATATTACACTTATGATAATAGTGATGAGTCAGATACTGATGTAATCACTTTAACTATTGGCAACAATACACCTTTTATGTCAGGTTCAATGTTAAATTATTTTAATTTTGCTTTTGATTATACAGATGTAAAAAGATCTTATAATAATTACAAGGATGAAAAAATTTCACCTTCACAAGATTCTTGGATTAAATACAATGGCACAGTCCAGCGAAGAAGTGAGCTTTCAGTTACAAATTTTGCTCAGCCTTTAAGCTTTAGATTTTCAACCACACATACTATCAAACTTTTAAACACAGACTGGACACTAAATAATTTCTTTAGAGTAAGAATGCCTTATAATGCAACTACAGAATCGCCTGACAATCCTAGCCCTTGTGGTGCAACACAAGCAACAGCTTGCGTTTATGAAGATTATCGTATCCCAACGCGCTTTACTTGGGACTTAAGACTAGGCATCGAAAAAGAAGTATATAAGAAAAATACCCTTTATGCCAATATTGATGTTTTTAATGTTTTGGATAAAGTAAATTTAAATGTTAAGCAAAATACAAAAAATTTAAGTCGTTCTTCAAGCTTGAGCTACGAAACAGGCAGACAATTTTGGCTTGAAGTGGGGTATAGATATTGACTAGGACTTACCGTTGCAAAATAAGGGTTTTTGCGATAAAGTTTTGCACTCGTCATTGCGAGAATTTGCGCGATAATCTTAACTCTGCGTCATTGCGAACGAGCCTGAATGTGTCGATAATTAAATTTAGCCGTCATTGCGAGCGTTGCTTGCAACACGCGGCAATCTATAATTAAATATTATCGAAAACTCGTCATTGCGAGAATTTGCGAAAGCAAATTCGTGGCAATCCACTCTTTATTTTTGCCATTAAACTATAGATTGTTTCGCGTTTTTTAAAAGCCCAGCAATGACGTAATTTTTATTCTTTTAAATTTCAAAACGCCCGCCGCAGTTTTAGGATTTTTAAAGATTAAAATCAGCATTTAAGGCTTTAAAATTAATTAAATTTAGATATAATGAGTCTTTTAAATTTAAGGAATTTTATGTCTAATTATCAAAAATACATAGAAAATGAGCTTTTTAATGAGCGCTATATCAAGCCAAATATCGCTTGGCATAGCTCTTATTTAAGCGGTAAAAGGGGCTTTTTGAGAATTTTTAAATTGCCCTATGCTGCGCTGATGAAAAAATTCTTTCTTAAGTCTTATTTTCAAAAACGTGTGCTTAAAGGAAAAGTTGATATCCCTTATTTAGAGCTTGTTTTAACGACCAAATGCACGATGTGCTGCGTTTCTTGCAATAACTTAATGCAGTATTTTCAGCCTACAAATCAATACGCCGCCACACTTGATGGGCTTAAAAATGCGCTTGAGGCTTTATTTGAACGTGTAGATAGCGTTCAAAGGCTAAGGATTATCGGCGGTGAGCCTTTGTTATTCCAGCCTTTGCCCGAACTTGTCGAGTTTTTGAATCAACAAAAGCAAATTAAAACTTTCACTCTCGTAAGCAATGGCACGATTGATTTTAGCACAGAGCTTTTAAAGGCTCTTTCAAAGGCTAAAAAGCTTAGGAAAATTACAATTTCTGATTATTCTTTATCGCCGAATTTAAAGCTTAAGCTTCAACACAAAAGTATTTTTACAAATTTGAAAAAATACAAAATCGCTTATTCGCTGGATTCAAGTGGGGCGGATGCTAAATGGAGCGATCCGGGTAAGATTTATAAAAGAGGACGTTCTAAAAAAGATATTATTAAAAATTTCATAGCCTGTAAAATGCCTTGTGTAAGCTTGATGAGTGCCGAGGGCGTGCGCGCTGATGAGGGAAAATTTCTTAAAAATGCTTCAAAAGGCGCGGTTTTCGTATGTCCTGTGGCAAGCTCACTCTCAAGGCTTAAAGGGCTTGATGAATTTAAGGGTGATTTTATCAATTTAGAAGATAAAAAAGAAAGATTTTTTAGCTTTTATGCGCAGGATTTTTTCAAAGCCTGTGATTATTGTCATGATATGGATGCGCCTAAAAAGGCTATCAATGTAGCGGTGCAAACTGCTGAGCCTTTGACACTTGAGCCTTGAGAGCTTTAAAGTATACGAAAACTGTGGCGCGAGTTTTGAGTTAGAAAATAGAGTGTAGAAATTTCGTCATTGCGAACGTTGCTTGAGTGTGTTGATAATTAAATTTAGCCGCCATTGCGAGAAAATTCGTAGAATTTTCGTGACAATCTTAACTCTGCATCATTGCGAGACAAAACGCAGTTTTGTCGTGGCAATCTACAAAATTTACTTTAGAAAAAATTTAAATGACTCAGTAAAGAATGGATTGCTTCGCTGCGCTCGCAATAACAGGGATAGTTTCGTCATTGCGAGAATTTACAAAAGCAAATTCGCGGCAATCCATTAAATTTTTACGAAAATAAAACTATAAATTTAAAAATAAACTATGGATTGCTTCGCGTTTTTAAAAGCCCAGCAATGACAAGCAAAAAAGCGACACGAAAAATAACACCGTCTTAATTTTGCGCCGCTGTTTCAGGCTTTAAAAAATCTTCTTTTACAAGTATATTAATAGTTTCTTTAAAAATTGGCAAGGCACTTTGTGCAGCGTAGTAACTATAAGCCTTTTTGGGTGTACGCACTAAAACTCCTATGGTATAGGCGTTTGAGCTATCATTTGCAAAGCCAAAAAAGCTTGCGTTGTAGCGCGTGGATGAGTAACCGCCCTTTTGAGCGATGCGTGCTGTGCCTGTTTTGCCACCTATTACAAGACCCTCGGTATAGGCTTTGCGTCCCGTGCCCTTTTCAATAGTGGATATGAGTATGCTTTGAATTTGCTTTGCCACGCTTGATGAGAGAATTTTTTGAGGCTTAAAGCCTTCTTCTAGGCTTGTGAATTTATTATTTTGATAAAATTTATCGCCTAAGTGAGGAGCTATATAAAAGCCATTATTATTAAAGACATTATAGGCTGCAAGTAGTTGCATAAAGGTAGCTTTAAGCCCATAACCATAGCTTAAAACAGACTTTTCAATCTCTCTGATATTAGAACTTGGCAGCTCGCCCTTTTGCTCATAAGGTAAATCAACGCCCGTTTTTTCTCCAAAGCCAAAGATTTTAAGTCCTGAGATGAGCTCAAAGCCGCTGAGTCTTCTAGCAATTTGTATCATTCCCACATTTGAAGAATACATTAAAATTTCTTCAGGATTCATTTGCTTGGCAGGATGATCATCTTTTATAGTAAAGCGTCCAAGCTTGAAAACGCCGTTGTTTGTGTTTATAGTCTCATTTAAATTAAGCTTATTTAAGCTTAAAGCTGTGGTAAAAATAAAGGGCTTGATGACTGAGCCTACCTCATAGCCATATTCTATAGCACTTGCATTAAGCACGGATAAATCCTTGCCACGGTTACTTGGATCATAGCGCCTTGAGCTTGCTAGCGCTATGAGCTTTCCAGTGCTGCTTTGCATAACGCCGACGATAATTTCACTGGCGTTTAAATCCACATTTTTAAGATCGATCATCTTTTCAATGCTTTTTTGAAGCTTTAAATAGACATTTAAATGCAAATTACAGCCATTGATTTTTTGCTGCTTAAGCGAGTCTAGACTTAAAATGATATTACCACCTATGTCTTTAAGCCCTTGAATTTTCTCATCCTGAAAGGCTTGCAAGCACTCATCATAGTATTTTTCAAGCCCTTTAACGCCGATATTTTTTAAAATACCATCATCTAAAACAGCGCGCGTGTAGCCTATGGCTGGTGTGAGCGCGTCTTTTGACATATAGCTTCGATCTTCTTTATGCTCGATGACACTTAAGCCCCTTGTTTCCACCCTATCATTTGAGTTGGTAAAAGCCTTGAAAAAGCCCTGCACATAGAGCTTTTTAGAAAGTTCTTTAAGATAATTTGCTTCTTTGGAATTTAAATCCTGCAGTAAAATAAAATTATAATTTTTCTTTTTAAAAGCAATTTCTAGGCGCTTTTTGATGTCTGTCATTTGAGCTTTATTGGCTCCACTATAAATTTCAAAAAGTTTTAAAAAAAGCTCAAGCTTGCCTAAATCAATGCTTCTTAGATCGATTTCTGCGCGGTAAATTTTCTTTGAGCTTGCAATAGCAAAATTATCCGCTGTGATGATAGAGCCTCTTAAGGCGATGTCGGTTTGGTCTTTTTCGGTGTTGGGAATGGCTCTTTTGGAAGTGAGAAAAAAAGTCGAGCTTAAAAAAAGGCACATAAAAACTAGAACCATAGCAAAAGCAAAAAGAAGCTTTGGGGCTCTAGTGTCGTTGCTATCATTCATTAAGGATTAAATTTGTGTTCTGGTGATTTCTTTATAAGCATTGATGGCTTTATTGCGCACTTCAAGCATAAATTTCATCGAGCTTTCAGCCTTGTTGATCGCAATGGCTGCTTGGTGCAAGTCTTTAACCTGACCTGTGGCGATATCGCTCATCGCCGCTTCGCCTGTTTTTTGCGTTTTATCTAAATCACTAATAGACTGCTTGAGCATTTTAGCAAATTCATCACCTATGTTTGAATTTGTCTTTGAAGTGCTGTTGTTTGCACCGCTTGTGTTGTTTATATTATTTATATTATTGATCATCTTACTGTCCCCTTAATAAATCAATCGCGCTGTTTGCGATTTGCTTTGTGCTGTTAAACGCCACGACATTAGCTTGATAAGCGCGCGTGGCTTCGATCAAATCCGCCATTTCAATCACAGGATTGATATTAGGATACGCCACATAGCCCTCAGCATTAGCGTCTGGGTGGCTAGGATCGTATTTCATACGAAATTCTTTATCATCGCGCACCACCTTATCCACAACCACGCTCATAATGCTAGGATCAGCCGTCTTTTGCGAGCTTGGATCGTTGAGTGGATTTTCATATTCTAGCATATTATTGTCATTTTTAATCTGTTTATTTAAAATTTCATTAAACTCAGTCGCTTTGAAAATCACTTCGCGGCGTCTGTAAGGTCCGCCCTCAGCCGTGCGCGTGGTGTTAGCATTAGCGATATTTGAGCTGATGACATTGAGCCTAAAGCGTTGCGCGCTTAAGCCATACCCGCTGATATCAAAATCACTTAAATAAGCCATCTTTCACTCCTTAACTCAGCTTCGAGCTCGCATCGACAATGGCTGTAAAGATATTGCCTTGTCTTCTAAGCACGCCATCAAGGGCGTTAATCATCGCTGTATTTTTGCTAAGTTCTGTCGTTTCGACATCTAAATCCACCGTGTTGGCGTCATTTCTTGCCAAATGCCCATCTCTTAGATAAATGATAGACTTATTTGGATCTGGGAATTTCCACGGCTCTTGATGTCCCTCGCTAGTCTGCGCCATTTTAAGTTCAAAGTCCCTGCCTGTTTTAAAAATCTCGCCCGAGCGCTTGACTAAAGCGGTTTCAAACTCGATGTCCCTTGACTTATAAAAAGGAGTATCAACATTTGCAAGGTTTGAATTGATAAGCTGGTTTCTAAGATTTCTACCCGCTAAAGCCCTTGTAACAAGCTCTTTAGACTTAAAAGGTTCGACCATCATTTTTTAATCCTTCGTTTAATTCTTGCCAAGTTATAAGCAAAAGCCGTTCCAACTTTTATCAAAAAATGCTAAATTTTAAAAATATTTTTGAAATTTTTAAGCTTCATTTTAGCAAATTTCAGCAAATAAATCAAGCTTTTACGAATTTTTTTTGCCATTTTAGTTCAAATTTGCTGCCCTTATTGAGTGCTGAAGTGCAATCAAGCTCGATATGATACTCCTTGCAAATGCCTTGCACCAAAGAAAGCCCTATGCCAAAGCCACCTTGATCTTGATTGAACCTTGCGTAGCGGCTAAATATGGCTTTTAAATTTTTTTCTTCTATCCCACAGCCGCTGTCTTGGATACTTAGGCAGTTTTGATATAAATTGATTTTGATAAAACCGCCTTTTTTATTATATTTTATCGCGTTGCTGATGAGATTATCAAGGAGTTTGTTGATTTTATTTTTGCTTGCAAAAAGTGTGCTATCATCTAAATTTGCGCTGATTTCAAGCTTTTTTTGCTCAAAAAAGAGTTTAAAATATTCTAGTCTTTCTTGGATTAAATCTTTCATTTTAAGCTCTTCATCTTGCGAAGCTATCGTATCTGGGAAGGTGTAAAAGATTAAATCAGAATAAGTTTGTGAGAGTGTTTTTGAAGCCAGTTTCATTCTTTTAAGCTTGTTTTCAGCGACCTTACCATCATTTTGCTCAATTTGTTCAATGCTTAGTAAAATCACGCTTAAAGGCGTGTTTATCTCGTGTGTGAAGTCCTTGATGAAAGAATTTAAAGTGCTGATTTTCTCATTTAAGGGCTTGAGCGCGATTTTCACCAAAAAAAAGCTCACCAAAGCCAAAATCAAAAAGCTAAAAAGCAGAGCAAAGCCCAGCCAAAGCCTGATATAAAGAAGCTCTTTGCTCACATCTTGGCCTTGAATAAAGGTTCTTAAAGCCCCATTTTGTATGCTTAATTCTTTTCTATCCTTAAGTGTGTTGAGATAATAAGCACTTGGATTCATCGCCGCCAAATAAAAAATATGCTCCTTGTAAATGCCCTGCTGCCTGAGACTTACATTGATATCATCGAGTGCAAAATCTAGATCCGAGCATAAAACTTGCCTTTCATCAAGTATCGCAAATTTAATACTTGAAACGCTTGCTATATTTTTGCAAGTTTGTTCTATAGGAGTTTGCTTAGCATTTAATATACTTAAGACTATGTTTCTATGGGCATCTTTAAGCACTCTGGTGTGCTCGTTTGTGAGATTATCCAAAAGTTTTTGATGCCAAATCACAAAAAAAATGATAAGAAAAATGCCAGTTGTCGTTAAATAAAGAGCTAAAATTTGTGCGATGACCTTTTTAGTAAACATAGCTATAGCCCCTGCCGCGCTGATTGATGATATTATCCTTGCCTAAAATTTTACGCAAATTTTTTACATACACTCTTAATGAAAGCTCGCTAGGCTCTTCATCATAGTCCCAAAGCTCGTTAAAAATTTTCTCTGTGCTTAAAAATTCATTTTTATGCTTTAAAAGTAGTGCTAATAATCTAATTTCCTTGCTTGGCAGGGGTAAGGCTTTGTCATTGTGATAAAGAATTTGTGAATTTAGCGCAAATTTATAGCCATTTTTTAAATCTTCAAAATCTTCATTTTTATGCGAAAAATTTCGCTTCAAAATGCTTTCAATGCGCGCTTTAAGCTCAATTAGCTCAAAGGGCTTTTTAATATAATCATCACAGCCTGTATCAAAGCCTTGTTTTAGATCCTCAGCCGTATTTAGCGAGGTTAAAAATATAGCCGGCGTGCTTTTGCCAGCAGCGCGAAGCTCTTTAAGCAAGGAAAATCCATCTCCCAAAGGCACTTTTACATCTAAAATCCAAAGATCATAGTTTTTCTCATAAGCCTCATTTAAGGCTTCTTGCGCGTCATTTACTAAGCTCACTTCAAAGCCCTCATCACTTAAATATTCTTCCATAATCTCGCTAATGCTTAAATCATCTTCTAATAAAAGAATTTTAGCCGCCATTTTTTCTCCTTTAATATGCGAAATTTTGCTCTTTTTGTGTGAATTGAGTGTAAATTTTAAAATAAGCATTCGTCATTGCGCGAAAACTTGAATGTGTCGATAATTTAAATAGCCGTTCTTGCGAGATAAAACGCAGTTTTGGCGTGCCAATCTATCCTACCAACTCGTCATTGCGAGCGAGCTTTGCTCGCGCGGCAATCCATTAAAATTTTACGAAAATAAAAATAAAATTTAAAAATAAACTATGGATTGCTTCGTCGCTTCGCTTCTCGCAATGACGAAACTAGCCCCGTCATTGCGAGACTTGACTTTGTCAAGTCGTGGCAATCCACTCTTTGAATTTGCTATTAAATTATGAATTGCTTCGCTGCGACTTACAATGACAAAAAGACTTCGCAATGACAGGACCTTTTAAATTTATTCAAATTCCAAAACTCGCGCTGCTGTTTTTTAAATTGATTAATTAATCATTTTAAAACTCAGCCGCAATCCTCGCAAACGCCCTTAGCCACGACACTTTTAATCTTGCCTTTGATCTTTGGCATTTGAAAATTCGTGATTTTATGGCACACATCACAGATAAAATGCGCCTTTGAATGCGAGCTCAGCTCGTAAAAACTCTTGCGCTCAAAGGTGCTTTTGCTGACTATGCCACGCTCTTCAAAAAGCTGCATATTGCGGTAAAATGTCGTTTTGTTCGCTTCAAGCTTGAAATCATCAAGGCTTAAGGGCTTGCTTGCTTTGCTTAAAATCTCAAGCATTTGAAGGCGCAAATCTGTAATGGCTATGTCGTTATCTTTAAGCAAATTTAAAGCTTTCATCGCTCGCCTTTTTAGGTAAAAATCTTAAAATTTTTTGCTTTATTTTACACTTTTTTCATTAAATTTAAGGCAAAATTATAATATTTTTTCAAAATTTACTCCTTAAAATCAAGCGTTTTTAAGAAAATCAAAAATTTTTAATGCAACTTATTTTTTAAGGTGCAACTAAGTTGCACATGTTATAATTTCAAATCTTAAAAATTTTAAAGGCTTTAAAATCACTTGTTTAAGGCATTTAGAGCCTTTAAATTTAAACTTCAAAGGAGAAAAAATGAAAAAGATTTTCATATTATTAGCTAGTTTAATGAGTTTTAATCTCATATTATTTGCTAAGCCTATCATTAGCGTGAGCATTCCCCCGCAAGCTTTTTTTGTAAAAAAAATCGCCGGCGATTTTGCTGAAATTAATGTCATCGTGCCGCCAAATACAGATGAGCACAATATCGATTTCAAGCCCGCTACCATATCAAAGCTTGAAAAAAGCGATATTTATTTTACCACCGGACTTGAGTTTGAAAAGCCTATGATGCATAAATTTCAAAGCCTTTTTAAGCACCTTGAAATAGTGGATTTGAGAAAAAATATCAAACTTTTAGGCTTTGCTGAACATTCGCACGAAGCGCATTCTCATAAAAAACACGAACACCAAAACGATGAAAACCCTAGCGCACACCACGAAGCGCATTCACACGCCCATGAAAGCAGCGACCCGCACATTTGGCTTGATCCTATTTTAGTAAAAACGCAGGCAAGCACCATAGCTAACACGCTTAGCGCAAAATATCCGCAAGAAAGGGTTAAATTTCAAACAAATTTAGAAAAATTTAACAAAGAACTTGACGCCTTAAATGTTAAAATCGCGGCACTTTTAAAGGATAAAGCGGGCAAAAAATTCATCGTTTATCATCCAAGCTGGGGCTATTTTGCCGCGCGCTATAACTTAGTGCAAATTCCTGTAGAACTTGAGGGCAAAGAGCCTAAAGCAAGGGATTTGAAAGCTTTGATTGAGATGGCTAAAAAAGAAAAGATTAAAACGATTTTCGTGCAAAAAGGCTTTGCTCAAAATGCTGCAAGAGCCTTAACTAAAGAGCTTGACGCACAGGTTTTAGAAATTGATCATTTAAGCGCGGACTGTGAAAATGAGCTTTTAAAAAGTGCTGAGATTTTAAGTAAAAATTAAGCTTTATTAAAGGCTTTAAAATGATAAAAAATAAAGAAAAATTTTGAAAAATATTATTAAAATTTTTGCTCTTATTTTTTGCTTTGCAAATTTTGCTAAGGCTTGTGCTTTATGTGCTGCTTATACGCCTAGTGCGCATGTTTTCATTAAAGATGCTAGCGTGGATGAAAATTTAAGGCTAAAAAAGCTGAGTTTGGCTTGGAGTTTTTCGCCCCAGTTTAGTGAAATTTTGCTTCAAAATTATGATATGAATGGCAATTTAAAATTTGATGAAGTAGAATTTAAGGGCATAGAAAAAGCCTTAAAAGACTATGTGAATGCGAAAAATCAGCTAAGCTTTATCTATGAAAGTGCAAAAAATAATTTAAAGCAGGCAAAGGCTCTTAAATTTAAGCTTGATCAACAAAGTCTAAGCCTTGAAAATAAAGAGAGTAACGCCACTTTGCTTTATGAATACACCCTTATTTTAGATGCTGATTTAAAAAGCCCTTTAGCCATTAAAATCTTTGATGATGAGGGCTTTTTTGATTTTTTCTTTTTAAATACTGCGCCTTTGAAGCTTAAAGAAAATTTATATCTTTTAAATAATGCAAATTTAAATGTGAGTTTTTTAAGCTATACAAATAGCATAAATGATGATAATTTATATAAAAATAATGATATAAATACTCAAAAAATTTCACAAGAAAATTTAAACAAAAATGAAAGTTTTTTACAAAGTATTTTAATAAAACTTAGAACTTTAAATGCTTATTTTATAGCTCTTTTGAAAGATGAAATTCATTCAAATAGCTTTTTTAGCATACTTATTCTTATGATATTAAGTCTTTGTTATGGTATGTTTCACGCGGCTGCACCGGGTCATTCAAAACTGCTTGTAAGCTCGTATTTTCTAGCCTTTGGCGGCTCTTATCTTAAGGCTTTAAGCTTTGCTTTTAAAGTGGCTTTAGTGCATATAATGAGTGCTTTTTTGCTGGTTTTCACCGCCTTTTTTATACTAAAAACTTTAGCTAGAAATTTAAATGCGAACTCAAGCCTTATTGTAACGCAGTTTTCAAGTATTTTAATCATCTTTATTTCTCTTTATCTTTTAAGTAAAAAGATTTTAAAAAATGATAAAAAATGCCTAAGTTGTGATAGACATTCTCAACTCATTTTTAAAAATAATGAAATGAAAAATAAAAATTCAATCATTTTTGCAAAGAAAAATCAAAAAATCATTAAGCTTAATTTAAAAGCTAAAAATAAATTTAGCGAAATTGCCCTTATCATAGCAGCTGGAGCTGTGCCTTGTCCTACTATGGTGCTTGTATTTAGCCTAGCCTTTGAATTTGGCACTAGTAAGGCTCTTTTAAGTGCTGTTTTTATAGCACTTGGAATGGCTTTTGTGCTTTTTGTGTGCGGACTTTTTGCCCTTAGGATAAATTTAGCTCTAAGGACAAAATATAGGATTTTTTTAGAATACATCGCGCTTATTTTTATGATTTTGTTGGGATTTTTTATCTTTTTTAATGCAAAAATGGCAGTTTTTTAAGGCATAAATTTATTTCAAAAACAAAATTTGCTATAATAAAGCTTTTAAGGATATGAATGAAACTTTTAGAGATAAAGAGCTTAAACTTTAGTTATGGCGCTCAAAAAGTACTTGAAAATGTAAGCCTGAGCTATGATAACAAGGACTTTCTAGCCATCATAGGACCTAATGGGGGCGGTAAATCCACGCTTGTGAAGCTTATTTTGGGTATTTTGCCCCTTAAAAAAGGCATTGATAAATTCATTTCAAACACCGAAATTTCTTATGTCTCACAAAACACAGAGCCTAATTTAAATTTTGACATTTGCGTAGAAGAACTTGTCTTAATGGGGCTTGTGGACGAAAAGATTTTCGGCTTTTACAGCAAAAAAGACAGAGAAAAAGCAGAGCAAATGCTTGATAAAATGGGCATTTTAAGGCTTAAAGAAAAGCGCGTGAGCCAGCTTAGCGGCGGCGAGAGACAGCGCGCCTTTATCGCGCGCGCACTCATAAGTGATTGCAAGCTTTTGATTTTGGATGAGCCTACCGCAAGCGTGGATAGCAAAACCGCAGTCGCCATTTTCGAGCTTTTAGCGTGCTTACACGCTGAAAATATCGGTATCATCGTTATTTGCCACGATATCAATCTCGCCCTTGCCTACGCGAACAAAATCGCTTATCTCAACAAAGAGCTTGTTTTGCATGAAAACTCAAGGCAAAATTCAGCATTTTTAAAGCATTTATATGAAAATCATTCGCATTTTTGTGATGTGGAAATGAGCCTTAAAACCTGCCTTTGCGATACGGACAACGGATTGCAGAAAACAGATTACAGAATTTCGTAGAAGTTTAAATTTAAAAATTTGCTAAATTTTAAGAAAATCATAAAACAGCGGCGCGAGTTTTGTAAATTTATATTGAGAAAATTTTTAATATCCGTCATTGCGAGCAAGGATTTATCCTTGCGCGGCAATCTATAATTTACAAAAGCAAAATTAAAAATTTCAATCAATTTAAGGCAAAATTTCAAAAACAAAGATAAAATTTTGAAATGAATTTTTAAAAATACACTTTAAAAAAGGAAATTTATGCTTGAAATGCTTTCTTTTTCGTTTTTTCAAAACGCCTTAATCGCCGCGCTTCTTGTGAGTATAGCGTGTGGCATTATAGGCTCTTTAGTGATAATAAACCGCCTTTTTTCAATGGCTGGAGGCATTACGCATGGCGCATTTGGGGGTGTGGGCATAGGTGTATTTTTTGGGATTAATTTTTTGCTGGCTACAAGCGCTTTTACGCTTTTTTTAGCTCTCATCGCGGCGTATTTAAGTCAAAAATTTCCTCACAGAAGTGATAATATCATCGCGGTGCTTTGGGCTTTTGGTATGGCTTTGGGGCTGATTTTGATCGATCTTAGCCCGGGTTATCAAAATGATTTGATGGCTTATTTGTTTGGCAGCATTTTAGCAGTCAGTAGCGAAGATTTGTGGCTTATGGGTGCTGTGAGCGCGGCTTTTGTCTTGCTTGCAGGTCTTTTTTACCGCCAATTTGAAGCGTTGAGTTATGATGCTGAGTTTGCAAGGCTTAGGGGCATTCACACGGGCTTTTTTTATTATTTACTCATCATTATGATCGCTTTTTGTATAGTCATTAGCATTCGCGTTGTGGGGCTGATTTTAGTTATCGCACTTCTTAGCATACCTTGTTTTATCGCGGAGAAATTTACGAAAAAGCTTGGGATGACGATGTTTTTTTCTTGCTTTTTGAGCGTGGTTTTTTCTCTTTTGGGGCTGATTTTAAGCATAATTTTTGATTTAAGCAGTGGGGCAAGCATTATCATGGTCGCTTGCACAGGCTTTGTGCTGTCTTTATTTTTTAAAAAATTTAAATGAGTTAAAAAAATATATTAAAATTTATTTAAATAAGTTTTTTCTTAGCTTAAATTTTATATAATTTCAAAGTAAAGGCTAAACATTGATAGAACTCAAAAATGTAAATAAATACTACGGCAAACACCATGTTTTAAAAGATATAAACTTGAGTGTTAAAGACGGCGAAAAGCTCGTCATCATAGGGCCTAGTGGCAGTGGTAAAAGCACGACGATTCGCTGTATGAACGGACTTGAAGATGTCAGCAGTGGCGAGGTCATCGTGGGTGGGGTCAAACTCACGCCTAAAACAAAGACTGAAATTTGTCGCAAATACTGCTCTATGGTCTTTCAGCACTTTAATCTTTACCCACATATGAGCGTTTTGCAAAACTTAACCCTAGCACCGATGAAGCTTCAAAAAAAGAGCAAGAAAGAAGCCGAAGAAATCGCTTATAAATACCTTAAAGTCGTGGGCTTAGAAAATAAGGCAAATGTCTATCCAGCCACACTTTCAGGCGGACAGCAACAGCGCGTGGCTATAGCTAGAAGCCTTTGTTCAAACAAACCTTATATGCTCTTTGATGAGCCCACTTCTGCACTTGATCCTGAAACCATACAAGAAGTTTTAGATGTTATGCGCGAGATTTCTCATCAAAGCAACACCACTATGGTCGTGGTAACGCACGAGATGGGCTTTGCCAAGGAAGTGGCTGATAGAGTTGTTTTCATGGAAGATGGGGCGATCATTGAAGAAAATACACCGGCAAATTTCTTTGAAAATCCGCAAAATGAAAGGACGAAGGCCTTTCTGGGTAAAATTTTAAAACACTAAAAAGGAGAAAACATGAGTTTTAAAAAAATTCTTGTAAATTTAGGTGTAGCTTTGGCTGCGTTTGCGTTTATTGCTTGTGGTGGAGGAAGCGAAAATAAAGCTGCTTCTAGCACAGACGGCGTTGAAGCCATTAAAGAAAAGGGTGAACTTGTCGTGGGCGTGAAAAATGATGTGCCTCATTATGCGCTTTTAGATCAAGCTACAGGCGAGATTAAGGGCTTTGAAGTGGATATTGCTAAGGCTTTGGCAAAGAGCATTTTAGGCGATGAAAATAAAATCAAACTTGTGCCAGTAAATGCTAAAACAAGAGGACCTATGCTAGATAATGGCAGCGTGGATGTGGTGATAGCTACTTTTACAATAACTCCAGAGCGTCAAAAGGTCTTTAACTTCTCAAAGCCTTATTATCAAGATGCTGTCGGGCTTTTGGTGCTTAAAGATAAAGGCTATAAGAGCATTAGCGATATGAATGGCGCTGTAGTTGGCGTCGCACAAGGGGCTACGACAAGAAAGCTCATCGATGAAGCGGCTAAGGAAAAAGGCGTGGATGTGAAATTTAGCGAATTTCCTGATTATCCAAGCATTAAATCAGCCCTTGATGCAGGGCGCGTTGATGCCTTTGCGGTCGATAAATCAATCCTTTTAGGATACGTGGATGATAAAAGTGAAATTTTACCTGATGCTTTTGCGCCACAAGATTATGGCATCGTAACTAAAAAGACAAATACAAGTTTGGCTGAGTATATCAATAAATTTGTAGATGATAATGGGGCGCTTTTTAAGGAGCTTGAGACAAAATGGGAGCTTAAGTAATAAATAAGCTTAATTTTTAGTAAAGTTTAAAACGGTGTTGGCTTTTGGATGCTTTTAAGGGAGTTTGAAAAAATCTCCTGCGGCAGACTTCTTGTCTAGCCTTAGTCGATTTTTTCTGCACAACCCTTAAAATCATCTCAAAATCCTACACCTTAAAGTTTTTAATTAGAATTTAAATTGCGTCATTGCAAGAATTTTCGTAGCAAAGGCGTGGCAATTTATAATTTATTTTTATTGTTAATTTATGGATGGCTTCGCGTTTTCAAAGCCAAGCGATGACAAATTCAAAAACAGCGGCGCGGGTTTTAAATTTGAGTAAATAAAATAAAAATTACAGTTTTTCTTATGAAAATAAAGGTGAATGAATGCTTAGAGAGCTTTTAACAAACTGGGGTTTAGTCGATGAAACAAGCGCAAATCCCTTTGCCATCGCTAAATTTTTAAACACGCTCGATCACAGCGAGTATTTTTTAAGTGGCTTTGGCTACACTTTAGCGGTGAGCTTTTTAGCCCTTACTATCGCTCTTATTTTTGGCACGATAGGCGGAGTGATGGCGACAAGCAAAAGCAAGATTCTCAAGGCTTACACGCGCACCTATGTTGAAATTTTTCAAAACACACCTTTAGTGATACAAATTTTCTTTTTGTATTTTGCCCTGCCACCTTTAGGTATAAATTTAGATGTGTTTTTAGTCGGTGTTTTAGGCGTTGGCGCTTATCATGGGGCGTATGTGAGCGAAGTGGTGCGCGCTGGCATTCAATCCGTGCCAAAAGGTCAATTTGAAGCAGCGACTTCGCAAGGCTTTACTTACACTCAGGCAATGCGCTATATCATCGTGCCTCAAACGGTTAAAATCATCTTGCCCCCGCTTACAAATCAAATGGTAAATTTAATCAAAAACACCTCTGTTTTGCTCATCATCGCGGGCGGGGACTTGATGTATCAAACCGATATTTACGCAGGAGATAGCCTAAATTACGCGCCTGCTTATATTATCGCGGCGATTTTGTATTTTATCATTTGTTATCCTTTGGCGTATTTTGCTAAATTTTATGAGGATAGGTTGAAAAGGGCGCATTTGGCAAGGTAAGATGTTTGCAAGAATTCGTAAAAAGGCTTGTCTTTTGAGTGCTTTTAAGGAAGTTTGAAAGTGGCTCGTCTTTTTGGTGTCTTTGTGGGAGCTTGAATTTTTCTTGCTCGGCAGATTATTTATCTAGCCTACGCTCGAAAAATCCTACGCAACCCGCAAAGCCACTCAAAAATACTTTGCCTTAAGGGTATGTAAGGAAATTTATTCTGGTTTTTGGTAGTGTTTCATTACGAGCAAATCAAGGCGTGGCAATCTATTCTTTGATTTTATCATTAAAATATAGATTGCTTGGGCCTTTTTGTAATGACGAAGTTTTAATGTTTTTAAATTCAAAAACAGCGGCGCGAATTTTGAAATAAATTGTAAAGGATAATTATGAATCGAGTATTTAACGCACAAAATTTAGATTTTTTACTGCACGGACTTTATTTAACGCTCATCATCTCGCTAGCAACTTGCGTGATTTCAGTGGCTTTAGGCACCTTTTTGGCGATTACGAGAAATTATGGGGATAAAATCAGCCAAAAGCTCTCCGCCTTTTATATCGAGGTGTTTAGAAACTCGCCCCTGCTTTTATGGATGCTCGCTGCTGTTTTTGTGTTGCCTAGCTTTTTTAGCCTGCCAAGTTTTATCCCAAGCAACTACGCAAGCGCGTTTTGGGGGACCATAGGCTTTTCACTTTATACAAGCTCGGTTATGGCTGAGATCATTCGCGGCGGCTTAAATTCCGTTTCAAAAGGGCAATTTGAAGCTGCTTATTCTCAAGGCTTTTCGCACTTTTTCACGCTTTTTTATATCATTTTGCCTCAAGCCTTTCGCAAAGCGATCCCATCCATGCTTTCTCAAATCGTTACCACAGTTAAAGATACTTCATTTTTAGCCGGGCTTCAAATTGCAGAGCTTACTTATCAGTCAAAAATCTTGCTCGCTCAGCTTAAAACCTTTGAAGAAATTTTACTCATGTTAGGACTTGTCGCGGGCATTTATTTTATTATTTGTTTTACGCTTTCAGTTTTGGTGCGCTATTATGAGAAAAAAACAGCCTACGCGTTTTAGTTTGCATTTGTGTTTAAGAAAATGCTATAATTTTATTTTAATTTTTTAAAAGGATAAAAATGAATTTAATAAAAGACTTTAAAAAGCTTAGAAAAAGGCTCAGGGGGGGGGGCATTACACCGATGAGTTGAATAAAAAATTGACATTCTTGTGTCAAATTTACATGCAAGCTTGCACGAGCTTAATTATATCAAAACTCTGCTTTTAAACTCTAATAAAAACAATCTCAACGCTCTTTTTGATACGATTTATCAAACAAATACTTGGGGCTGTGGCTCAGGTCCTGGCTCAAATGCGGAAGTGACTAAGGATTATGTGAAATTTTTGCAGGATTTTTTCAAGCAAAAACACATTAAAAGTATCGCTGATGTGGGCTGTGGTGACTGGCAATTTTCTAAAAATATCGATTTTACAGGCATTTCATACACAAGTTATGATGTGGCTTCTTATGTGATAGAACGAAATCAAAAGGCATACGCTCAGCCAAATGTCAAATTTGTGCTTTATGATGGGGATTTTGATAAGATAAAAAGTGCGGACTTGCTCATTTGCAAGGATGTTTTGCAGCATTGCCAAATGATAAAATCAAGGAGTTTTTAAAGATTTTGCCGCGTTTTAAATACGCTCTCATTACAAATGACATAAATGAACGCGTCAATGAAAACATTTTAGCCTCAGGTTATAGGGCGCTTGATCTTACAAAGCCGCCTTTTAATCTTAAAGCGACAAAGGTTTTTAGTATCGATAGAATGCCTAGTATGCCTGATATTTGGGTCATGCTGTGGGTGAATGAAAATGTCAAAGACTAAATTTTTATCAGCCTAAGCTTTTAAATTCTTAAGTGCGTTTAATCTTTAAATTCGCTTAAGCTATTTTAAATTTAAACTCACTCCACCGTGACGCTTTTGGCTAAATTTCGTGGCATATCTACATCATTTCCAAGTCTGATTGAAATTTCAAGCGCAAAGAGCTGTAAAACAAGCATCATCTCAAAAAATTCACACATATAATGCTTTTGTGAGCTTGTTTTAATAAAATCATCGCTTAAATCAAACTCCAGTGGCGATATACAAAGCAGTGTGCTATCTCTAGCGATGAGTTCTTCAACATTTGATTTTACCTTTTCATAGAGTAAATTTTCAGGCATTAAAGCCACAGTATAAAGCTTGCTATCAGCTAGGGCAATGGGGCCGTGCTTCATTTCTCCGCTTGCATAGCCCTCAGCGTGCAAATATGAAAGCTCTTTAAGCTTCAAAGCGCCCTCTAAAGCCAGCGGATAAAAGATATCGCGCCCTATAAAGAAAAAGCCGTGCCCGTCTAAATAGCGCTTTGAAAGCCTTTTGATCTTCTCGTGCAAGGCATTTTGCACCACAACAACATTTGGCGTGTGTAAAAGCGCTTCTAAATCCTGCGTGATTTCAAAGCCCTTTTTTCTAGCGATATACAAGGCAAGCATCCATAAAGTCAGCATTTGAGAAGCAAAAGCCTTAGTCGAAGCCACGCCCTTTTCAATGCCAGCACGCGTGAGTATGCTCAAATCAGCCAAACGAATTATGCTTGAATTATCTACATTGCATATCGCAAAGGTCTTTGCGCCCTTTTGTTTGGCTATTTTCAGCGCTTCTAAAGTATCTGCGGTTTCGCCACTTTGAGAAATGACGATGAAAAGGGAATTTGGCTTTATCAAAGCGTCTCGGTAGCGAAATTCGCTCGCAATTTCTACTTTTGCCCTGATTTTTGCCACTCTTTCAAACAAATAAGCACTCGCAAGCGCGGCGTGATAGCTCGTGCCACAAGCACAAAGAGTGATTTCATCAAACTGGGTCAAATCTTCATTTTTAAGCTCGTCAAAAACGACCTCGCCCCCGTCAATGCGCCCCATTAAAACCTCGCTTAAAACGCGGCTTTGCTCGTAAATTTCTTTTTCCATAAAAAAGCGAAAGCCATCTTTTTGCGCATAATTTTTATCTTGAGGTAGTTTGCTAAATTTAGGACTTACAAGCTTATCGTTTTCATAAATTTCAAATATTTTTTTACTTGCACGCCCATAGCTTAGATCTTCTAAATAAATCACATCTTCACAATGCCCTATCATAGGCGCATCCCCTGAAGCAAAAAATAGCTCATCACCCTTTTTACCGATGATTAAAGGCGCAGCGTTTTTAGCAAAAAATATCTCATCAGGCGCAGCCTTTGTGATGAGTAAAATCGCAAAAGCGCCCCTTAAATCCTGCACGCATTTTCTAAAGGCTTCAAAAGGCGGCAAGGAAGCAGCGTAAAACTCAAAAAGCTGCACGATAACCTCAGTGTCCGTTTGGCTTAAGAAATTCACACCCTCAGCTTCTAAAAAGCCCTTAAGCTCCTTGTAATTTTCAATAATTCCGTTGTGTATCACGCAAGAATAAGCGCCTAAATGTGGATGAGCGTTGATTTCTGTGGGTTTGCCGTGCGTTGCCCATCTGGTGTGCCCGATTGCCAGTCCAAAGCCCTTGCTTTCGTAGTTTTCGCATTTATGCGCTAAATTGCTTAATTTGCCCACAGCCTTGAAAAAATCAAGCTCGCCGTCTTTCAAAACAGCAAGCCCAGCACTATCATAGCCCCTGTATTCCAGCTCTTTAAGCCCATTGATGATTAAACTTTTTTTCTCTTTATCGCCTATGTAGCCTACTATTCCGCACATTTTCACTCACTTGTTAGGGTATTGATGAGCTTTTGCTCATTTTCTAAAAGGCTTGGCGTTTTGAGAAAATAAAAGGTATTTCTCGTGCGCTGCCTTATGGTTTGAATTTTAGCTGCGCTTAAAACGAGCTTAAATTCGTTAAAAACATTCATCAAATACGCCATTAATCCTTGGCTGTCTTTGGTGTTAAGATTAAGCTTGACGTAAGTTTTTGAATACTCAAAGTCAAATTTTAACTCATCTTTTTTAATGCTTGGTTTTTTAAGCTTCTTTTTTTGCAGGCTTTTTTGAGAGTTTAGCGCACTTTGTAAAAGCTCTTCAAGCTGCCTTTTTTGCGCATCGCTAATGATATTATCATATTCAAATTTAAGATAAATTTTATCATCAAAAAGTGGAAAAAAGCTCATAAAGATTAAGTTTAAATGACTACTCGCTTGCAAGATATTTTCTAAGTTAAGCCCCGTTGTCGCCGTCATTTCAAAGATTAAATTTTTATCGTTGTTAAACCAAAATTTAAGTTTGTTTTCATCAGCGATTTTAGCGATTTTTACGATGTCTTCAAAGCTGTTTTTAATAAAAAATAAATTTGATTTTATATGCAAGATTTTATCCTGCAAAGCAGAATTTACTTCTAAAAAAGGCTTACTGCGGCGCAGGGTTTGCTCTTTTTTAACCCTGCGCGAGCTTTCATCTAAAAAGCTTGCGTCTAAAAAGCCCTGCTCGGCATTGTTTAAAAGCTTATCAAGGCTTCTTTTAAAAAAGTCATTTTCATTTTTCAAAGCTTTGGCACGAAGCTTTGTTAAAACATACAAAAGCTTTAAAATTTGGGGCTTTTCAAGCTTTGAAATGAGAGTAAAAATAATAGTCTCATTATAAATATCTTCTTTTAAAATCAAATCACTCATCGCATAAAAGTTCTTAAACAAGCAAATTCCAAGCTCTAAAGCCTCGTTTTTAAACTCTAATTTCAAAGCATAAGCGCGGTAAATATTTGCCAAAGAAATTTCATTTTCCTCTCTTATGCCACTCATTAAAACACAAAGCTTTAAAGCCGCCATTTCATCGGCATTTAAAACCTTTAACTCTTCAAATTCATCCACGCTTTTTTCAAGGCTTTCAAGGCATAAAAGCGCGTTTTCATCACTACTATAAACATTTTCTTCATCGAGTAAAAATTTACTTTCATTAAAAGGCTTGCATAAAATTTCAAGCAAAGAGCTGTCATTTAGCACTTTAAAAAGAGCGAAGCTGTGCTTTTTATAAAAAATTTGTTTAAACTCCTTAAAGCTAGTTTCAAGCTCTTTTTTGCTAAATTTAGCCCTTTTTAAAGCAAAAATCACGCTAAAATCAAAAATAAAAGGCTTATCCTCAAGTGCGTTTAAAGATTGCAAGGCGTTTTTAAGAGAAGTAAATCTTGCATTTTCTTGCATCATTAAAGCTTCATTTAAAGCCTTAAAATAAGCATTTAATGACTCATTTTGAGTGTTAGTTTTATAATGCTTTTCTTCAATCAAGTGGGCTAAAAAATGCGTGTAAATGCCCACACAATGAAGGCTTTGCATAGCCTTTTGAAGTAAACTTTCTTTGGCTTGTAAATGCTTTTTGTCCTTTTTTTGCATTAAAGCGCTGAGATTTTCAAGCTCGTTTAAAGCCAGAATATCGCTATCTTTGGCACTTTGTATATTCATCGCTGATTTTAAAGAAAGTAAAAAGTCCATAGCCAAACGAAGCTCGCTAAGCTCTTTTTCGCTTAAAAAATTAAGGGCATAATTTTTTGCACCTTCTTTAAAAAGGGTTAAAAGAGTATCTAATCTCGCATAATCGCTAAGACTTCCAAAGCCCCGCTCGATATTAAACTCTTGCTTGATAAAAGGCGGAGTTTTTTGGCTAAAATGGCTTAAAAGATTTTTGGCAAATATATCTTTTTTAGAACTTAAAATAAGCTTAAAGCTATCCTTAGCCTGCTTGAACAAAGCTTTTGAGCCACAAATATAGCGTGTACCAAAAATATCCAGCTCATCTTTACTCAAAAGCCCACCCAGCTCGCAAATTTGAGTGTATGTAATGAGACCTAAATCATTCAAAACAGCAATTATAGCCTTAATCATGGGCTTAAGATTAAAAGCCTTGATATCTTTGTAGATGAAAAGTAAATGAAGCCCTTCATTCGCACAAAGCTTAAAATCACTATACTGCTTCGTTGCGATGATACAAAGGGGGACATTTTCAGGCAAAAAGTCCTCAAAAAAATCTTTCAAAACAAGCACAAAAGTCTTTTTAACAAATTTATCCATTTCTTTTGAATGATACAAAGAAAAAGCACCCTGCTTTAAAAAATGCTTGGTGTAAGAGCCTTGATAAAGCTCAAGTTCGTGCTTTAAAGAAGAAAGATCCAGCAAGATAATCCTTAAAATTTTTGAGCCATTTTAGCAAATTTTTTATAGCTTTTGGCTTAGAAAATATATAAATTTAAACTGAAAAGAATAAAATAGTAAAGAATTTAAAATTTTTACCCAATAAATTTAAAACCTTTCATTAGTAAAATCATCCTATAATCACTCCTTGATTTAGAAAAATTTATAAAAATATCGTAAAGAAAAACAATGAAAGATTTATTAAAAGCCTTAGAAAACGAAGAAAGATTAAGCGAGAAACAAGTCTATAAACTCTATGATTTAGATCTTTTTACGCTGGCAAAATACGCTCATTTAAAGCGAACTAAACTTCATGGCAAAAAGGTCTATTTTAACATAAACCGCCATATCAATCCTACAAATATTTGCGCGGACACTTGCAAATTTTGCGCCTTTAGCGCGCATAGAAAAAATCCAAATCCTTATTTTATGAGCCATGAAGAAATTATGCGTATCGTTGATGAGACCGTTTTGCGCGGCACAAAAGAAGTGCATATCGTCTCAGCGCATAATAAAGATAGGCCTTGGCAATGGTATTTAGAGATTTTTAAGATGATTAAAGAAAAATACCCGCATTTGCATGTTAAAGCTCTCACCGCGGCTGAGGTGGATTTTTTACACCGCCGCCACAAGCTTAGCTATGAAGAAGTGATTGAAAAAATGCTTGAATATGGCGTGGATTCCATGCCTGGAGGTGGGGCTGAGATTTTTGATGAAGAAGTACGCGCTAAAATTTGCAAAGGCAAAGTAAGTAGCACGAACTGGCTTAAAATTCACGCTTTGTGGCACAAAAAAGGCAGACAAAGTAACGCGACTATGCTTTTTGGGCATATTGAAGAAAAAAAGCACCGCATCGATCATCTTTTAAGACTTCGCGCCCAGCAAGATGAAACGGGGGGCTTTAATGCCTTTATCCCGCTTGTGTGGCAGGTTAATAATTCTTTTTTGCAGACTAAAGAGCCTATGGATAGTGAGGAGATTTTAAAAACCATTGCCATTTCGCGTTTAGTGCTGGATAATTTTAAAAATATCAAGGCTTACTGGGCGACGATGGGGCTTAATCTGGCTATGGTCGCGCAAGAATTTGGGGCTAATGATATTGATGGTACCATAGAAAAAGAAAGCATTCAAAGTGCGGGTGGGGCGGCTTCTGCAAAGGGACAAAGCCTTAAAAACTTTATCGATATGATCAAAACTTCAAATTTAATCCCTGTGGAAAGGGATAGTTTGTATAATGAATTAGAAGTTTATTGAGCTTCAATTTTTTAAAACTGCGGTGCGAGTTTTGAAATTAAATATTAAAAATCTTTAAAGAAATTTAAAGCTCGCTATTGCAACGAAGCTTTTTTAGACTTTAAATTTCTTTTTAAATTTTAAAGATAAAATGCAAATTTAGCTAAAATGACTATACAAAAGCCAAGTATTAGGGCGATGGGGTGGATGATTTTGCCTAAAGGATTTGCGCGCTTTAGCACAAAGCGGTAAAAAAGTGAAAACACCACCAAGCACGCAATGACAAGCACTAAAGCCACTTTTAGCATTAAAAGTTGTTGCAAAGTGCTATCAAAAAAGCCCTTTTCAGCACCGACCCAGCGGCTTATCATCGCCCCGCCGCTTAAGATTAAAAGCAGCAAGAAAA
>CAKVAF010000014.1 GCA_934718785.1 uncultured Campylobacter sp. | reverse complement strand
AATATCGCCCAGTCTCACCCAAGCCCAAGTGGGTGGGATTTCAAAGGGCGGAGTGAAAGTATTATTTGAGCTAGAATTTGAGATATTTTTTAAAGTATTTTCCGTCATTGCGAGATTTGACGCAGTCAAATCGTGGCAATCCATTATTTGTGTTTTGTCTTTATTTTTTATGGATTGCTTCGGCTTCGCCTCGCAATGACGCAAGGTTGTTTTACTTAAGGTCGCAATGCTAGGTTTGGATAACTTCACTTCACTTGCAATGATAGAATTTTTGTATTGAAAACTGCAATTTTCAATACAAAATTATATAAAAATTGATTTTAAAATATGGAGCGGAAATAAAGATAGATAAATTCTTACTTCACCACCTTAGCTTCGCTTAAAGGCGGAGCAAAGGTAAAAAGCAGTTTTGGCTCAATTTCTACAAAAAACTCAAGCACACAGCGAATCAGCCCCACACGCTCTTGTATAGGCACATTAGGATTATAATAAGTGCCAAGGCATTCATTTGTCTTTAAAAGTAAAGAGCGGATTTGAATAGCGCCACTTGTTGTAGGCAAAAGCTGAAAAATCGTCTCAAAGTCCCCACTTTCGTAATCTTGCTTACAATCTTTCAGCACTAAAAATCCACTAGGCGCTACGCTTAGGCACTTTGTTGTATCCGCAGCGACCATAAACTGCACATAGCCGTAGCTAAAACTATTCGCAAAATTATCCCTAGCCCTGATTTTAGGATCTTGTCCTAACTCATTTAAAAACCAATTTTGTTGATTAAACTCTCTTAAATGCCTGTTTGTATTTATAGCAAAGCCTGTGCCGTTATTTCTTATTTGAAAAGCATCCGTTACATTTTCGCCCAATAAATTAATATCAGCATTTTGCGCTAAAACGGGCTTTTTAGAATTTATAGCACTTTGCATTAAATCACTTTGATTTAAAATCTCATTTTGCTTTTTGTTTCCACATCCGCTTAAAAACAGCGCGAAAATCACAAAAATAAAAGCTAAATTTTTCACTGGCTATCTCCAAATTTTCTAAAATTGACAGGAAAATGATCTGAAACCAAATGCGTGCGTAAATTTGCAAGCATTAAAATCGCCACTAAAGCCGTTTGCACCAACTCGCCTGAGCTTCTTCCTACTACAGCCCAGTCAAGCGTGCCACCACTTCGCTGCGTGGGTGCATTTGGAGAAAGAAAGGCTAATCTCACTCTAGGCTCTAAACTTAGGGTTTCTCGCACACTTTCAGGCGAGCGGTTAAAATCACCCATTATCGTCCAAGTAACATTTGGCTCGTTTCTAAAATGCTCAAATACTGAATTTACAAGTGCTGGCGCATCCACTCCGCCATTTGCAAGCGCATGGACATTCAAAAAGACATCATCAGCTATTCTAATGCCAATTATGGGGCGTGAGGCTGCTGTTGGCGGGGGTAAGATGATGAGAGTAGGAGCGCGAAAGCGTGAAACTAT
Organism: uncultured Campylobacter sp.; assembly: GCA_934718785.1. Taxonomy (GTDB): domain Bacteria; phylum Campylobacterota; class Campylobacteria; order Campylobacterales; family Campylobacteraceae; genus Campylobacter_D. The sequence continues at coordinate 50,461 of CAKVAF010000014.1, read as the reverse complement.
GGCTAAATTCACACGGTTAGCCCCTGTGTCAATCTGCGCGTAGTAAATATAGACAATGACGGGGCGCGAGAGACTGCCTAGCTGCCACCTATACTCTGTAAGCGTGGTTGCACCTTGTGTGATGCTTACTCCTGTGGGTGTAGCTGAGTTGGGTAAATTACCCGCTTCTTGCACGGCTAAAATATCGGCTGGATTTTCTCCGCTGATGATTTGACGAATGCTAATGTTCCATTTAGACTCTGTTGCTGCGCTACTTCCTTGTAAATTCCAAGTCGCAAGCTTGTAATCTTCAGGCTTTGCAAGGGCTATACTTAAAGAAAATAATAATAAAATCGATATTTTGCGCATTTTTATCCTTTTATGAAGATGTAGTGAAATACTCAATTTTTGCCTTTTTAATTATCCACTTCATACAGTGCTGAGTTTTGCACTGAGGGCAGAAAATACCACTGCTGGTCTAAATCATCAGCACATTCAACCAAATTGAGCGCACCAAAATCATCGCCAAAAAACACATCATCAAGTGGAGTTTGCACGCATTTATTTGTCATTTTATTATAAAACTGCACCGCGCCGTTACTCATAGGACGAAGCGTAAAGCGCTGATATAAATTTGTAATGTCGCAATTTGTGTGAATAAGCCCGTTCCCATAAGGTCCCATACAAGTCGTGCGCGAGGCTAAATTTATCACCATCACTTCATTTTCTGGCAAAAATATGAGTCGCCAAGCCCTATAATTTCCCAAATCCGCACTCTCACTTAAAGCATAAGCCCAGAGCCAGTTACCAGGCGCTCTAGCCCAAATCGTTATCACAACGCCATTTGCCGCCATAATCACCATATAATCGCTCGTCCTTTCATACAAATCAGGCGGAATTCCAGCAATTTCTACTTTTGGCAGAGCTTCATCTGCTTTTTGAGTCTCGTTTAAAAGTGTCGGGGCGTTATTTGAAAGAGCGGGCTTTGTAAAAAAGGGTTGATTAAACTTAAGCACGTCTTCTTGGCTTGCGAATTTAAAAGTTTCTTCAGTAATTTTTGACACGCTATCCACGGGCTTAGGATTTTTAAAATCATTTGTAGGTGGTGTGGGCGTTTTACCAAGCCTTAACGAGTCAGCATCGTTTATATCGCCAAAAGCAAAACCCAAGGGATTTGCTCCAAGTTTATTTGAGCTTGTTAAAACTTGCTTTTGATTTGAATTTTTACTCGAAATAGGGCTTTTAGTGAAGTTTAAATTCGTGTTTTCATTTGAATTGATATCTTGAGAATTTACATTTTGAGTTGATGAGTTTGAAATTTTCGCGTTTGATTTTATCCCACAAGCATTGAAGATTAAAAGTGAAAATATCACAAAAAAACTTGCTAAAAAAGGCTTTAAAGCTCGCATTATCTATCCTTGTAAAATAAAAATTTCTATTTTAAATTTAAATCATACTCATTTTATATTTTTACAAATTATAAAAGGCTTAAAAAAGTCAAGAATTGAGCTAAAATCAAGCTTTTAAATGCGTATTAAAAGGGGCAAATGATGAAAAAACTCGCCATCATCAGGCTTTCAGCACTTGGAGATATCATCATCTCATCAAGCTTTTTAGCAAGTCTTAAAGCACTTAATGCTTATGAAATTCACTTTTTTATAGATAAAAGATTTGATGGCATTTTACTTGATAGTCCTTGCGTTGATAAACTTCACAGCTTTGATTTTAAGAAAAGTTTTACAAGCCTTAAGGGCATTTTAGGTCTGCGCCATTATCTTAAAGATTGTGGCGAATTTGACATAGTTATTGATATGTAAGGACTTATAAAATCAGCCCTTGTAGGCAAAATGCTAAAGAGTAAAAACTTCATAGGCTTTAGCAAAAAGGGCGCACGCGAAGCCTTAGCAAGTCTTTTTTACACGCAAAGGGTGGAAATTTCATATTTTGAAAATATTTTAAAAAGAAATTTTGAAGTGCTATTTTAGTAAGTTAGCTGAGTATAAAAATGAAAATTTAAGCATAGAAAAGGCCTTAAAAATACGTTCAAATTCCATTGGTTTTAATACTTCTTTGATAAATTTTAGCGCTGGGGGGGGGGGGATTAAATCATCTTCTAAAAAGCTTAAAATTTGCTTTATCCTTGAAGCTTCCATTGCTGAAAAATCTATCCCGCAAACTCTTTTATCTCTTTAGCCAAAAGCCTTAACACCTTTGTTTCGTGTGAAATTTATCTGGCTTTTAAAGATAATCTTAAAGCAAGCTTAGAAATTGAAGAAGCCTTAAAAGATAAAATGGACATTTTCAAGCTTTTCAATCTTGATTTTAACGCCCTTAAATTCACATTTTCCAAAATGCACTGCGTCATTGGTGGCGACACGAGACTTACTTATTTGGCTTGGCTTTTAAATGTGCCTACAATTAGCCTTTATGGCAATAAAACAGGGCGCAAAAAAGGCTCTAAAAATATGAGAAATACAAGCTTAGAGCGCATTTTGCTCGGCAATGCTTATTTAGTTTCAAAAAGCAAGGAATTTGAAATCGCTTCTATCAAACCTGAAGACATTTTCACGCTTTTTAAAAATGAAATTTATCCTTTGATAAAAAATTTAAAAAGCTAGGTTAAAATTTTCTTTTAAAATTTAAATCAATTTTAAAACTTGTGGCGCTAGTTTGTGAATTTTCACATTCTTTGATATATTTTGCATTTTTTAAATTCTTTGAAATTCTTTAAAATTTCATTTGAAATATCAAAATTTAAGCAAAAAAAGGATACAATAGCATTTGTTTAAATTTATAAAATATTTTATCCATCAATGAATAAAAATGATTAAAATAAACAAAAATTTATCAAAAATGAGTCAAAATGAAATTTAGTCCCGAGCAAAAAAAGATTTTTAATAAAAATTTAAAGGCTTTGAAAAATGCGAAAATTTATGAAGATTTAAAAGCCATTAAAAAGCCTGTATGCTATAAACTCAAGCTTAGCAAGGATTCTTTGGATATTAATTTACAGGATTTAAGGGACAATTCTTGGCTTTATAAAGACATCAAAAAAGAGCTTGAAGCAAGTTTAAGTGTTTATAATCAAAAATTCATTTACTATCCCGTGCTTTATTATTATGGCTTTGGAAATGGGATTTTGTATAAGGCATTGTTGCAAAATGAGCGGCTAAAATTTATCGTTGTTTTTGAAACGCAAATGGAAATTTTGTATTTGATGTTTCATTTGATCGACTTTTCAAGCGATCTTGAAAGCTCTCGTTTGCATATTTTAAATCCTAAATTTTTAGACAGTTTAAACCTTAATATTCTCATCACCAAAAAGCAGACCGAACCCTTTGTAAATGTCTATTCTTTAGAGCTTCATTGTGATTATTATGAAAAATTTGGCGAAGAAATTTTGAAATTTAATCAAGATATGATAGCAGCGATTAAGCTTTTGCGCTATCATCATGGAAATGACAGCAAAGACGCGCTTCAAGGTATCTCACAAACCACTTTTAATCTTGTCAAAATGATCACTCATCCCAATCAAAGAGAATTCAAAAAAAGAGTCAATCTAGGGCAAAATGCTATCGTCGTCTCCACCGGACCTAGCCTGACAAAGCAGCTTGGTTTGCTTAAAGAGTATGCAAATAAAGCCGCTATTTTTTGCGCGGACTCTGCCTATCCTATTTTGCACGAGCATAATATCAAGCCTGATTATGTGTTTTCGATTGAAAGGGGGGATTTTACTTCAGAGCTTTTTAATAATGATTTTGGCGATTTTGATGATGGCATTGTTTTTATTGTCGTTTCGCTCACGCATCCAAATACCCTAAAATACCTTGATAAAAACAAGCGCTTTTATATGATTAATCTTAAAAGCAATACCTACAAATTCGATGTTTTTAATGAAATTTTAGGCGGACAAAGTGTGGCGCATATGGCTTATGAGCTGGCTGCAAAGCTTGAGTATAAAAATATTTTTCTCATCGGGCAGGACTTAGCCTACAGCGAAAAGGGCAAGTCTCATCCAAAGGGCTATTTATACGGCGAAGATGATATGGATGAAGAAGGGCAGTTTAAAGACGGCTCAATGACCACAGCATACGGCGCAGATGGGCTTGTGGAGACAAATCTTACTTGGAATATTTTTAGAGAATATTTTCAATATTTTATCCCATTGTTTGCTGATAGATTAGGAATTTCGACCTTCAATTGCACTGAAGGGGGGGCGCGCATTAAAGGAGCGATTGAAATGCCTTTTAAAGAAGCTTGCGAGAGCTTTTTAAAAGATGAGATTCAAAAACCCTTGCCCCCACTGAGTTATCCTAGTCAAAAATTCATCGAAGAGTATTTATTTAAAGCCTTTGCAAAGACGATAAATATCTTTAAAGAAGGCGATGAGCTTTGCAAATTTTTTGAAGAGAAAAAAGAAGTGCTAAATCATCTTGCCGAGCAGGCTTTCATTGCTCAAAACGCAGATGAAAAGAAATTTTTCTTAAATGAAGCCTTAAAGCAAATTGATGAAGCCAAGGAAAAAATCGAGCTGATGACAAAACCGCCGGTGTGTTCTTATGATGAGATTTTGCATCCACTTTTGTATCAGTTTGAGTATAATATCGCTAAAATTTATGTGTATAATCCAAAAAACGAGCAAGAAGCCCAAGATAAAAGCTTGGTGTGGATAAAAGAGCATTTATGGCTTTTTTCTATGATTAGCGAGCATATTAAAATTCAAAGAAATGCCATTGATAAAAATGCGATCAATTTATTTGATGAGTTGATAAACAGGGGCTATGAAGAGCGCCTTATCAAAATTCAAAAACGCATTATGCAAGGGCAGGGTTTAAGAAATTAATCAAAAAAGGGTGAAAAGGGCTTATTGAGTTTTAAAACAGCAGTGCGAAAGTGAATTGATTTTATCATCTGGCTTTAAATTTGCTTGAATCAATTTAAATTCGCTTTAAAATCATCTAAAATTCAATAAGTTGTTTTCACCTTAAAAAAAGGAGAAAAAATGCAATACAGCATAGAAGTCAATCATCATTTAGAAATTTTTGACATTGACAAGGTGGCAAAGCAAGCAGCGGGCGCTGTTTTGATGAGACAAGGAAAAAGCGTCGTGCTAGCGACTGTAGCTAGAGAAAATACGCCGGTAGATGAAGATTTCTTGCCTTTAACCGTGCAATATATCGAAAAAGCCTACGCCGTGGGCAAAATCCCGGGTGGTTATATCAAGCGTGAGACTAAGCCAAGCGATAGCGAGACTTTGAGCGCGCGCATTATCGACAGAAGCCTGCGCCCGCTCTTTCCTAAGGGCTATGCTTATCCGACGCAAATTGTGGTGATGGTGCTGAGTGCAGATGAGGATGTGGATTTACAAGTAATGAGCCTAAATGCTGCTAGCGTAGCGCTTTATTTAAGCGATATTCCTATCATCGCGCCTGTTTGTGGGGTGAGAATTGCTAAAATCAATAATGAATTGATTTTAAATCCTAGTCTAAAAGAGCTTAAGCAAAGCACGCTCGATCTTTATGTAGCAGGCGTTAAAAACGAGCTTTTGATGATAGAAATGCGCGCTTTGCCAAGCCAGAACTTAAAAGAAATTGACAGCTTTGCTGATGCTGTGAGCAACATAAACTCTCAACTTATGAATGAAATGAGCGAAGAAGAAGTTCTTCATGCACTCAATCTTGCGCAAAATGCGATAGAAAATGGCTCAAAAGCCTATGAAGAAGCCTTTAGCACGCATAGAAAAAAAGCAGATTTAAGCTATAAAGTTGAAGAAGATTTAAGCGAGCTTGTTAGCTTTATCGAGCAAATTTGTAGCGAAAAAATCAAGGCAGCAATCAATCAAATGGCAAAGAGTGAGCGCGCTTTTAAGCTTGAAAAAATTGCAAGCGAGCTAGAAAAACACGAAAAAATCATCGCAGATGAAATTACGAGTGAAAATTTACTCAAAGCCTTGCACGCAGTGAAGCGAAAATTCATAAGAACGCAAATTGTAAATGAAGGCAAAAGAGCTGATGGGCGCGCGCTTGATGAGGTGCGCCCAATCAGCATAGAAACAAATATCTTGCCAAATGCGCATGGCTCGTGTCTTTTTACCCGCGGACAAACGCAAGCGCTGGTCGTAGCGACTTTAGGCAGCGACGCAGACGCACAGATGATTGATAGCTTAACCGATAAAAAGGCTTTTGCGGATAGATTTATGTTTAATTATAATTTCCCCGGCTTTTGTGTGGGCGAAGCAAGCCCGATTAAAGCACCGGGTAGGCGCGAGCTAGGGCATGGAAATTTGGCAAAAAGAGCGCTTTATCCAAGCGTAAATGAAAATTATCCTTTTGTCATCCGCCTTGTGAGTGAAATTTTAGAAAGCAATGGCTCTAGTTCTATGGCTAGCGTGTGTGGTGGGGCTTTGGCTTTGCGCGCAGCTGGGGTTGAGAGCATTAAGCTGGTGGCTGGAGTGGCTATGGGGCTTGTGTTTGAAGAGGATAAAACTGCGGTGCTGACTGATATTATGGGCTTAGAAGATCATGATGGGGATATGGACTTTAAGGTTGCAGGAAGCGTGGATGGCATTACCGCGCTACAAATGGATATCAAGCTTGGCGGTATCGATAAAGAGACTTTAGAAAAAGCCTTGTATCAGGCAAGACAAGCTAGGCTTCACATCTTAGCACTTATGCAAGAAGCGAGTGATAAAATCATCGTCAATGAAGCGGTGCTTCCTAAGCTTGAAATTTTTGGTATCGAGCCTTCTAAAATCGTCGATGTTATTGGACAAGCAGGAAAGACCATTAAAGAAATCATTGAAAAATTCGGCGTTAGCATTGATTTAGACAGAGAAAAGGGCGAAGTTAAAATCGCAGGAAATGACGGCTCGCAAGTGAATGCAGCTAAAGAGCATATTTTAGACATCACTTCAAAGGATGCTAAATTTGGTGCTAAGCGCGGCTTTAAAAAAGAAATGTCACATTTTGAAGTGGGCGAAGTTTTTGAAGGCAAGGTCAAAACTATCGCACCTTTTGGGGCTTTCATCGAGCTTAAAGATGGCATTGATGGGCTTTTACACAGCTCTAAGATAAAAGAAACCTTAAGAGAAGGAGACTTTGTGCGCGTTAAAGTCGCTGAGCTTAAAAATGGCAAAGTGGCGTTAGATTTGGCTTGAGTTTTGATATTTTTGTAATCTAGCTGCGGCTTGGCTTTTGCTGGTGTAAAAGATAAATATAGAAAATGAAATTTCATAGAAATTTAAAAATTTAAATTTGATAAAATCTATCACCGCGAGTTCATTACAAAAACTGCGGCGCTCGTTGGTGTACCACTTTGAGCGCAGTGTTGCAAGTTATAATTTATTTTAATAAATTTTTGCTATCTGTGCTTTTTAATTAGCATAATTTGACTTCTTAAAATCTTGCATAAATAAGCAGAGCAGGGCTTAAAATTATTTTTTTTGAATATAATTTTTTAGAATAAAATTTACAATATTATCGGCGTTGGTGTCTAAAGCACCTTTAAAACTACCACCGAATATTCCACCTTTTACTGACGAAAGTCCTTCAAAATTTGCGATTTCAACATCTTTTTCTTTTAATACAATGTTTATTCTCGTTGTTGCCCTGCCTGCGCCAAAACCCACAATCAATCTTAAGCTCGGCTACCTTCATTAAAGCCTACAAGATAGCACTCTATAAGCAAATCTTAGGCATAAATTTTTCGTTTTTTTAAATAGTAATTAAGGCGTTCTTCTAAATATTGCCCATATTCATTATTCACAGGGCATTTAGCATAAGCTCCTTGATAGACTTTGTGTAAGGATTGACCTTGATGGTGTCGTATTTTAGTCGATGAGCAGCCTATAAATAAAATCGCACAAAATGCCACCAAAACGAATTTTTTCATTTTTTCTCTTAAATTTAAAATATTTTTAAGAAATCAATGCTTTAGATTTGCTTAAAATTATAAACTAATCTTTTAAATTTTATCTTAATTTAAAGGAAATATTTCTTAATAAATTTAATAATTAAGAAATATTTCCTTTGTTAGAATTTATCAGAACTCTTTGTAAAATCCTTTGAAACTTCTATTTAAAGGAACTTTATGAGTAAAATCAAGCTTTCACAAAGAGATATCGCAGGCATTTTAAAAGTAGATACAAAAACGCTTTATAACTGGCGTAAAAACAAGCCCGAACTTTATCATATTTTAATGCTAGGTTTTAAATTTAAAGAGCTTTTAGAGCTTCAAAAAGAAGTTTTAAGTGAGATTGAGAAAATCGATTCAGATATTCAAAATATTTCAAGACTTGGCTTTTTAAGCTCAAAAAATTAAAAATAAATTGCAAGGAAAATATTAAATTCAAGCCTTAGAAAAATTCAAATCATCCGCAGCAGTTTTAAAATTTAAATAAATTTAAAGCTTTAAATTTATTTAAAAAGCTTGCGCCTTAAATAAAAATGCCTTGATTTGTTTTAGTCTCAAGTATTCTTTGGTAATTTGCTATGAAGTGATTTGCAAATTGATTGATTTTATTATTTTTTATGTATTTAGCTCCTGTTTTGATAGAATTCTTTTTTAAATTCGCTAAATTTATCCTCTTTTATCGCCCTTCTTATATCGCTCATAAGTGTAAGATAATAATGTAAATTATGCAAGCTTGCAAGGCGGAAAAAGCTAAGCTCGCCGCTTCTAAATAAATGATTTAAATAACCCCTTGAATAGCGCTTGCAAGCATAGCACTCACAGCCCTTTTCAATAGGCTCGTGATCGTTTATAAATTCTGCTTTTTTGATATTAAATTTACCAAAGTTGGTAAAAAGCGTGCCATTTCTAGCATTTCTTGTAGGCATCACACAATCAAACATATCCACGCCGCGCTCTACATTTTCGACTAAATCCTCAGGAGTTCCCACGCCCATCAAATAACGCGGTTTAAGCTCACTCATAAAAGGCATTAAAGCCTCGACTGTATCATACATCGCGCTATTTTCTTCGCCCACACTAAGCCCGCCTATAGCAAGGCCGTCAAATTCTAGCTCCCCTAAAGCCTGCGCACACTCTTTTCTAGCCTCATAATCAGTGCCTCCTTGAATAATAGCAAAGATATTTTGAGTAAGTCCCACACCCTTTTTTTGCATATTTTGATGATAATTTATAGCCTTTTTTGCCCAGTTTATCGTGCGTTTTACGCTTAAATCGATGCGTTTTTTATCCGCTGGCAAAGCCACTAAATCATCTAAAATCATCATTATATCGCTATTTAAATCATACTGCGTATCAAGCACACTTTGCGGGGTAAAAAGATGCAAGCTACCATCAATATGGCTTTTAAATTTAATGCCTTCTTCATAGTGCTTCGTGTTTTTACTTAAAGAAAAGGCTTGAAAGCCGCCGCTATCGGTTAAAAAAGAATGAGGAAATTTTGTAAAGCCGTAAAGCCCACCAAAGTCCTTAATCACTTTTGAGCCCGGTCTTAAATAGCAGTGATAAGTGTTGGCTAGAATGATTTTAGCCTCTAAAATTTCATTCATATCTACACTATCAAGGGCTTTTACCGCTGCTTGTGTGCCTACTGGCATAAAAACAGGAGTTTGAAAAGTGCTATGTGCGGTGGTGATTTCACAAACTCTGGCATGAGTTTTTGTATCTTTATGCTTTATTTTAAATTGCATTTGCTATAATTTCCTTTTTAATTTGGAGTTTTTATGGATAAAATTTTAATTATAATTGATGGCATTTTAGCAAAATATTTCTTAGAAAGGCTTTTTTTACAAAAGGGCTTGCAATATTTTTTCGTGGTGCTTTATTATAATGATGAAAGCGTGGATTTAAGCCTTAAGAGCGAGAAAATCAGCTTTGTGAAATTTGACCCTACAAGTGCTACAAGGCTTGAGGGCTTGCTTTTGCAAGACTTTAAAGAAGTGTTTATTTATATGCAAAATGCTTTTGATACAAAAGAAAGTTATGAGAATTTACGCTCTTTAAATAAAGAAATTGAAGTTGTGATAATGGATTTTTGGGGCTTAGATATTGATGATAAGCATTGTAATTTAATCGATATTCGCGCTATTTTAAGCAACTGCCTTTTAAATTTCTTGCCTAATATCGCTCAAACGGCGCAGTTTGTGGGGCTTGGCGTTGGCGAGATTATGGAGGTGAAAATCCCGGCGGGCTCAGCCTTTGCTTACCGACATATTGGCTCGATCGAGCAGCGCAAATGGCGTATTGTTTTAGTCTATCGCAATACTAAAATGCTTTTTGCAAGCTCTTCATTAATGCTTATGCCTAATGATAGCATGCTTATCGTGGGCGAGCCTAATGTTTTACAAGGCGTTTTTAGGCGGGCAAATCAAAGCTTCGGGCAGTTTCCAAGTCCTTTTGGCAGCAATACTTTATGCCTTTTGGATATGAAAAGTATGTTTTTAAATGAGCTTGAAAACGCCCTTGAAAGCGCGCTTTTTTTGCATTCTAAGCTTAATTCTAAAAGGCTTTTTATTAGAGTTTTAAATCCTACTTTAAATTCATTTTATCAAAGGCTTAAAGGGCTTGATGAAAATAATATCAGCCTTTATTTTGATTATTTTCATAAAAGCTTTGATGAGAGCTTTTTAAAAGGCGGTGATATAGGGCTTATTATGCTTGATAATGCGCTTTTTGAGCAGCATAAAAAGCTTTTATTTAAGCTCAAGGTGCCGGTAATGAAATTTGGCGCGCAGGCTCTAAGTGATGTTAAAGAAGCCATTGTTTTAAGCTCTGAAGAAAGCGAGCTTGAAAAGCAGGCTAATGTGATGATAGATATTGGCAAACAGCTTGACATTAAGGTTTTGCTCTATCATTATGCTTTAAATGCTGAGATGTCTCAGGTGTTAGAGCATTTTCAAGCCCTTTCAAAGCTCTATGACAAGGAGCTTAAAATCATCGAAGTTAAGGATAAAAATCCTTTGTTTGAAATTTCAAAAAGAAGCGATGTGCTAGAGTTTATCAGTTTTAATCAAAGTCTTACAGGAAGCAATTTTGGCGCAGCTTTAAGTATGGATTTTAACCGCCTTTATTATAAAATGAATAAAAATTATCAAGTTTTTATCCCTGTGAGTTGAAAATTTGATAAAATTTAGCTCGGTGGCTTGAAATTTAATGTGAAAAGAAAGTAAAATGAAAATTAATGTAAAATTAAAAAACAATCCTTATCAAGTGCATATCAATGAGCTAAAAGAGCTTAAATTTAGCTCTAAAGTAGCGATTTTAAGCAATGCAAAAGTAGCAGGGCTTCATCTTAAAAGCTTGCTTGAAAGGCTGAATGCTGATGAAATTTATATTATCAGCATTAAAGACGGAGAAGAGTATAAAAATCTAGCCAGCATAGAAGAAATTTTAAATCAAATGTTTATCTCAAAAATTGATAGAAAAAGCACTTTGCTAGCCTTTGGCGGCGGAGTAATCACAGATATGGGCGGCTTTGTGGCAAGCATTTATCAAAGGGGGATTGATTTTATCAATGTGCCTACGACGCTTTTAGCTATGGTCGATGCGGCTGTGGGCGGTAAAACGGGCGTAAATTCAAGCTTTGGTAAAAATCTCATCGGCACTTTTTACCAGCCTAAAGCAGTGTATTGCGAAAGTGCTTTTTTAAAGACTTTGAGCCAAAGAGAGCTTGCAGCGGGTATGGCTGAGTTTATCAAAATGGCTGTGGTTTTTGATGAGAACATTTTAAGCTTTTTAGAAAGCCTTGACGCAGAGGCTTTTTTAAAGGCAAGTTTAAGCGATGAACTTTATGCAAAAATCATTTTTGAAAGCGTATGTTTAAAAGCGCATATCGTAGAAAAAGACGAAAAAGAAAATCATTTAAGAATGCTTTTAAACTACGGCCACACTTTTGCGCATGTCATTGAAAAACAAACAAATTATAAAACTTATTTGCACGGAGAAGCCGTAGCCATAGGTATGGTGATGGCAAATGTCCTAGCTTTAAGACTTAAAATGATAAGCAAAGCCGAGTTTGAAAGAGTGTTAAAGGTGATAAAGAAATTTAAACTGCCTATTTTTTATCAAATTAAAGATATAAACGCCTTTTATGAAGCCTTTTTTTTGGATAAAAAAACGCAAAATAAAAGCCTAAATTTCATTTTGCCGCGAAATTTAGGCAGGGCTGAGATTATCAAAGATATTGATAAAAACACTATTTTAGAAAGTTTAAAAGATTTTGAAAGCTTAGAAAATTTCAAGGACATTCAATGAGTTTAGCTACTCAAAAAGGCTTTGAAAAAAAGGAGTTTAAAGAGTTTAAATTTAAAGAAAAGGTCTTTTTCAAAACCTTTGGGTGCCGCACAAATATCTATGACACCGAGCTTTTAAAAAGCTATGTGAAAGATTACGAGCTTACAAATGATGAAAATAGCGCGCAAATTGTGGTTGTCAATTCTTGCACGGTTACAAATGGCGCAGATAGCGGCGTAAGAAGCTATATTTCAGGGCTTAGAAAAAGGGGTGTTAAAGTCATTTTAACAGGCTGTGGGGCTGTTAGCAAGGGTAAGGAGCTTTTAGAAAGTAAAAAGGTCTTTGGTGTTTTAGGCGCGTCAAAAAAGCACGAATTAAACTCTTTTTTAAGCGCTAAAAATAGCTTTTTTGAGCTAGGAGATTTAAATTTCATCGACAAAGACATCGTGCTTCAATATGAAAATCACACGAAAGCTTTTGTAAAAATTCAAGAAGGCTGTGATTTTGCTTGTTCATATTGCATTATCCCTGCCGTGCGTGGCAAGGCGCGCAGCGTTTCTATGGCTAAAATTTTAGGACAGGTTAAAATTTTAGCACAAAATGGCTTTAACGAGATTGTTTTAACAGGCACAAATATAGGCAGTTATGGGCTTAAAGAGGGGCTAAGTCTTGGCGTACTTTTGCAAAAAATGGGGCAGATTAAGGGCATAAAGCGCATTCGTTTAGGAAGCCTTGAGCCTGTGCAAATTGATAATAGCTTTAAAGAAATTTTAGATGAGCCTTGGCTTGAAAAGCACCTGCACATCGCACTTCAGCACACGAGCGAAAAAATGCTTCGCATTATGCGCCGTCGCTCTCATACAAAAAATGATTTAGCCCTTTTTAATGAATTACAGGGCAAAGGCTTTGCGCTAGGCACTGATTTTATCGTCGCACATCCGGGTGAGAGTGCTGAAATTTGGGCTGAAGCGCTGGCTAATTTTAAAGATTTCAAGCTCACGCATTTACACGCCTTTATTTTTAGCCCTAGAAATAACACACACTCAGCCACTCTTAAAAATGATATCCGTGGCGACATCGCAAAAGAGCGCTTGAATGAGCTTAAAAACATAGTCAAAGAAAATAATTTTAAATTCAGGCAAGGTTTAAAACAGCGCCAAAAAGGGCTTGAAGTGGTGGTAGAAAATGCTAAATTTGATGAAAAAGAGCAAAAATATTTCGAGGGTTTTGATGAGTTTTACAATAAAATTAAGATTTATTCAAACAAAAATTTAGAAAAAGAATGGCTAAGACTTAGTGATTATGAAGTAAAATTTGATTATAATATCTCAAATTTTTAGGAGTTTTCTTTGAAAAAAACGAAAAAAATCATTTATTTTTCTTTTGGGATTTTGTGCCTTTTGCTTGTTTTTGTGTATTTTAAAAACGAGCCAAAATACATTGATAAAGCACTTTATGAGAGCTTACTTGAAAAAAATTTAATCCAAAAAGCAGTTTTTGATGGTAATGAGCTTTTTTTAAGGGCTGGGGGCGAAAATTATGTGATTATAAAAGATGGGGTTGATATCAACGAGCTTTTGCAAAAAGTGCCTGTGGAGTTTAAAAAAGAAAATGACGCCTTGTTTGTTGTCTTTATTATAGGGCTTATTTTAGCGATGTTTGCAAGCGTTTTTATATTCAGCAAAATCAAGCAAAATCAAAAATTTCCTATAAAGCCCAATAATACTCCTTTAAATAATCTTGAAAATACAAATATTAAACCTGTTATTTCAAATATAAGCTTTGAAGATGTAGCCGGCGTAGATGATGTTAAAATGGAGCTTAGCGAAATTGTAGATTTTCTTAAAAATCCTAAAAAATATAAAGAATTTGGTATAAAAATGCCAAAGGGTGTTTTAATGATAGGACCGCCTGGTGTGGGTAAAACTTTAATCGCTAAGGCTGTGGCGGGCGAGGCTGGGGTGCCCTTTTTTTATCAAAGTGGCTCAAGCTTTGTTGAAATTTATGTAGGAATGGGCGCTAAAAGGGTGCGTGAGCTTTTTAGCCGTGCTAAGATGATGTCTCCAAGCATTATTTTCATCGATGAAATTGACGCTGTGGGAAAGGCTCGTGGCGAAATTTCAAATGTAGAAAGAGACAGCACGCTCAATCAGCTTTTAACACAAATGGACGGCTTTGAAGATAATAGCGGCGTCATTGTCATCGCTGCGACTAATAAAATCGAGCTTATGGATCCTGCGCTTTTGCGCGCTGGGCGCTTTGATAGGCGCATTTTTTTATCCTTGCCAGATTTTAAAGATAGGCTTAAAATTTTAGAAGTTTATATGAAAGATAAAAAAAATAATGTAAGCTTAAAAAATATAGCTAAGGCGAGTGTGGGCTTTAGTGGGGCTTCTTTGGAGACTTTAGTCAATGAAGCGGCGATAAATGCTTTGCGAAGAGATAGCGAGCAGGTAGAAGAAAGCGATTTTTACGCGGTTTTTAACAAGGTGCTTTTAGGTAAGAAAAAAATGCTCACTTTAAGCGAGGATGAAAAGAAAATTCAAGCTACATATCAAGCAGCTAAGGCTTTGGCGGCGTATTATTTTGATATAGGTTTTGATAAAATCACTTTAATTGAAGACAGATTCAAAGAATATGAGCACAACATCCAGTCAAAATCCGAGCTTTTAAATAAGATGAAGGTCTATCTAGCAGGCATTTGCGCTATGAAGCTCATTTATAATGAAAGCTATACAAACTCACAAAATGACTTTGTAAAGGCTAAGGAGCTTTTAGGCTTTATGCTCAGCTATGATATGGCAAATGAGCTGACTTTACAGGAGCAAAGAAGTGAAGTGGAGCTTTATTTAGGCAAGATGAGAGATAAAATTTCAAAACTTGCAAGCCTTTTATTAGAGCAAGAAAAGCTTGAAAGTGCTGATGTGGCAAAGCTTTTAAATGAGATATGAGTATGCAAGTCATTAAAATAGGTATTTTGACTATTAGCGATAGAGCCAGTGGCGGTATTTACGAAGATAAAGCCACGCCAGAAATCAAAAGCGTTTTGCAAAGCTATATCAAAAATGAATGTGAATTTTTTTGCGAACTCATACCTGATGAGTTTGATTTTATTTGCGAGAAATTAAAATTTCTAGCCATTTCGCGCGCTTGTGATTTGATTTTGACAAGCGGTGGTACAGGACCTGCGCTAAGAGATATCACGCCAGAAGCCACGCACGCGGTATGTGAGAAAATGTTGCCTGGTTTTGGCGAGCTTATGCGCGCAAAAAGCCTTGAGTTCGTGCCAACAGCGATTTTATCTAGGCAGAGTGCGGGCATTTATCAAAAAAGCTTGATTATCAATTTACCGGGCAATCCTAAGGCGATTAAAGAGTGCTTAGAGCCTATTTTCCCAGCCATTCCTTACTGTCTTGATTTAATTGGCGCCGGTTATATCGAGGCTAATGAAGCCATCATTGGCACCTTTCGCCCAAAGAAAAAATAGTTTTTATTGGAAATTTAAAGTTTAAAAACCATTGCTGATGAGTTAAATTCATTTAAATTGATTTAGAATTTTCTTTTGTGTCGCTGTTTTGCGGGGTATTTAAATTTTGCTTAGAATTTTCTTTTAAATTTTCTTCTTTAGAATTGATTTTGAGATTTTCTTTCTCGTTTAAATTGAATGTATTTAAATTTTCTTTGCTTTCTAAGCTCGTTTTAGAAATAGACTTTAAAATGCCTTTTGTGCTAGGTTTAAACGCGTTTTTGTCTAGGCTTGACTTGGCTTTTTCAAAATTAAAATTCTCATCCATACTCAAATCCTGCTTGGTTTTATAACGATAATACCACACCCCAAGCAAGCAAATAGCACCGATAAGAAGCGTAACAACAGCCGTGCCATAAGGACTTTGAGATAAAAAAAGCCCGCCTGTATTCATCCCAAAAAAGCCCACGATCAAGTTTAGCGGCAGCACGATCGTGGAGATGATACTTAAAATATAGATGTTTTTGTTTGTTTTTTCACTTTTTATGCTTGAAATCAGACTATAAAGCCCATCAAGCTGATAAAGCAATTCGCGCGAAGTTTTTTCAAGGTTTGACGCCATTAAAATGTGAAGTTTAAGAGCGTTTTTAAGCTCGGCAATATCGCTGCTTAAGCCCTTTAAACTCTCGCTACTTTGCATAGCAAATTTGACAACTTTTAGAATTTTTTGCTTCAAAACGAATGATTTTCTAAAAAAATTCGCAACGATTTTTCCCTTTAAAATCGCATTTTCCTTGCGCTCAAGCGAGTCTTGGCAGTGGTTTAAATAAAGCTTAATATCATCAAAAATGCCTTTTAAAAGTGCTGAAAAATCCTGCTCGCTCAAAGGTTTAAAATCATCTTTAAACTCATAAATTTGTCCTGCTTCAAAGTAAAATTTCAACACTTCTGCTTTTTTATCCATAGCTTTTTCATAAGGCAGCACGAGAATTAAGACTTTTGTTTGAAAAAACTCAGTGTATAAGGTGTTTGAAAACTTGCCCTGTAAAAAGCCCTTTAAAGCGCCATTTGCTTGCATTTTTATCCTCTAAAATGAAATCATTTTGAAAGTATAGCAGCAAATTTTAAATTTTTCGTTTTCATTCATTAACCCTTTTTTAAAACCTTTGTTTATCAAAGCCTTGCTAGAATTTATTTGAAATTTTAAAAATTTGCTGGATTTAAATTTTAAAACTGCTGCCGCTGTTTTGTGAAATGTTTTAAATTTAAATGAATTTCAAAAATAAGGATAAAAAGTGAAAATGCCTGTCATCTTTGTAGGGCATGGAAGCCCGATGAATGCCATCAGCGATAATGAAAACACGCGCACTTGGCAAATTTTAGGCGAAAAGATCAAGCCAAAGGCGATTTTGGGTATTTCAGCGCACTGGTATGGGCGCGGGGTGAGAGTGAGTGATAAAAACGCCAAGCTCGAGCAAATTTATGATATGTATGGCTTTCCTGCCGAGCTTTATGCTCTAAAATATGAGCCAAAGGGTGATTTAATGGTAGCTGATGAAGCATTTGAGACTTTAAAGCCTTACAAAGCCTTTATTGACAATACTTGGGGCTTAGATCATGGGCTTTGGGCGGTGCTTTGCAAGATGTATCCACAGGCAAATATCCCTATCGTGCCGATGAGCGTGGCGCTTGATTTGCCCTTACAGACTCAATTTGAGATAGGCAAAACTCTTAAAGAGCTTAGAGAACAGGGGATTTTAATCTTAGGCAGTGGCAATATCGTGCATAATTTAGGGCTTTTGAATACTGATTTCAAAAACAAAGGCTATGAATGGGCGCTTAGAAGCGATGAGTTTATCAAAAAAGCAGTGCTTGAGTGCGATTATAAGGCGCTTTTAAATTATCAAAGCTCAAAAGACTTTGACAGTCGCTCTTTTGAGAGCTTAGAGCATTTCTTGCCCTTTATCAACGCTCTTGGCGCAAGTGATGAAAGTGATGAAATCGCAGTGTTTAATCAAAATTATAATTATGGCGCCATTTCGATGACAGGCTATGTGTGGGGTAAAATTTAAATTCTAAAATCTATTTTCTAAAAATCATCATCAAAGTTTAAACTCACTCGTTGGCAAAGTGGCGCTAAGATAAAGGTATAAAAATAAAAAGCCGAGTAAAATTCTATAAATTCCAAAAGGCGTGAAGCTAAATTTAGAGATGAATTTTAAAAAAAGCTTGATGATTAAAACCGCGACGATAAAAGCTGTGATAAAGCCTATGGCAAGGGGTGTGAAAGAGTTTGCATTACTCAAAAGCTCAGGGTGCTTGTAAATATTATAACTTGTAGCTATAATCATCGTAGGAATGGCAAGCAAAAAGCTAAACTCAGCAGCCACCTTACGATTAAGCCCCAGCAAAAGCCCACCAACAATGCTCGCACCGCTCCTTGAGGTGCCTGGTATCATCGCTAGACTTTGAACAAGTCCTATGATAAAGGCATGCAAAAAACTCACTTCATCAAGTGAGTTTATCTTATAAGCCTTATTTTTATGTGTTTTTTCAATGATAATAAAGACTAAACCGCCTAAAATCAGCATAAAAACGACCACATAGCCATTAAAAAGCGTGCTGATATGCTTATACACAAAAAGCCCGATAAGCCCAGTAGGAACGAAGCCAATAGCAAGTTTAAACCAAATACTCAATCCCGCAAAAAGCCTGCGCCAAAAGACAAAAATCACCGCTAAAATTGAGCCTAGCTGAATGATGATTAAAAAAGAGCGCCAAAAATCATCAAGCTGCATCCCTAAAATAGAAGTCGTAAGTATCATATGCCCTGTGGAACTTACTGGCAAAAACTCAGTCAATCCCTCTACAATGCCTAAAATAAAAGCTTGCAAGCTTTCTAAGCTAAAAATTTGCGCAAATAAATTAAGATTTAAAAAAGAATTTAAATGAAATACCCAAAAATCAAGGCTGAAATTTGATATAAAAAAATCTTTCAAAATATCCCTTTTTTGTAAATTTAAAGGGATATTTTATAAAAAAAGGCTTAATGAAAAGATTTTGCGCGTTAAAGTTTGGATTTTTTCAAAATGCGTTTGGCAAAATAAAACACCACGCCGATGAAAATTATAAGGCTTAAAAGCTCACTATTCATAAAGGCTAGGTCTAAATTTAATGCCAGCGGGCTTTGGCTGCCCCCATTTGAGACAGAAATTGCCGTAACAAAGGCTAAAATCACGCCCACAAGGCTTTCGCCCACGATGAGCCCTGAAGCAAATAAAATGCCCTTGTGTTCTTTGTTTTTAAACTCGTCCTTAGCGCGCGTGGCGATTTTTTTATGAATGAGATAAGCTAAAATTCCACCGATAACGACTGGCACGCTTGTAGCAGGGGGCAAATACATACCAATGCCTACCGCAAGGGGTGGCAAGGATAAATTCGCCACACTTTTAAGCAATTTATCGATAAAAATAATAAGTATGCCTAAAGCACAACCCGCGCCCAAAAGCCCCCACTCAACGCCTGCGCCAAAAATGCCTTGTGATAAAGTCGCCATTAAATTCGCCTGAGGTGCCGCTAGAGCTGCGCTTGCGTCCATATCTGCGCGTGGCAAGCTGCCTGCAAAGCCATAAGCTTGATACAAAAGCTCAAGCACAGGCGCAATGGCAAGAGCGCCAAAAAAGCAGCCGATAATAAGAGCGATTTGCTGACGATAAGGCGTCGCGCCGACTAAATGCCCGGTCTTTAAATCCTGCAAATTATCATTTGAAATCGCGGCTATAGCGATAATCACGCTTGCTGTAAATAGCGCTAAAGCCACGCCAAATTGCGCGCTTAAAGAATTTATGCTAGCAAATAAAAAAATCACAAAAGAACTGATGATCACGCCAATAATGCCAATGCCAGAAATCGGGCTACTTGAAGAGCCTACAAGCCCCGCCATATAGCCACAAGTTGCTGCTGTGAAAAAGCCGATGAAAAGAGCGAGAAAAACGCCCACAAAAGCAAATAAAAAGCAAAGGCTAAGGGATAAATGCGCCGCATTGACAAAACTAAAAAAGCAAATAAAAAGCCCAATACATACCAAAATGAAAATCGCCACAAGGCTTTTAAAAGAAAGGTCCATATCGCTTAAATCACTGCTTTGCAAAGATTTTGCGTGTTTAAAAGTGATTTTAAGTCCTTCAAATACAGGCTTACTGAGTTTATAAAGCGTGTAAAGTGCGCAAATTGCAATCACTCCAGCAGCGATTAAACGCACTTTATTTTTCCAAATTCCAAAAGCATAGTCATTTAAACTGCCCTCAACAAAAGGCTCATAAGCTGAAAAATAAGGCACCAGCACACCCCAAGCTAAGAAAATCCCTGCAAAAAGTGCGATACTGGCTACTAGCCCCACCAAATAACCCGCGCCCAAAAGCGCCATAGAATAACCTATAGAAAAGCAAAAAGTCATCTTTGAAGCGATGAAAGAGACGGCACTTTCGCCCACAAGCATTTTAAAGCCATTTGTAAAAAGCGTGATAAGCCCGGCAATGCCAGCACTCAGTGAAATTTCTTTAAGCCCTTTTTTGCTGTTTTCTTCGCTTTTTTCATCCTTATAAACGGCTTTTAAAATTTCAGCCGCCGCGCGCCCTTCAGGATAAGCTAATTTACTCTCAACAACCATAACGCGGCGCAGTGGCACCGTAAAAAGCACGCCCAAAGTGCCCCCACAAAAGCAAATGAGCAAAATTTGCCACAGCACAAAATCTTGCCAATAACCGATGATAAAAAGCGCGGGCAATACAAAAATCACAGCAGAAAGCGTGCCAGCAGCTGAGACTTGCGTTTGAATGACATTGTTTTCAAGGATATTAGATCTTTTAAAAAAGCTTAAAATCGCCACCGCGATGACAACTGCTGGAATGGAGCTTGAAAAAGTAAGTCCTACTTTAAGCCCTAAATAAACATTTGAAGCCGTGAAAATGAGCGTTAAGATAGCGCCGATGATGACGCCACGAAAGGTGAGTTCTTTAAGAGTTTGCATAAAAAGCCTTAAAATTATTTATCACGAAAGGTAATGCGCCCTTTATCAAGGCTGTAAGGTGTAAGTTCGACTTTGACGCGGTCTCCTGGTATTATCCTTATATAATGCATTCTCATTTTGCCAGCAATATGGCATAAAATCACATGTTTATTGTCAAGTTCTACTTTAAAATTTGCATTGGGTAATGCTTCAATGACAGTGCCATCAATTTCTATCACATCATCTTTTGCCAAGAATTTCTCCTTAAATAAAATAAAATTTTATTGTAGCTAAATTTAAATTAAATTTAGCTTTTGCTTTCTTTTTTAAGACTAAATGCTGCGATGATTTTAGCTTGAAGTTTGAGCCATTCTTTTTGAAGCATAATAGGAAAGCCCCCATAAACACGCCCACCATCTAGGCTTTTGCTCACGCCGCCGCGCGCAGCGATCGTGGTAAAATCGCCGATTGTAAGATGTCCGCTTGTCGCGCTTTGTCCGCCCATGATGACATTGCGTCCTAGTTTGCTTGAGCCTGAAAGCCCTGTTTGTGAGACGATGAGACAATTTTGCCCTAAAATGCAGTTGTGTCCTACTTGAACGAGATTATCAATTTTCGTGCCAGCTTTAATGAGCGTGCTTTCAAAAACGCCCCGATCAATAGTCGTGCAAGCGCCTATTTCTACGTTATCTTCTAAAATCACATTGCCGTTGTGATAGATTTTAATATGCTCGCCATTTTTCGTATGCGCGTAGCCAAAGCCATCGCTTCCTATGACGCAGTTTGCAAGCAAATGACAATTTTTGCCAATTTTACTCTCATTATAAATCACAACATTAGGATGAATAATGCTTCCAGCGCCTATTTCTACATTATCTCCTATAAATGCGCCTGCCATAATCACCACATTTTCAGCAATTTTTACCCCACTGCCTATATAAACATTTGGCATAATTGTCGCTGTCTTTGCAATTTGCGTGCTCATTTTATCTTTTGTTATCAAAGGTTTGGCAAAGAGCTTACTAAGCTCTGCAAAGCTTAAGTGTGGATTATCAGTGATTAAAATTTTCGTTTCTTTTGGCACAAGATGAGCGTGAGCAGCATTTACGAGTATGGCTGCAGCGCCTGAATTTGCTATATTTTTAGCATTTTTATCCCCATCACAATAAGTAAGCTCGTTAAAGCTTGCGTTATTTAGAGAATTAAGCGCTGAAATTTCAATATCTTCGCCCTTGTAGTCTAGGTTTAAAAATTGTGCGATTTGACTGAGTTTCATCAATTATCCTTAATTTATAAATGAATTTTTGTGCTGTTTTGAGATTGCATTTAATCAGTTTTTATTTGCGTTAAAGCTAATTTCCACAGGAGCTGAAAACTGCTTTTCAGCCTGCATGAAAGTAACCTTTTCTTTATAATAAACAAGCTCAATCGTGCCTGTGGGGCCATTTCTATTTTTACCCACGATGAGCTCGGCATTATCTTTAATCGCATCTCTTATAAACACGGGCTTGTATTCAGCGCCCTTGCCCTCGGCTATCATTTTATTTTTGCGCTCAAGTTCTTCTTGCTCTCTATACACATCATCTCTATAAACAAAAAGTATAGTGTCCGCATCTTGCTCTATGGCGCCACTTTCACGCAAATCACTGAGCATAGGGCGCTTATTGGCGCGGCTTTCAAGGCTACGATTGAGTTGAGATAGTGCGATGATAGGAATTTCAAGCTGGCGCGCAAGCAGTTTTAAGCCACGTGAAATTTCACTCACTTGCAAATGTCTATCCTTAAATGCCGAGCTTCCCAACATCAAGCCTATATAATCAATCACGCAAAGTTCTATACTTTTATCCTGATTTTTAAGTCTTCTTAAAACAGCGCTCACATCAGCAATGCTTGCATAGCCGCTATCATAGATATAAAAGCTTTTTTTGCTGTATTCATTACACGCATCGCCAAAACGTTCCCATTCGTTTGTATTTAAATCCGCGCTCATTATTTTTTGCAAGGATATGGAAGTTTTTGAAGAAATCATTCTTTGCATGATCTGAGCTGCTGGCATTTCAAGGGAAAAAAGCACCACACCTTTATTTTCTCTTAGGCTTTTTTCAATGAAATTTAAGCAAATTGCTGTTTTTCCCATAGACGGGCGTGCTGCGACGATGATGAGCTCACCGGGCTTAAAGCCTTTTGTGATTTTGTTCAGTTCTTTAAAGCCGGTGTCAAGTCCTAGAATTTCTTTATTTTCAGCTTCTTTTTGCTTTTTAAGCTCTTCTAAAACTTCGCCGATAACTTCTTTCATCTCCTTGATGTCATTGCGATTTGCGCGGCTTGTGATATCAAAAATTTCTTGGCTGATTTTTTCTGAAATTTCAGTGATTTCAAGGTTATTATCATTGATTTTGCTGGGCATTGTAATGGCTAGGCTTAAGAGTTTGCGGCGAATACTTAGCTTTTTAAGCTCGCTAGCATAAGCGTTTAGATCAATGATTGGATTTGTAGCGACAATTTCTATATAAACATTTTCATCGAAATTTTTAATATGTTTTTTGATAAAGCTTATATCCAAAGGCTTATTAGCATTCAGGCAAAATGCGATGGCTTCGAAGATATCTTGATGAGCCTTTAGGCTAAAGTCGCTGCTATCAAGCTCTAAAGAAATGCTATTAAAGGCTTCTTCGCTGTTTAGGCAAGCGCTGAGTATGGCTCTTTCTAAATTTAAATCTACATTTTCATGATTTGTCATTTTGCACGCTTTTTTTAAAAGAATTGTAATGAAATTTAGCTTAAAAACAAATTCGTTTTTAAAAGTGCTTAAAATAAGGCTTTAGAGTGTTTTAGAAATTTATAAGTTTTAAGATTAAAAACTGCGACACCAATTTTAAAAAGGGCTTTGAGAAATTTTTAAGATGATTAACTGCGACAAATTTAAAACTTATGCCGCAGTTTTGTAAGATTATTTATCTTTTTCAAGTTCTTTTAAACGCTCGAGTTTATCCAGTTGATTGAGATTGAGCCTGATGAATTTATAAGAAAGATAAATCACCAAAGGCCAAGCGAGTAAAAATAAAGCTTCCATAAATTCTCCTTAATAAGCGTGATGATCGTTTGAGATCTCTTCGCGCGTGATTTTGACCCTATCCATTGCGCGCCACACATAGATGATATAGGCGAGTACAAAAGGCACAAGTAAGGACACATAAGCCATCACGCTAAGCGTATAGTAGCTGCTGCTTGCGTTGTGTATGGTGAGCGAGCTTTGTAAATTTGAAAGGCTAGGATAAAACGCCGTTCCACCAAGCCCTAGCGCTAAAAAGAGTGCAAACACTGCTAAAATAGTGCCTAAGCCTAAATTCCAAATCGCACAACGCGCTTTAATGAAAATGCCAAGCCAAAGCCCAGTAATCACAAAAAACACGCCCACTAAAAGCAAAATAATGCTCACCCATATCTTTAAAAGCCCCTTAAAATAGGCAAAGCTTTGCAAAGAAATTTCGCCATTTGCGCCTATAACAAAGCCATCTTTAAGCAAAATCCACGCTAAAAAGCCGATAAAAAAGAGTAAAAAAGGCACGCCGTTTATAAGAATTTGCCTTGAGGCGCGGTTTTTAAGCTCATCATCAGCGATATTGTTCATAAAATAAGCAGCCCCTAAAACGCGGCTTAAAAACACCAAAGCAAGTCCAAGTAGGTAATTATAAGGATTTGCCAAAAGCTCAAGCCCACGCAAAGGGCTATCCCACTGCACGAAATTATGCGCGTTTAAGCTAAAATGCGAGCCACTATAAAAGCTGCTCACTGCCACGCCAATTAAGAAAACGCCCAAATAGCCATTGATTTTCAAAAAAAGCTCGTAAGTTTTGCTGCCATAGACATTGCCTTCTTTTTTGCGGTATTCATAGCTTACCGCTTGTAAAATGAAGCAAAATAAAATCGCCAGCCAAGCCCAGTAAGCCCCGCCAAAACTCGTGCTATAAAAAAGTGGAAACGCCGCAAAGCACGCCCCACCAAAAAGCACAAGCGTGGTAAAGCCAAGCTCCCATTTGCGCCCCAGTGAATTTACAAGCATACTTTTTTCAAGCTCATTTTTAGCCAGACAATCAAGCAAACTTTGTCCGCCTTGCACGAAAAACATAAACACCAAAAGCCCACCTAAAAGGCTTACGATAATCCACCAATAAATTTGAAGTGCGTTTAATTCTAAGCCAAAAAACATTTTAATTCTCCAAATTCTTTAAATTTAAATGTGTGAAATTTTTAAATTGTGCTAAATTTTTCATCAAAACCCCTTTTTAATCTGCGTGAAAAGAATTTTAAGCTCGGCGATTAAAAGAGCGGTGAAAAGCACGGCAAAAAGGGCGAACGAAATTTTGACATTGACTGAGCCAAGATTTGTCGCAGCCACGCCCACAGGCATTAAATCCTGTATCGCCCAAGGCTGCCTGCCCACTTCAGCCACGATCCAGCCACACTCTGCAGCGATAAAGCCAAGCGGGATAGCGATAATACAAAGCCACAAGATTTTTCTAAATTTCTCAATATCATTTGCCATGCTAAGATAAAGCACCACGATGAAAAGCGCTAAGAAAAAGCTGCCTAAAGCAACCATTATGTGAAAGCTGTAAAAGGTCAGCGCCACAGGTGGAATAGTCTCTTCAGGGGCATTTAAATAGCCATAGCCAAAGTCTTTAAAATGCTTTTCTAAAAGCGTGCGATTTGCTTGCATGGCTTGTGTGTCGTTATTTTCTTTAGCTGAGTTAAATTTGCTGAGCGCATCAACGGCGATTTTACCACTATCAATGCGCGTTTGCATCGGCAAAATGCCCTTAGCTTCGTTGCCATAAATCAAATCTTCAATGCCCGGCACAAAAGAATTAGGATCTCGGTTGCCTAAAATCGACAGCGCGTAAGGAATTTCAAGGTTAAATAAAAACACGCTTTCGTTATTATCGATCTTTTTAGCTGGATTTAAAACGCCAAAAGCTACGATTCCTGCGCGGTTTTCGCCCCTGTAAAGTCCTTCCATTGCCGCAAGTTTCATCGGCTGCGTTTGCGTCACGCGATAAGCACTTTCATCGCCACTGAAAAATAAAAATACCGAGCAAATGAGCCCAAAAGAAGCGCCCACGACGAGACTTTTCTTGGCTTCATCGTGGTGGCGATTTTTAAGCAAATAAAAGGCTGAAATGCCCATCACAAAAAGCGCTGCGATGACAAAGCCACTTCCTATGGTGTGTAAAAATTTCGCCACAGCCACTGGAGAAAAGGCAACTTCAAAGAAATTTAGCATTTCATTGCGCGCGCTCTCAGGGTTAAAGTGCATGCCCACAGGATATTGCATCCAGCCGTTTGCAACGAGTATCCAAAAGGCTGAGAGATTGCTGCCTATGGCAACGCACCAAGTTGAAAGCAGGTGAAAGCCCTTGCTGACCTTATCCCAGCCAAAAAACATTACCGCAAAAAAAGTAGCTTCCAAAAAGAAAGCCATAATGCCCTCAACCGCCAAAGGCGCGCCAAAAATATCGCCCACAAACCAGCTATAATTTGCCCAGTTCGTACCAAACTCAAACTCCATAATAATGCCCGTAGCCACGCCAATGGCAAAGTTTATCGCAAAAAGTGCCATCCAAAAACGCGTGATTTTACGCCATTTCAAATCGCCCGTTTTGACATAAATGGTCTCCATAATCGCTAAAATAAAGGATAAACCCAGCGTCAAAGGCACAAAAATGAAGTGATAAAGAGCGGTGAGTGCAAACTGCGCTCTGCTCCAATCCACACTGCTAAGTTCTGCCATTTTTACTCCTTGTTTTTCGTTAAATTCTCAAGCACAAACGCGCTTTTTTCGCTATCACTTTTATAAATTGTTTTAAAATTTTCATCAAAAACAAACATTTTAAGGATGACAAACATCACAAAAAGCTTGATGAATATGATTTTCCACAAAGTTTTTCCAAGAGTTAAATTCAAAAAACCTTCTTTGTAAAAATTAAACACCCAAACAAGAGCCCCAAAGCCCTTTTTAAAAGAATTTACTAGCATTTTTTAAACCTGAGTTTGAAATTTTTAAAAATCAAATTATACTACAAAGTTGAGAAAAAATCATAATTTTTTAAATAAATTTAAACAAACTTAAATAAAAATAAATGAAATTTTAATATTTTGATACTTTTAAGTAAATAAAGTGATATAAATTGTTTAAATTCTTTTAAAAATCATTGAAAATCAAAAAAATAAGTGCTACAATAAAATTAAAATTTTTAAATTGATTGATTTGAAAATAGTGGCAACGGTTTTTGAATTGAGTTTTAAATTTTAAATTTGGATTTTAAGCAAGCAAATCTCAAATTTTGAACTTAAAAATTCTAAGGACTAAAAATGTTTCATAAAATAAGCTTTAAAATTTCTATGGCGATGATACTTGTGCTTTTAACGAGCTTTTTCATTATGCAAATCGTGCTTTATAAGGACTTTGAAAAAACAAGCACAAAGATTAATTTGCAAAGCCTTGAGACGACTTCTGCTTCGGTGTTTCAAACGCTTAGAATGGCGATGAACTTTGGCGATGCACAAAAAATCGATGAAGCCATAAAAGATGCGCGCAGTATCGATAATATCGCAGATATTCATCTTTATCCTTCTAAAGAGACCATTGAGCTTTTTGAGATAAAGGATGTTGAAATTTCAAGTGAAAGCGTGATTTTAGAGCAGTTTAAAAAGCCTGAGATTAAGACTTTAAATTTCAATAAAGACGGCAAAAACTACATGCGGCTGGTGCGCCCGCTGGTGGCTGATGAAAGTTGTGTGAGCTGTCATGCAAATGCTAAAATTGGCGATGTCATCGGCGTTATGGATATTTACAACAGCCTTGAAAATATCGAGCGCGACTTAAGCCGCACGAGCAGCACTTATGCTGTCATCTTTGGCTTGGCACTTCTTATTACCGTGATTTTGGTGCTTTATGTGCTAAGACTAGTTGTGATTAAGCCTATTTTAGAGCTTTTAAGCCACGCAAAAGACCTTGCCAAAGGCAATGGCAATTTAAAAGATAGGATTGAGATTAAAGGCAAGGGCGAGATTGCAAAAGCTTGTTTTTACATCAATGAATTTATAGAAAAAATTCAAAAGACTATCCTTTCAACGCATACAAATTCGCAAAATGTCGATACTCAAAGCAAGCTTTTAAATGAAAATGCCATCGAGCTCAATAAAATCACACACGAAAATCATCAAAAAACGGCGGATTCTTTTAATATCTCTCAGCAAGTAGGCAGTGATTTAAGCGACATTTCAGCGCTTTCTTTAAGGGCAAATGAAGCCAATGAAAAGTCCTATAAGCTGCTTGAAGAGATGATAAATTCACTCTTTGAAGTGGCAAAAAAGGCGAGCAAAAGCGCGCAAAATGAAAATGAGCTCGCGCATAAAATCGAGCATATGCAAGCGCAAGCAAATAGCATTAAAAAGGCGTCTGACATTATGGATGATATTGCGGATAAGACGAATTTGCTTTCTTTAAATGCGGGCATTGAAGCAGCGCGCGCAGGGCAGTTTGGGCGGGGCTTTTCTGTCATCGCTGAAGACATTAGAGTGCTGGCTCAAACAAGCGAAGAATCCCTAGTTTCCATAGCTGCAATCACTAAAGAGCTGCTTAAAAATATCAATGAAATTTCAAATTTAATGAAAAATAATGCTTCAAGCATAAATTCCTTAAACGAAGATGCCAGCACGCTTGTAAATGAAGCTAGCGAAGTTAAAAGCTGTAATCAAAACGCGCGAGATCTGGTAAATCTTTGCGTGCAAAGGATAAAAGGCTCTCAGGCTCACATTGAAAATTTACTCGAAAGTATGCAAAAAAGTGTGCAAATCAGTAATCAAAACGAAGAAATTTCCAAGGTTTTGCTTGGCGTTGCCGATGAGTTAAAAGTGGTGTGTCATAATTTAGAAAAAGAGCTGAGCCATTTTCAAATTTAATGCGTGCTTGAATGCTTGTTTAAATTTCAATGAGTGCTTTAGTTTTAAAGGATGAGAATGAAAAATATTAAGTTAGCAAAGAAAAGTATAAATTTAATGCTTGCAAGTGCTGTTTTTACAGCGAGCTTAACGCTTTTTGTAGCTTGCAAAGATGAGAACGCCAATTTTTTACAAGATCAAAATTTTAGCATTGAAAAAATCATTTTTAAGGATAAAGAGCTAAGCGCTGTGGCTGAGTCGTTTCTAGGCTTTAAAAAAGAAGATGATAAAGATATTTACGCGGGCTTTGTGGGGTGTAACCGCTTTTTTGGCTCGTTTAAATTTCAAAATAACTTGCTAAAATTTAGCGATGACACCACTTCGACAAAAATGCTTTGTGAGCCTGAGATTATGCAGTTTGAAGACATTTTACTCACAAATTTAAAAGAGGGCTTTAAAATCAAACCAACAAAACAAGGCTTTGAGCTTGCAAGCAAGGATTTAAGCATTTTTTTACTAAAGCGCTGAGTGGGTTAATTTTGATGAATTTAAGCAAATTTTTAGGTAAAAAGCGCGCTTGAGATGTTTAAAATTTTAAAAGCAGCAAAAGCCCTTAAAACAGCGGCGTAAAAGAGTTTTAAATGCTAGAAAGCCTAAGCTATGGCGGACTTTTTCTTGTTAGCTTCATCTCAGCCACGCTTTATCCGCTTGCTAGCGAAGCCTTTGTGGTGGGCTTTTTGCTTAAAGATTTTAACCCGCTTTTAGTGCTTGTATCAGCAAGCGCAGGTAATGCGCTAGGAAGCCTTAGCACCTATGCTTTAGCACGCTTTGGAGAGAGTTTTATCCTAGAAAAATACTTTAAAAAATCCTTGCAAAAACTTGCCAAAATGAATGCAAATATTGAGCGTTACGGCGCGATTTATGCGTTTTTGACCTTTTTGCCTGTGGTGGGCGATATTTTTGCTCTGGCTCTTGGGCTTGGTAAATATCCATTTTTCAAGGCTGCTTTTTTTATCACACTTGGCAAAACTTGCCGCTACATTGTTTTAATCTACTTCACGCTTTATTTTAAGGCTTAAAAGAGCATAGAAAAATAAATTATAGTTGATAAAGTTAAAACCTATTTTACTTTCGCAAAAATTTATGAATGACTTCGCTGGCTTTTTGAAATGAAGAATTTCTAAAACTCAAGGATGTTTTAAATGAGTTAGATTATAAAATTTTGAAAAATATGATTTAATTTATGGCGCTTGTAAATTTTTAGAATCAAATCGCAGAATTTCAAATTATTTTATAATGTGAAATTCTGCTTTAAATCCCATTTTAACTCATTTTTTAATGAATTTATGAGCATTGCTAAGATAATCAGCAAGTAGCTTTAACTCTTCATCGCTGATTTCAGTTTTTCTAAAAAATGGCATAGAGTGCTTGCCATAGCGCACGAAAGTGGCTATCACTTCAGGGCTTAAGTCCTCGCGCCTTTCTAAAAGCCCTGGCAAAGAGCCCTCATAAGCGACATTTAAAGCATTTGTGCCGGGCATTGCTTCGCCATGACAAGGCAAGCACCATTTGCTATAAATTTTTTGCCCCTTGGCTTGTTTTGAGCTCAGCGCCTTGCTTGGCACGATCGAAAGTGCTGCGGGCGAGTTTGAAGCATTTGATTTATACTCGAAAGTATCGATACTCACGCCTTTATTTAGCCATTCTTTCTCAGCTGCAAGCGCGAAAAGTGCGCCTAAAATTAGCGCAAAAATCACTTTTAAATTTTTC
Organism: uncultured Campylobacter sp.; assembly: GCA_934718785.1. Lineage (GTDB taxonomy): Bacteria > Campylobacterota > Campylobacteria > Campylobacterales > Campylobacteraceae > Campylobacter_D. Next base: position 20,093 of record CAKVAF010000014.1, on the reverse strand, counting down.
ATTTTTTAGCTCCTTTAAGCGCTTTTTCATCAAGTTTTGCATTCGCAAAGCGCTGAGATCTGGCATTTTGTGGATAAATTCCATCACGACCCGGGGCTAAAATTCCATTAGGATCGATGCAGTCTTTTAGCTGCTCGTTAAAGCGGCGCAAGGCGTGATTATTAAACGAATACGCCGCCATCACATCATCTTGAAAAGTCGGTGCTGCTCTATAATCGCCCCAGCCATTGTCCGCAGCGACTTTGACCATTTGCCTGTAAGCTTCGCGCATTTTAAGATTTGCCTGCGTGTCGGTGCGCGAGTTGTTGAAAGCGAGCATAAAGCAAAAAGCGCGATACATCCAGCTTCTAGGGTGCGCAAAAGGCGTTATGGGTGATTTCATCCCCAGCTCGTGAAAGACTTCTATATAAACATCTTGGCATTTTAAAAGCTCCTTGCCATCGCGCGGGATAATGGGCGAAAACCACACATGCCCATCGCTTGGCTCACGCACCTTACCCCGCGTTGAAAGCCAAAAAATCTCCATATTTGGAATTCCAAGGCTCACTTTGTGCTTGAGCGCTTTTTTCTGCTCTAAATTTAAAGGCAGGGCAAACTCTTGCACGATCGAAATTTCAGCCCCTTCGATGATTTTAAATCTTTCTTTGATGTAGTTTAAATTCGCATGGCACACTTCTTTGCAGCCATAAAGCGGGATATCGATTTGCCAGTAAGGGATTTTATTTTTAAGCGCGTAGCTTTGAATTTTATCAAGGTCTGGAAAGCCCCGCTTTGAGCTTAAATAGCCCTCAAGTTCAGCGTTCATTGCTTCACCGTGCGGGGGATTAAGTGGGCTTCGATAAAGTGGCCAGCCCACGATGAAGCTATCTTCTAAATAATTTAAAATGCTCACCGCAGGGATTAAATCATCGCGCCTTTTCATGCTCAAAGACACGAGCAAATAATGCTCAGGCTTTGGCATCATCCAAAAGCCCATTTTCGTAACGATACCAAAATTTGACTGCGAGAAAAGTCCGTCTATATAGGGACCATAGCCGTATTTATTCTCAGCAAAAGTCTTAGCTCCGGGCAGCGCGCCCATTGCTGTGCGCAAAACTTCGCCATTTGCCAGCACCACTTCCATACCACAATGCGAGCCAAAATGATCCCTATACATGCCATAGCTATATCCCCAGCCATGATCGAGCGCATTGCCCACAGGCGAGCCCCAGCCAGGATCTGGGATATCTAAAAAGACATTGAGATTTCTTTGCTCGACATATTCGTAAAGATCAAAATAACTCACACCGGGTTCTAAAATGCAAAAATTGCGCCTGTCATCGACTTCAATGATTTTATTCATTCTTTTTAAATCCACGATGACATCGCCTCTGCGCTGCGGTGCGCTGCCACCATAGCCTAAATTTTTACCTGTGGAGATAGGAAAAAGCGGGATTTTATACTCATTAGCGATTTTTACGATGGCTTGCACTTCAGCCGTGCTTTTAGGAGCTAGCGCAAGTGATGGGATAGGCTCGTCGCTGTCGTCCCATTGTGGGCTGTAAGCGTCGCGGTAGAGGTTTAAGTCCTCTTCAGAGCTAAACATATTTGCCTTGCCCACGACTTTTTCAAATTTAGCTTTTGCAGCGTTGAAATCACTTTGTGAAACATTGATAGGCAATATCATAGTTTGACTCCTTTAGGCGTGAAAATGAGGTGTTTGATTTGCGAAAAATTTGTGCTTTCAAGCCTTTTTTCATAGGCAAGATGAGCGTTAAAATCTCTTGCCATTTGCGAAAGCACAAAGGCTGAAGCCTCGCTTTGAAGCTTAGCGATGACAACGCCTTCTTTAAAGGCTTCTTTTAAGTCTTTATAAATAGGGGCGATGTCATTATCGATGATGAGAGTTTTATCTGCTTTCAAGCTTTTATCAAAGCAGCTTTTATCGCAAACTAAGGTGCTTTTATGCGCGCTTAAATCTAAATTTTCTTTTTGCGTTTTTTCTAAAAACTCTTTTGCAAAAAGCGAGCTTGTAAAAAGGGCGAGCAAAGAACCCTTTAAAAAGCTTCTGCGTGAAGTTTTTTGCATTTTTTCTCCTTAAACTTTCTTTTCAGTATAAGTTTTAAAAGTTAAAATAAATTGAATAAAAATTTAAATTTTTACCTTTTAACTTAGGATTAAAGTATAAAATTTGTTTATTTTAAGGGCTTTTAGACTAGGTTTTAAATTAAATATTTTATAAATTTTTTAAAATTTTTAATGAAATTTTTTCTCATTTTTGTGAAATAAAGTAACATTTTATAAATGATTGATGATATATTTAAAATTTATTTATTTAAATTTAAGCATTTTTTGACTAAAAATTATCAAAATTTTGTTACTTTTTGAAAATTTATTTTCATTTATTGTAAAATTGTTGCATTAATCATGCTTATAATTTGATTGTAAAACCACCTAAATTTTCATCAAATTTTATTTAAAAATGGCTTCGTTTAAAAAAAACTTAAGCCTTAATCGCTACAATTACAGCTAGATTTTATTTTTAAAAAGCCTTGGAATTTAAGTTTAAATTTTAAGGCTTTTAATGCTAAATTTAGCTTTAAAATTTGCTTGATATAAATTTATAATCTAGGAGTTTTAGATTTTAATGAAAGAAGATTTACTCATAGCTTACAAAGATGATGGTAAAATCATTGATACACAAAGTGCAGCCGAGCTTTCAAGCACTTCAAATTTCACTCCCATTTATTTTGATAATAACAAAGACAGCCTAGAGCTTATCCGCCATTCCTGTGCGCATTTAATGGCTCAGGCGATTAAGCAGCTTTACCCTGAGGCTAAATTTTTTGTAGGTCCTGTGATAGAAGATGGCTTTTATTATGATTTTCGCGTGAGTGCTAAACTGGGCGAAGAAGACTTAGCAAGAATTGAAAAAAAGATGAAAGAACTTGCTGAAGCTAAAATTAATATAAGCAAATACAGTATTGAAAAAAGCGAGGCTAAGGCTAAATTTCAAAACGATGATTTAAAGCAAGAGGTTATGCTTCGCATACCTGAGGGCAAAGTGAGCATTTATAAACAGGCTGAGTTTGAGGATTTGTGCCGCGGTCCTCATGTGCCAAATACGAAGTTTTGCCGCTTTTTTAAACTCACTCGCATTGCAGGGGCGTATTTAGGTGGCGATGAGAAAAGAGAAATGCTCACACGCATTTATGGCACGGCTTTTGCAGATAAAGAAAGCTTGAAAAATTATCTCACTGTTTTAGAAGAAGCCAAAAAGCGAGATCATAGAAAGCTAGGGACTGAGCTTAAGCTTTTTCATTTTGATGAGCAAATTGGCGGGGGCTTGCCGCTGTGGCTGAGTAATGGTGCAAGAATGAGAAGCCGACTAGAGCAAATGCTTTATTGCTCCCACCGCTTGCGTGATTATGAACCTGTGCGAGGGCCTGAGCTTTTAAAAGCTGATGTGTGGAAAATCAGCGGTCATTATGAAAACTATAAAGAAAATATGTATTTTACACAAATTGACGAGCAAGAATATGGCATAAAGCCTATGAACTGCGTGGGGCATATTAAAATTTATCAAAGCGATGTTAGAAGCTACCGCGATTTGCCGATAAAATACTTTGAATACGGCGTCGTTCATCGGCACGAAAAAAGTGGGGTTTTGCACGGACTTTTTAGAGTGCGTGAATTTACTCAAGATGATGCGCACATTTTTTGTATGCCAAGTCAAATCAAAGAGCTCGTGCTTGAAATTTTAGACTTTGTCAATGTGCTGATGAAAGCCTTTGATTTTAGCTATGAAATGGAGATTTCAACCAAGCCTGCTAAAGCCATAGGCAGCGATGAAATTTGGGATAGCGCGACAAAGGCACTTAAAGAAGCTTTGGATGAGCAAGGGCTAAGTTATGGTATAGATGAGGGTGGGGGAGCCTTTTATGGTCCTAAAATAGACATTAAAATCACAGATGCACTAGGGCGTAAGTGGCAGTGTGGCACGGTGCAAGTCGATTTCAACTTACCTGAAAGATTTGAGCTTGAATACACCGCAGCGGATAATTCTAAAAAGCGTCCTGTAATGCTTCATCGCGCTATTTTAGGCTCTTTTGAGCGCTTTTTAGGCATTTTAACAGAACACTGTGCTGGGGAGTTTCCTTTTTTCATAGCTCCCATTCAAGTGGGCATTATCCCCATTAGTGAAAAACACGCAGAGTATGCAAAAGACATTAAAAGAGAGCTTTTGATGCGTGGTATTGATAGCGAAGTGTATGATAAAAATGAGAGTTTGAATAAAAGAATTCGCACAGCTGAAAAGGCGAAATTACCGATGATTTTAGTGCTTGGCGATGAGGAAGTGGATAAAAAAAGCGTTGCTCTTAGAGATAGAAGAGCCAAAGAGCAGAAAAACCTTGCTTTAGAGGAGTTTTTTAGCTTAATAAAGGAGAAAATGAATGAGGTGCATTTTTGAGTAAAGATAAAGATGTATTGTTAAACGAGGAGATTGATTTACCTCAAATTCGCTGCGTAGGCGATGATGGCAAGGCTTATGGGATTATTTCAAGCGATGAAGCCCTTGAGATAGCGGGCCGCTTGGGGCTTGATTTAGTGATGATAGCACCTGAGGCAAAGCCTCCTGTGTGTAAGATTATGGATTTTGGCAAATTTCGCTACCAGCAAGAAAAAAAGCAAAAAGAAGCGAAGAAAAAGCAAAAAGTCATTGATATTAAAGAAATCAAGCTGGGTGTTAAAATCGCTCAAAATGATATCAATTACAAGGTAAAACACGCTTTGGAGTTTTTAAAAGAGGGAAAACACGTGCGTTTTCGTGTCTTTTTAAAGGGGCGTGAAATGGCAAATCCTGAAGCTGGCGTGCTTCTTTTAAATAAAATTTATAAAATGATAGAAAATGAAGCAAACCGCGACAAAGAGCCAAATTTTGAAGGCCGTTATGTGAATATGCTAGTCGTGCCGAAAAAGGCTTAAGCCCTTATATCAAAGGGCTTAAAATGAATAAAATTGAAAAATCTACAAATTCAAACTCTAAAAATCAACTAAAAAATACTTCTAAAACAAAGTTAAATGAAGCATTCAGCGAAAATCCCGCGTTTTTAAAAGAGCAAATCATCACATATTTAGGCAACAAAAGAGCGCTTTTAAGCTTTTTAAAGCAAGGCTTTGACTTTGCTAAAAATGAGCTTAAACTAAAAAAACTTAAATTTGTCGATGTTTTCAGCGGCTCAGGCATAGTAAGCCGCTTTGCAAAGGCGCATTCGAGTATGATTTTTACAAATGATTTAGAGGATTATTCAAAAATCATCAATGAATGCTATCTTAGCAACAAAAGCGAAATTTTAGATGAAAAAATTGCTTTTTATCATCAAAAATTATATGAAAATTTAAGGCTTCAAAGAGGCTTTATCAGCGAGCTTTACGCACCTTTTGATGAGGAAAATATAAAAGAGGGCGAGCGCGTTTTTTATACGCCTGAAAATGCGATGTTTTTAGATACTATGCGTCAAAAAATCTCTCAAATCGTGCCTGTAAATTTACACCCCTTTTTCATCGCTCCTTTAATTTATGAAGCCAGCGTGCATTCAAATACAGGAGGCGTTTTCAAGGGCTTTTATAAGGATAAAAATGGGCTAGGTAAATTTGGCGGAAGCGCAGAAAACGCACTTAAACGCATTAAAGGTAAAATAAAGCTTTTAAAGCCTGTTTTTTCAAATTTCAAGTGCGAATTTAACACACTTCAAAAAGACGCACTCATTTTAGCAAAAGAACTTGATAGCCTTGATTTAGCCTATTTAGACCCGCCTTATAATCAACATCCTTACAGTTCAAATTATTTCATGCTCAATTTAATTGTAAATTATCAAAGACCTACTGAAATTTCGCGCGTTTCAGGTATAGCAAAGGGCTGGAATAAAAGCGCTTTTAATAGCCCTAAAATGGCTGAAGAAGCTTTGTTTGAGCTTATTTTTACCTTAAGGGCGAAAATCATTTTATTAAGCTATAGTTGCGAGGGCTTTGTCAAAAAAGAAAGCTTTGAAAAAAAACTTGCCACGCTTGGAAAATGCTTCGTTTTAGAACAAGACTATCCCACCTTTAGAGCCAGCCGTAATTTAAAAGCCCGTCCTATCAAGGTCAAAGAACAGCTTTATATTTTAGTGAAAAATCAGTGAAATTATTTTTTTTAAGAGACTAAAAAGAGTTTTTAAAACAAAAAACGATAAATAATATTTTTGCAGTATAAAAACAAAAATTAGAATTTACACACATTCAGCGGGTAAGTTGCCTTGAGTATGTTGTAATCAAGCTCTAAAAGCTCATTGTGGCGGATGATAAACTCTTTCATGCCTTGTTTAAATTTAAAGCTTTCAAATTTGCGCTCGCCCTTTAGAGTAAGGACTTGGCGCGTTTTTTTATCTATCTTTTGCAAAATAATTTGAGCGCAAACATTTTCATTTAAAGCGCATTTGCTTTCAACAAGAAGCACAAAATCTTTATTATCAAAGCAAAAGCTTGCGCCAAAGCTTAAATTTAAGCTCAAAATTAAGAGCATAAAAATGCGGCAGGGTTTGAAAGAATGATGAAAAAATCGAAGTTGATTTTTATACATAATAATCCTTAAATGAGTGGGTTTAACGCGTAATCAATCATTTTAAACTCATCAAACGCTCTTAAACTTACAAGCAAATTCCTTGCCAACTCAAGCATTTTCCCTAATCCTAAAGCTTAGAGCCTCTAAAAGATGAGATTTTGAAATTTTTTCTTGCTCATTTAAATCAGCTATCGTGCGAGCCACCTTAAGCGTTTTATTGAGCGCTCTTTGAGAGAGCTTATAACGAGTGCTTGCTCTAATTAAAATCTCATCAGCATCATTTTTAAGCACGCAGTATTTTTTAAGCTCTTCATCGCTAAGCTTGGCGTTAAACTCATTTTGAGCGCGCTTTTTTTGAAAAATAAAGGCTTTTAAAACCGCTTCACTCATTTGCTTTGAGCTAAGGCCTGGCTTATCATCAATGCTTGCTTCTTGCATAGGCACATAAAGATCGATCCTATCTAAAATAGGCGCTGAAAGCGTGCTTTTATAGCGTTTGATTGCTAGCTCGCTGCAAGTACAAGGTAAATGAGTGGAAAATAAATTCCCACAAGGGCAAGGATTAAGCGCCGCTGCAAAGAGAAATTTCGTCTCATAACGCACCTTTGAATGCACCCTTGAAACAAGAATTTGATTGTCTTCTAAAGGCTCGCGCAGGCTTTCTATGATTTGCTTTTGAAAATGGGGAAACTCATCAAAAAACAGCACCCCGCCATTTGCCAAAGCCACTTCGCCTATTTTTGCCATTTTAGTGCCACCGCCAAAAATGCTCGCTCTGGTGCTTGTATGATGAGGGCTTCTAAAGGCTCTCGTGCTTGAAAAGTCCGTGTTTTTAGAATTTAAGCTATTATAAGCACTATTTAAAAGCACTTCTTGCAGGCTTTGTGGGGGTAAAATATAGACTAAACGCTTAGCACACATACTTTTACCACTTCCAGCACTGCCCTCAAAAAGTAAATTATGCATTCCAGCAGCAGCGATGAGGCAGGCTCTTTTGGCATTTTCTTGTCCTTTAACCTCGCTAAAATCATAAGTAAATTTTGTATTTTTAATAAATTTTTCGCCCTGTATTTCTATAAATTCGCTTAAAATGGGATGAGAGTTTTTAAATTTAAAATTCTCATAATTTTTATCTTTAAAAAAGCTTAAGGCTTCATCTAAATGATTGAAAGCAAAGACTTCTAAATTCGGTATCATTGAAGCTTTTAAGGCAATTTCTTTTGGCAGTAAAACGCGCGCTTTTTCAAGTTTTGTAGATAAAAATAAAAGCAGAGAAAAAAGCTCGTTTGTAGCCTTTATAGCACCATCAAGTCCTAGCTCGCCAAAGACAAAAAAGTTCTCATCAAAGCTTTCTTTTTGAAGCAAGATTAAAAGCGCGATAGCTAAATCAAAATGCGAGCCGTTTTTAGGAATGCCTGAAGGGCTTAAATTGATGGTGATTTTTTGCGCAGGAAAAGCAAAGTTTTTGTGCATTAAGGTAGCTTTTATGCGCTCGGTACTTTCTTTAATGGCTGAGTTAGGAAGTCCTACGATAGAAAAGCCAGGCAAGCCCCTTGTAAAAGTGCTTTCTACATCAATTAAAGCTAGCTCATCGCCTAAGCTCGCACTTTTAAGCTTTTTCATCGCTTTTTCTTGGATTAGAATTTGCCTTTGTTTTTATGCGATCTTTGTAGTTTGGCTTTGATTTGGCTGCGGTATTTTGTGTATTTGCACCGTTTTTAGCCGCTTCTTTTTTTAGGGCTTTGAGTTGTTCTTTATACTCTTTTTGAAATTTTTGCCTTTTAGAATAGCTTAATTTTTCTATAAATAAATGCCCATTAAGGTGGTCAAATTCGTGCTGAATCGCCACTGCTAAAAAATCGCTAGCTTCTAAAATTTTCTTTTCTCCAAAGCGGTTAAAATAGCTCAGTCCTACATTTTTATTTCTTAAAACTTCTTCAAAAAAGCCAGGAATGGACAAGCAACCCTCAGTAAAAATGATTTGCTCATCGCCTATAAACTCAATCTCTGGATTGATAATCTCATATAAATTTTCTTTTTTTTGCTCGTCATTTTCATCGGGGATATTGACCAAAAAAGCGCGCACAGGCACATTGACTTGAATGGCAGCAAGTCCCACGCCAAGCCCATCTATCATCGTCTCATACATATCATCAAGTAAAGTGTGAAGCTCACTATCAAAGCGCGTGATAGGCTCTGAGTTGAGATAAAGTCTTTTGCTAGGATAAGTGATGATGTTTCGTTTCATTGTGTGCCTAAAATAATGAGCTTTTCTTTATCCTTGCCGCTTTTAGCAAGCTCTTTGATGAGTTTTTCTATAAATTTAGTTAAATCTGCTTCATCTTGAACGAGTGCTAAACTCGCCTGAATATCCACACTCACTTCAGCCCCGCTCATAAAAAAGCTGGTGTTATAGATTTGATCGATGATATTTTGTGCTAAAGTTTGCGCATCTTGTAAATTTGTATGTTGAAAAAGCACTGCAAAAATGCCGTCTTGATAGTGCGCGACGATGTTTCCTTTTTGCGCGTTTTTTTGTAAAATTTTGGCAATATTTTTAAGTAAAATCACCTTATTTTTAGAATCCAGTGTGTTTAAAATCTCTTCTTTGACGCGAAAAAGTGCGAGCGAGTTTTGATAATTGTATTTGATAAAGCCCTCTTTACACTTTTGCAATAAAAGCATTAAAAATTTTTGATTATAAACGCCAAAAACTTGATCGTATTCGCTGTTTTCTTCTATGGTTTTATAAGTGTGGCTCACATCTTCGAAATTGGCTTTTACGGTGTAGGAGTATTTTTCGAGCACGGCTAAATAGCGCTCCAAGTCAGTTTGAAGCGATGAGAGCGTGCTTTCTAGGGTGAGATTGTTTGAGCTTACGCTCAGCTCGCCTTCTCTTTTTTCAATCAATTCTTCCATGACTTTGGTGTTTTTGTAAATCATCGCAATGTCTTGTAAAAGGCGGTTTAGTGAGTTGAAGCTTTTTTTAATCTTGCCTTCTAAAAACGAGACTTTGTTGTCTTGCTTTTCGTCAAATTCAAGCATTTCTACAACGCGTTTTTTAAAAGTTTGCGTGATAGAATCACTCTCAAGCTGCTTGAGAAAATAAATTTGATAATTCACAGGAATGGGTGGGACATTGTCTTTTATCAAAGATTCAACGACATTTTTAGCAAATTTTTCAAGCTCGCCGCCACCTATTTTTTGAAGCTTTTGCGACTCTTTAGCACCTGAGCCTATGTCTATATCGCCTAAAAAATCATTCGCCATTGCCACGCCTTTCTTTTAAAATCAATTTTAAACTTGCTTGAAATTTAAATCCAATTTTACCTTAATTTGAGTGTAAAATTTAATTTATCAAATTTTTTAACTCTCTTAACTCTTACTCATTATTAAAATTCTATGAATTGGCTTCAATTCACATGGATTGACTTAAAATTTTCAAATAAATTTACTAAAAATTTCTAAATTCTCATTCAATTTTATTTAAAACTTTTTTCCAAAACCTTATCAATTAGCCCATATTCTTTAGCTTCTTTAGAGCTCATAAAAAAGTCTCTGTCTGTATCTTTTGCAATTTTTGCTAATTTTTGCCCTGTGTTTTGAGCTAAAATATCATTTAAAATGCTGCGAAGCCTTAGAATTTCTTTAGCTTGAATTTCTATATCAGCTGCTTGGCCGCGCGCGCCACCTAAGGGCTGATGAATCATAATGCGCGAATTTGGCAGAGCAAAGCGCTTACCCTTAGCCCCGCAACTGAGCAAAAACGCCCCCATCGAAGCAGCCTGACCTATACAAATCGTGCAAACATCAGGCTTGATATAATTCATCGTATCATAAATGCTAAAGCCGCTTGTAATCACGCCACCGGGCGAGTTGATATACAAAAAAATGTCTTTTTGCGGATCTTCAGCCTCTAAAAACAAAAGCTGAGCGACGATAGAAGCAGCTAGATTATCTTCAATCTCTCCACTAAGCATGACAATTCTATCCTTTAAAAGACGCGAATAAATGTCGTAGCTTCGCTCTCCGCGCGAGCTTTTTTCAATCACATAAGGGATAAACATTATTCACTCTCCTTTTGGCTAGCCTTGCTTTTTTTAGTGGCTTTTTCATCTTCTTTTGCAGAACTTTTTTCATCTGTTTTTGTGGCAGTTTTTTCATCTGCTGCGCTTTTTTTAGAAGTCTTTTGCGCCGCAGTTTCAACCTTTGGCACAAAAATATCATTAAAAAGCTTTTCTTCTAAAATCGCCATTTTAACCGCTGGCAAAAGCCCATTTCTTTGATAATCTTGCAAAAGCGCCTTAGGATCAAAACCATTTCTATACGCTTCAAAATACACCGCTTGCATCACTTCTTGATCGCTCACGCCCAGTTTTCTAAGTGTGGCAAGCTCGTTGATGATGAAAGTAAGCTTCACGCTTTTTTGCGCCTCATCCTTAAAGCTCTCGCGCTTTGCCTTAGCCTTATCCTTGTCATTTTGAAGCTCTTTTAACTCATCAGCATTAAGACCTGATAAAGAGTTTTGAAACTGAATGTCCGTTTCTTGCTCGACAACTCCGCGTGGCAAGTCAAAATTAAATTTTGCTATCAAAGCATCGGCAAATTTAGCCTTCAATTCATCATTGATAAGCTTGAATCTTTTTTCATTTTCAATTTGTTTTTTAATCTTTTCATCAAGCTCAGCCTCGCTTGGCTCTTTACTTTCTGGCAAAAGCTTTTTTAAAAGATCATTATCTAGCTTTGGCATTACAGGCTTTAAAATTTCGTGCAGTTTTATCTTAAACACCGCTTCTTTGCCCGCTAATTCTTTAGCGCCGTAATCTTTTGGAAAAATGACTTCGATATCTTTTTGCTCGCCTGCTTTCATGCCTAGCATAGCATCTTCAAAGCCCGGGATAAACTGCTTTGAGCCTATTTCAAGCGTGAATTTCTCAGCCTTACCGCCCTCAAAAGCCTTGCCATCTACAAAGCCCTCAAAATCAAAATTCGCAAAATCGCCATTTTCCAAGCCCCTTTTTTCCTTTATCGGCTCGTTTTTGGCGTAATTTTTCAAAAGCGCTTCTTTTTTCTCGTCAATTTCTTTTTTACTCACTTTAATTTCAGGCACCGCTGGGATCAAGCTTTCATAGCCCTTTAAATCAATTTTTGGCTTAAAAGAAAGCACAAGTTCAGCCTCAATGCCCTGATCATTTTTTTCAAATTTTTCAAAATAAGGCTCACCCACAAGCTCTTTCGCGTCTTTTTTAAGCTCTTTTAATGCTGTGTCAATGGCTTGCTTGAATAAATTTTGCTCAGCTTCAGCACTGAGTTCTTTTTCATATCTTTTTAAAACAGCACTCGCAGGCACTTTTCCGGGTCTAAATCCATCCATTTTTATATTTTTGCTTGCTTTTTGTGCCACCTTGTCAAGCTCGCTTTTTAAGCTTTGTGAATCGATCTTTAAACTCGCTTCAGCATTCACACTGTCAAGTTCTTTTGCCTTAACTTCCATACTTTTTTGTCCTTAAAAATAATTTTAAAGCCTTTACTATATCAAATTTTTGCTAAGTTAAAAATAAAAATTTAAGCAAATTATGATAAAATTAGTCAAATGTTAGTCAAATGGAGAAAAAATGCAAGAAAAATTTGAAAAATCTGTGAAAAATATCTTAGAGCTCATCGGCGAAAATCCTAGCCGCGAGGGACTTTTAAAGACGCCCACAAGAGTTTTTAAGGCTTATGAGTTTTTAAGCAGCGGTTATAAACAAGATCCTAAAGTTATTTTAAATGACGCGCTTTTTGATAGTTCAAACAATGAAATGGTTTTAGTTAGAGATATCGAGTTTTACAGCCTTTGTGAGCATCATTTACTGCCTTTTTTTGGGCGCGTGCATGTGGCATATATTCCTGATAAAAAGGTCGTGGGACTTTCTAAAATCCCGCGCCTTGTAGAAGTTTTTGCGCGCCGTTTGCAAATTCAAGAACAGCTCACCGAGCAAATTGCAGAAGCTATGAGTGAGTATGTAGGGGCTCGTGGCGTTGGCGTAGTCATTGAAGCAAGGCATTTGTGTGTTGAAATGAGAGGCGTTCAAAAGGCAAACTGCACCACTTCAACTTCTGCTTTAAGAGGACTTTTTTTAAAAAATGAAAAAACAAGAAAAGAGTTTTTTTCTTTGATCAATTCAGGCAACAGAGTAAGATTTTAAATGAAAAATAACTTAAAAGTGAGCTAAAATGAGCTTAAAATCCTTGCGCGACAAACTGGGCAAAGAAAACTTAAGCTCGCTTTTTGGCACGATCACAAAAATTTCAGCCACAAGCATTGAAATTTCAGGGCTTAAAACAGGCGTGGGCGATATCGTGCGCCTTGTTTCTAATGAAAATGAAGAGTTAAACACGCTTGCAATGGTCGTTGAGGTTAGGGGCGATTTTGCTTATCTTAGCCCTTTTAGCTTTATCGAGGGTTTTAAAATCGGCGACAAGGCTTTTATTAGCGATGCGGGTATGCATATAGGCGTAGGCAAAGCTCTTTTAGGGCGCGTGGTCGATCCTTTTATGAAGCCAAAGGATGGCAAAGGCGCGATTGAAGTTGAAAAATTTATGCCTATCATGCGCGCACCCATTGACGCGATGAAGCGTGGGCTTATCACTAAGGTCTTTCCTGTGGGTGTGAAGACGATTGACGGGCTTTTAACTTGTGGCGAGGGGCAAAAGCTAGGCATTTTTGCAGGCAGTGGCGTGGGCAAAAGCACGCTTATGGGAATGATCGTAAAAAACTCAAAAGCTCCTATTAAAGTGGTCGCACTCATAGGCGAGCGTGGGCGCGAAATCCCTGAATTTATAGAAAAAAATCTCGGCGGAAAGCTTGATAATACAGTCATCATCGTAGCTACAAGCGATGATAGCGCATTAATGAGAAAGTATGGCGCATTTTGTGCGATGAGCGTGGCGGAGTTTTTTAAAGAACAAGGACAAGACGTGCTTTTTATCATGGATAGTGTAACGCGCTTTGCTATGGCGCAGCGTGAAATCGGGCTTGCTTTAGGCGAGCCACCCACCACAAAGGGCTATCCGCCAAGCGTTTTAAGCCTACTGCCACAGCTCATGGAGCGCGCGGGTAAAGAAGAGGGCAAAGGCACGATCACAGCCTTTTTTACCGTACTTGTGGATGGCGATGATATGAGCGATCCTATCGCTGATCAAAGCCGCTCGATTCTAGACGGACACATTGTGCTAAGCCGCGAGCTGACAGACTTTGGCATTTATCCGCCTATCAATATCCAAAATTCAGCTTCTCGTGTGATGAGTGATATCATCACGCCTGCGCACAAGCTTGCGGCGCGTAAATTTAAGCGTTTGAACTCACTTTTAAAAGAAAATGAAGTCTTGCTTAGAATCGGCGCTTATCAAAAAGGAAGCGATGCTGAGCTTGATGAAGCCATCGCTAAAAAGGACTTTATGCAAAAGTTTTTGACTCAAAATCCCGAAGAAAGCTTTGAGTTTGAGCAAACCATTCAAATGCTAGAGCTTATCAACGCACCCACTCAACCCACCGCTAATATAAATATCCAGCCGCCCAATAGATAATTTTAAATATTTTTTTCTCTAGCGACTAAAACGACGCTAAGTAAAATCAAAGCAAAAGAAAAAATATCTAAAAATGTGTAAGTTGTGCCAAGCAAAAGATGAGAAAGCAGCGCAGCCCCCACAGGCTCAACACAGGCTAAAATGCTAGCTTTAACCGCGCCCACATACTCAAGCCCCTTTAAATAAAGGCAAAAAGCAGCTATGGTGCCTACAAAAACGACAAAACTCATATCCCAAAAAAGTCTCAAATCAAGACTTTGATGAATGTACCAAATCTGAGTCAAATAACCCAAAAATAAAGCCCCGATCAATGAGCCAAGCCCCATAATGAAGCTAAGCGAGTATTTTAAGATGATAGCACGCCCAGCAAGTGAGTAATACACTATGCCCCACGTAGCCACAAGCGCCCAAACTAGCCCTTCTAGGTTGATATTAAGCTTAAATTGCCCCTTGCTAGCGAGCAAAAACATCCCCAAAAGCATGATAAAAAGGGCGATGACCTCGTTTAGTTTAGGCAAATTTAGCGTTTTTAAACACACGATGAGCATGATAAAAATAGGCGCGCAGTATTGTATCATCGTGGCTGTGCCTGCGTCCAAGTGTGAAATAGCCTTAAAATAAGTGTATTGACAAAGCATTAGCCCGATAAGCCCAAATAAAACAAGGCTTAAAAGATCGCGAGCGTTTTTAAAAATGCTGAATTTTTGCTTAAAATTAAGCTTAAATTCATCGCTAAAATTTGAAAAATTAAATTGATCGACCGCTGTTTTTGAGCTTTTTTCTAAATTTAATTTTTCATTTAAATTTGTATGAGAATTTGCATTTTTCAAAGCATTATGCACCCTTAGACTAAAGATAAGCAAAAAAAGCCCACTAAAAAGAAGTCTGTTAAAGCTCAGCCACTCGACATTTACCCCGCGCTCAAACAAATGCTGCGCCATCACACCAGAACTTGCCCAAAAAATGCCACCCAAAAGCACTAAAATCACGCCTTTGCTAAACTTACTCATATTTTTCCTTGATAATTAAAGCGCAAATTCTAGCTAAAACGCGCTTAAAAATAGTATAATTAAGCTTTTAAAAGTTTAGATAAAGGGCAAAGATGAATTATTTAGAGATTAAAGGAAGCGATCATTTAAGCGGTAGTGTTGATATCAGCGGGGCTAAAAACGCGGCTTTGCCGCTTATCGTGGCGAGCATTTTAGCCAAAAATGAGTTTGAAATTTCAAATGTGCCAGCGGTTGCAGATATTAAAACGCTTTTTTCTTTGCTTCAAAACTTAGGCGCAAAATATGAATTTAAGGATAATGTCGCAAAAATCAGCACAAAAAATTTAAACAAAACAAAAGCCATTTATGACATCGTGCGCAAAATGCGCGCGTCCATTTTAACACTAGGTCCTTTGCTCGCGCGCTTTAAATCTTGCGAAGTTTCTTTGCCCGGAGGCTGTGCTATAGGTCAGCGCCCCATTGATTTGCACCTTGCAGCGCTTGAAAAAATGGGCGCAAATATCGCTATCAAACAAGGCTATGTGATGGCAAGTGGCGCATTAAAGGGCGCTGAGATCATTTTTGATAAAATCACGGTTACAGGCAGTGAAAATATCATCATGGCAGCAGCCCTTGCTCGTGGTAAAACGCGCATTATCAACGCGGCTAAAGAGCCTGAAGTGGTGCAGCTGTGCGAGATCTTATCTGGAGCAGGACTTGAGATAAAGGGCATAGGAAGCGATGAGCTTGAGATTATCGGCACGGACGGCGAGCTTTTAGAGCTTAAAGATTTTGCCGTTATCCCCGATAGAATCGAAGCTGGCACCTATCTTTGCGCAGGAGCTATAACAAATTCAAAAATCAGCATAAAAAAAGCCAACGCAAATCACTTAAGCGCCGTGCTTTCTAAATTTAGCGATATGGGCTTTGAAACGCTTGTAAATGATGATGAAATCACCATTTTACCGGCAAAAGAAATTAAACCTGTGGAGATACTCACTAGCGAGTATCCAAGCTTTCCTACCGATATGCAGGCTCAGTTTATGGCTCTAGCACTGCGTGCAAATGGCACGAGTATCATCGATGAGCGGCTTTTTGAAAACCGCTTTATGCATGTGAGTGAGCTTTTAAGAATGGGCGCTGATATCAAGTTAAACGGGCATATCGCCACGATCGTGGGGGGCAAAGAACTCAACGCAGCCGATGTGATGGCGACAGATCTTCGCGCAAGCTCGGCTTTAATCCTTGCCGCTCTTGCAGCGCGCGGCACAAGCAGGGTGCATAGAATTTATCATTTAGATAGAGGTTATGAGAATTTAGAAGCTAAATTTAAGGCTTTAGGCGCTGAGATTAAAAGGCTGAGCGAGTAGGGGGATTTAAATTTTAGATTTAAATTTCTTGGATTAAAGTTGTTTTAAAATCTATTTTTAAATTTACAAATGATTTTAAAACCCTTGCAAGTAATTATAAAATAGGACTTTGATGATGAAAGATTTTTTTGAAAGCCTAGAATTAGCCCGCCAAAGCGTGAGTGTGCTTAAAGAGTGCGAAATCATAAGCCTTGAAGAAGCCTGCTTGCGCGTGCTTGGCGAAGATATTTGCGCGCGTAAAAATGTGCCAAGCTTTGATAACTCAGCGCTTGATGGCTATGCCTTTAAATTTGATGATAAAAATGAGCCGCTAAGTGTGGTGAAAACTATCTTTGCTGGCGATAAAAATGAATATAAGCTAGGCAAAAACGAATGCTTTAAGATAATGACAGGGGCGAAAATGCCCGCAAATGCCGATAGCTTGGTAATGCTTGAAGAAGCGCATTTTGAAAACGAGCGCCTTTGCGTGCCCCCTGATCTTAAGGCGTTTAATGCAGTGCGCAAAAAGGGCGAGGATATAAAGGCTAAAGAGCCTTTGCTTAAGGCTTTCAAATCGCTTCACGCAGGCAGTGTGGCAGTGCTTGCAAGTCAAGGAATTTATAAGCTTAAAGTGCTTCGCAAGCTTCGTGTGGGCGTGTTTTCAAGTGGAAATGAGCTTAAAGAAGTGTGGCAAAATGCAGATGAGAGCGAAATTTATAATGTCAATGCACTAGCAATTCGAGCTTTGCTTCAAAATTTGCCTTGTGAAGTCTCTTATCTTGGGCTTTTAAAGGATGAAAAAAGCGAAGTTTTAAAAGCTTTAAAAGAGACGCAAAATTATGATTTGATTCTCACAAGTGCCGGTGCTAGTGCTGGCGAGGCGGATTTTATGAAAGAGATTTTAAACGAGCTTCATTTTGAATGCGTTTTTGATAAAATGAAAGCCAAATTTGCAAAGCCTGCCAAGCTCTTTAAGAAAAATGACGCACAGCTAGAAAGGCTTGTTTTGTGCCTACCGGGCAATCCGCTCTCAGCGATTTTGGTGTGCGCGGTGTTTGCTAGGGCTCTCATTTTGGCTAAATGCGGGCTAAAAAATGAGCTCAATTTCACTCAGGCAAAGCTAGCGCAGGATTTGACGCTGAAAAGTGGGCGCAATGATTTGATTATAGGCAGGCTTGAAAAGGGCTTGTTTTATCCTATGCAAAATACGAGTTCTGGGGCTTTGAAGCTACTTTTAAATCATCATTTTTTATTTGTCAGCGATATAAATGCTGAAAAAATTTGCAAAGGAGAAAGCATAAATTTGATAAAATTCATCGAAAATTAAGCTTTTTTTAGTTAAAATTAAATTTTACCTTTTAATTTTAATTTTAAAACAGCGGCGCGAGTTTTAAAATTATTTTAAAACTTTTTGTTTTTAAGCGCACAAAGCTGCGGGAATAGCTCAGGGGTAGAGCACAACCTTGCCAAGGTTGGGGTCGCGAGTTCGAATCTCGTTTCCCGCTCCATCAATAAATTCTCTAATATAAATCTTAAAATTTTATATCCATTAAACAATGTAAATTCCAAAAGATTTTGTTATTGCGAGCGAACGCAGTGAGCGTGGCAATCTACAAATTTATCTTAAAAATTTTATTTTTATTTTCA
The DNA here is from genome assembly GCA_934718785.1 of uncultured Campylobacter sp. Lineage (GTDB taxonomy): Bacteria > Campylobacterota > Campylobacteria > Campylobacterales > Campylobacteraceae > Campylobacter_D. Next base: position 1,956 of record CAKVAF010000014.1, on the reverse strand, counting down.
TAAAAAATTATGGATTGCCACGCCTTGATTTTATCAAGTCTTGCAATGACAGGGGATTATTTTGTCATTTTGGGGTATTAAAGTAATTGAAATTTTATGATTTCTTTTTATTTTCTTTAAACTCTCTCTCCAGCTTTTTAGCCGTGAAGTAAAATTTCAAAAGCCCAAGCTTATACCAAGTTTTAAGCCCTTTTAAAAAGGCAGAGCCAAGCTTATAAGAAAGATGATTTTTGATTTTCAAGGCTTCGTTGAAGTCTGGGTAAGTTTCAATTGGTGGTAGTTTTAAATTTGGATTATAAGAAATTCTAGCCTTGTAAATTTTTTCTTTTTTCTTATAAATTAAAAATGCCTTTAAAAGCGCAAAAGGTAGCTTTAAATAGCCTATAAAACTTTTTGAATTTGCAATGATAGCCTTGCCTAGTCTATAAGAAAGTTGATTTCTCACTCTTACTGCTGCGCTTTCAAGCTTTGGGTCGATGAGAATGAGAAGCTGTTTGCATTTTGCTTCATATTGTGCGATTTCTATTCTATGAGCATTTTGCAGCGCTTGAATTGTCTCATAAATTACTCTTTCTCTGGCTGTAAATCTTTCGCCAAAAGTATTGGCATAATCTATCAGTGCATTTTCCTTAAGCTCATTTTGCAAAACCCTTAATTCATCTTTAAAAATCGGCGTATCAAGCGCATAATCCCACCATTTTTTATAATAAGGATAGCAAATCGGCTTTGAATATTTATTTAAAAACTTAACAACATTATCCCAAGGCTTAGCTTGCCCCCAAGTAAAATGAATGATTTTAATATCCTTTAAACTCTTTTCATAATCTTGTCTTGTATAGCCATAATTTACTTTTTTATCTTCGCCCAAAAACACATTAGGATAAAATATATCATCGCCAAAAAAATGCAAAATAAAAAAATTCCACTTTGGCAAAAGTTTTAAGGTATTGTTTCCAAATGCCACATTGATCACATCTTGATCGCCTTTTATAGTGTGATAATTTTTCAAAAAGTCAAAAAATTTCTTTTCTATATCAAATTTTAAGCACATTTGATTGTTAAATAAAATAAAGCCGGAATTAAAGTATTTTTTTGGATGCTTTAAAACTAAATCTTTGTCATTTTTCCTACTTTTCCATCTCTTTTCTTCATAAGGATTAGAACAATCCAGCACAACGGCTGCAAATTTATCTTTTAAATCTATAGCAAAAAGCTCCCTTAAATCACATAAACACAACATATCAACATCTAAATACAAGCAGCGCTTTAAATTTATAGGTAGAAACTGGGCTAGTAAAAGGCGGTAATATGCTAAATGATTTTTTTTGCTCGCCCCAAGTGGGTAAATTTTTAAAATGTTCATTGTTTATGATATGAATTTCAATTTCGAAAGGATAAATTTGGCTAAGCTCTTGTGCGAGTGCGGCGAGCTTGGCGCGGTTTTGAGTGCTAACAAAATCGCTTAAAATGTGAAAGATAAAGCCTTCTTTCTTTTCATCATCGCTTAAATCGTTGTAGTTTAGGAGTTTGTAATTATCATAAGTGGAATTTATTTTATCATCTAAATTTATAGAGTTGTTAAGAATTTCGTTGTGATTTAAATTTGAGTGAGTTTCAAAACTCTTGGCGCTGTTTTGAGAATTTAAAGAATTTTTATTTAATTTTTTATCGTTTTTATCAGCGCTAGAGTTTTTGAGATTTTCTAAAATTTGGGAATTTTCTTTAGAATTTAAATCCCCCCCCCCCCTGTCGCTAAATTTGCGTTTATAACCAAATTTGAATTTAGGGCTAAATTCGAGTTTAAATTCGCACTTAAATTTAAATTCGCATTTAAATTTGTATCAGCAAAAAAATCTTCAAATTTCTTATTTTTATCTGTGTTTTTGATGATAGAATTGATTAAAACCGCGGTGTATTTGATATAGTTTTCATCGGCGTTAAAGACAATGTGAAACA
>CAKVAF010000013.1 GCA_934718785.1 uncultured Campylobacter sp. | reverse complement strand
CGAAGCAATCCACACTTTATTTTATAAATTTAAATTTTTCTAATATCAAATTATGGATTGCCACGACAAAACTTCGTTTTGTCTCGCAATGACGAAAATTTTAAGTTTTTTTAACTTAAAAATTATGACTTGCCACGCGTTGCAAGAAACGACAGGGCTAATCCCGCGTCATCGCAAAGCTTTTAGACTGAAGCAATCCACACTTTATTTTATAAATTTAAATTTTTCTAATATCAAATTATGGATTGCCACGCTCGTCTATGTTCGCTCGCAATGACGAGAAAATACAATAAAATTTCACAATGTCATTGCTATGACAAAACTTTCGTTAAGTCTTGTGATAACACAATAAATTGAAACTTTTAAAAATTTCACAAAAAATAAATCAATTTAAGATTTCAAAATAAAATTGTTATTATAGCATAAAAACAAAAAACATTTTTTCAAAAATTTTACATTTTCACGAATTTTTTATAATTTTTTGTAAAATTTTTGTGATTTTACATATCTTATTACACATTACAAATTTTCACATCCAAAAGCACAAAAACTTTTATCATTGAAGTAAATTTCTCTAAAATTTACTTCAATATGAATTGATCAGAGTTTCGACGCGGCGGTTTTTGTAGCGGTATTCTTCTGCTTCTTGCGTCGTCATTGGCTGGTCCTTACCATAGGATAAGAAGATGATTTTTGCAGTTTGACGCATAAACTCGCTAGCTATGGCAGCATCGCGCTTTAAGCCAAGCATATAATTATATTCTTTAGTGCCAAAATCATCAGTAAAGCCTGAAAGCACCATATATCTAAACTTAACATCCTTTGGAATTTGTGCTTTAAATTCCTTGATATAAAAGCTATTTTTAACACTTTGCATGCTGCTTTCATTGAATTTAAACCACAAAAGTTGTAAAGGTCCCTTTAACTGCGCGAAGTTTGTTTCATTAAGCAAGTCTTCATTGAAAAGGGCTAAGCGCAAATTGCCATTGTCAAGCTTTTCGACAAAAAGCGAGTAATGAGCGTATCCACCACGCACAGAAAGAGTTTTGACAATGTCTTTTATCGTTTCTTTTTGCACCTTGCCAAGCTCAAAGTCTCCGATTAAAAACACCTTATATCTAGGCTCGCCAAGGCTTTTATCTCGCTTTGAGCCTTTTAAAAGGTCTTCATAGTCTTGCTTTAGGCTTTTTGGCTGGGCTGCTTCAGCCACTGGCGCACTTTGCTCAGCTTGATTTTCAGCGCTTTGAGCTGAGTTTGTAGCATTTTGCGCCGCGGTTTCAGTGCTTTGATTTGAATTTATATCGCTTTCATTTGTATCTTGCGGGCTTTGATTTAAGTCTTGGTTTAAGTTTTCATTTGCTGTATTTTGAGCCACATTTCTAGTTGTCCTAGTTTGTCTTTCAGCGCTATTTGTAGGGCTTTTTGAGGACTCGTTGGCTTGAGAATTTGTATTTATTTGAGAATGAGAAAAAGTATTTAATCTTACATCTTTTTTAGGCTCTAAACCTACGAAAATATAATAAAATCCACCCGCTAAAACAGCGACTAAAATGATAATTAAAGCAGCAATTTTAAATTTCATCTTAAACCTTTTTTAATAAATTTTAAAATTATACTATAAAAGTGGCTTGTTTTTTAAAAAATTAAGCAAAAATTTCTTATACTTTTGCCTTTAAAAAGGAATTTCTATGCCATTTTCTAAACTCAACGATGAGCAATTAAGTGCTGTTACAAGTAATTTTTCGCATAATTTAATCATAGCAAGTGCTGGCACGGGCAAAACTTCTACCATAGTTGCGCGCATTGCTTACTTGCTTAAAAAGGGCGTAAGTCCGTCAAAAATAATGCTTTTAACCTTTACAAATAAAGCCAGTGAAGAGATGATAACAAGGCTTAATCAGCATTTTGATAAAAATATCACAAAAGAAATTCTAGCAGGCACTTTTCATTCAAGTGCTTATTTGCTGCTTAGAAAATGGGGGCAAGAAATTATTTTAAAGCCAGCGAGCGAGCTAAAAAATTTATTAAAAGGGCTTTATGAAAAAAGAGTTTTTAATCATCTAAGCGATATAAAGCCCTATGCACCAAGCTTTTTATATGATTTAAATGCCCTTTTTCAAAATAAAAGCGGGACTAATTTTGGGGATTTTTTAGAGCATATTAATAGCGAGCAAGGCGTTTATAAGGCTATTTATGAGGATATTTTAAATGAGTTTGAAGAAGAGAAAAAAAGATTTAATTATGTGGATTTTAATGATTTATTAATTTTGCTTAAAGAAAATTTAAAAAAGCAAAATTTAGAATTTGAAGAAATTTTAGTCGATGAGTATCAAGATACTAATGCCTTGCAAGGCTCTTTAATAGAGGCTTTTAAAAGTAAATCCTTATTTTGCGTGGGAGATTATGATCAAAGTATTTATGCTTTTAACGGTGCTGATATAGGCATTATAGCTAGTTTTAAGGATAAATTTGAAAATGCAAAAATTTTCACTCTTAATAAAAATTACCGCTCGAGTAGGGCTATTTTAGAGCTTGCAAATAGAGTAATTTTAAATAATGAAAGATTGTATGAAAAAAATTTAATTGCCACAAAAGAGGGGGATTTTAAAGAGCCTAGACTTTTAATTTTTGATGAGCTAAAAGAACAATACACGCACATTAGCGAGCTTATTTTAAACTCTAGCACACCTTATGAGCAAATAGCTGTGATTTTTAGAAACAATTCAAGTGCTGATGGTATAGAACTAGCTCTTAGAGAGCGGGGCATAAAGGCAAATAGAAAGGATAGTGCTAGCTTTTTTGAAAGCCTTGAGATAAAGGCGGTTTGTGCTTTTTTTAGTATGATTTTAAATCCTAAGGACATTATGGCTTTTATGTTTTTAATTAGCTTTTTAAGAGGGGTTGGAGCAAGTTTAGCAAAGGAGCTTTTTGATGCTTTTTTAAAGCTTGGGGAGGGCAGTTTGATTAGGGGCTTTTTAGAGCCAAAAGAGGGCGTAAATTTGGCTAAAAATGCTAGAAAAAGCTACGATTTAGGGCTTTTTGAAGAGCTTGAAATTTTAGGTAGCAAAAAAGATTTTAATCTCAAAAGTGCCTTTAAAGACAACGGCATTTTAAGCCTAGCTAAGATGAATGAAAACTTAGCACTAAATTTGGAAAAAATTTATCATTTTTTAAAAGAGGCTAAAGATATAAAAAATGCTACAAATTTTTTAAACTTAGTGCTTGAAAATAAGCTTTTTAAATATATAAGCGATTATTTAGCTACAAAAAGAGCGACAAATAAGGCAGGGCATGTTGATTTAGAGCGCAAAAAAGAAGCCTTAAATAATATACAAAACAAGCTTAAAGCCTTAAAAGACTTAGCCTTAAAATATGAGGATAGATATAAATTTTATAATTTTTTAACCCTTGGAGCCAGTGAAATGAGTGCGAAGCAGGGCGTGAATTTATTAAGCGTTCATTCAAGCAAGGGGCTTGAGTTTGAAAGCGTTTATGTTATTGATTTAGCACAAAACCGTTTTCCAAATGCAAAGCTAGTTTCTATGGGTGGCAGCATAGAAGAAGAAAGAAGGCTTTTTTACGTAGCTGTTACAAGAGCAAAAAGTGAGCTTGTTTTAAGCTTTGCAAGATACGATAATAACAAAAATCAAAGCTACAAACCCTCGCAGTTTTTAATAGAAGCTGGCTTTATCAAAGATGAAAAATAAAAAGGCTTTAAAAGCAATTTATTCTTAAAGCCTTGTTTTTAGGCTTTTAAAAAATTTAAAAGCCTAAAATTAAATTATTTTTTAATCCAGCTCATCATCTTTCTAAGCTCAGCGCCTACTTTTTCAAGCTGATGTTCTCTTTCAAGCCTTTTTGTAGCGTTAAATCTAGCCTTTTTACCTGAGCTAAACTCAGTATTAAAAATGCTTGCAAAAGTGCCATCTTGAATGTCGGCTAATACCCTTTTCATAGCCTTTTTAGTCTGCTCTGTGATGATTTTATTTCCTGAGTGATAATCTCCAAACTCAGCAGTATTTGAAATGCTATCACGCATAGCCGCAAAGCCACCTGCATAGATTAAATCAACGATGAGTTTCATCTCGTGTATGCACTCAAAATAAGCCATCTCAGGCTCATAGCCAGTTTCTACTAAGGTTTCAAAGCCGGCCTTCATCAGAGCAGTAACACCCCCGCAAAGCACAGCTTGCTCGCCAAATAAATCCGTTTCTGTTTCTTCTTTAAAATTTGTTAGTAAAATTCCAGCCCGTCCAGCTCCTATACCAGCAGCGTAAGCTAGGGCTATTTCTTTAGCCTTGCCACTACTATCTTGAGCGATTGCTATGAGGCTAGGCACACCTTTGCCTGCTACATATTCACTTCTAACAGTATGACCAGGTCCCTTTGGTGCTATCATTATCACGTCGTGCTTTGCACTTGGCTTTATAAGCTGATAATGTATGTTAAAGCCGTGCGCAAAGGCTAAAATGGCTTCACTTTTTAAATTTGGCTCTATTTCTTTTTCATAAATGCCAGCTGCAAGCTCATCAGGCACTAGCATCATCACTAAATCAGCCCTTTTAGTAGCCTCTGCCACTTCTGCCACTTCAAGCCCTGCTTCTTTAGCCTTTGCAAAGCTTGCACTTTCTTTTCTAAGCCCAACGATTACTTTAAAGCCACTTTCTTTTAAGTTTAAAGCGTGAGCATGTCCTTGTGAGCCGTAGCCTATAATGGCTATAGTTTTGTCTTTTAAAAGACTTAAATCGCAGTCTTTATCGTAAAATTTTTGTATCATTTTTCATCCTTTTGTTGAAATTTATTTTTAAATTTTTTAAATTTAAGTGGTTTTTAAGTTTAATAATGCTCCTCCTTTAAAATGATTTTCTCACTAGTAAGGCTAGCACTTAGCACTTCTACAAGCTTCAAGCTTTGATTGATGATTTGCTCTAAAGTAGCCTCATCAGCGATTACGCTTAATTTAATCTTAGAAAGACTTTCATCTTCTTTTGTAGGATAGACGCTTAAACTAGCAATATTATAGCCACGTTGTGCAAAAAGTAGGCAAATGCGCGCTAAGACGCCTGGATTATTTTTTACAATTAAGCTTAAAAAATGCGTTTTCATTCTTCATCCTTTGTGATAATCTCATCTACGCTTTGTCCGCTTGCTATCATAGGCAAAACCTTGGCGTCTTTGTTGATGATACATTCTATCCAAACAGGCTTTTTAAGGCTTAATGCCTTTTTTAAAGCCTTGTCAAACTCGCTCAAGCTTTTTACGCTAAAGCCCTCGGCATTAAAGCCCTGAGCGACCTTTACATAATCAAAATGCTTGTTTATATCCGTGCTTGAATAACGCCTTTTATAAAAGCTTGTTTGCCACTGGCGCACCATTCCTAATGTGTAATTGTTTAAAATAATAGAAATGACAGGCAAATCATACTCCACAGCCGTGGTAACTTCGTTTAAATTCATTATAAAAGAGCCATCCCCGCTTATATGAAACACCCTTTTTGTAGGCATCGCTAAAACCGCTCCTAAAGCTGCGCCGTATCCAAAGCCCATAGTTCCAAGCCCACCACTTGTTAAAAAACTTCTAGGCTTTTGATGAGCAAGATATTGTAAAGCCCACATTTGATGCTGACCTACATCGGTTGTAAAAATGGCGTCTTTGCCAGCTCTTAAGCTTAAAAGTTTGAAAAGATTTTTAGCGCTAAAGGGCGTGTTTTCATCATAAGTAAAAGGCACATTTTCATAAAAGCCAAAGTCGCCATTTTGCGCTTCTTCTTTTCTTAAATTTTCTAGCTCATCTTGCCATGCTTTAGTATCTAGGCTTAAATTTTCACTTTGCTTTTCAAGCTCTTTTAAGGCTAAGTTTAAATCAGCGATGATAGAGCAATCTACCTTGACATTTTTATTATGCTCGCTTTTGTCAATATCGATTTGAATTTTTTTAGCATTTAGGCCAAATTTATCGGTATTTAAAGCCACTCTATCGCTAAAGCGAGCACCCACAGCGATGAGTAAATCAGCGTGTTTTACAGCTAAATTTGCACTTTTGCTTCCATGCATTCCTAAAAGTCCTAAATTTAAAGGCTCATAACAGCTTATTGTCCCTGCTGCCATACTCGTATGCACACAAGGAATTTTTAGCTCATTTATTAGTTTTAAAAGCACTTTTGAGCTATCTTTTGCCCCGCCACCTATGTAAAAAAGAGGTTTTTTAGCCTCCTTGATTAAGCTTAAAGCCTTTTTAACGCTCAATCTAGCTTCATCATTTAAAATAAAGCTCTTTTTCACAGGCTCACAAAATTCAAACTCACAAAACTCAGCCGAAACATCCTTAGGAATATCTACAAGCACGGGTGCTTTCCTGCCGCTATTTGCTATTTTAAAGGCTTCTCTTAAAATAGGGGCTAAATCCTCAATTTTTTGCACCATAAAATTATGCTTAGTTATAGGCATAGTAATGCCTGCTATATACACTTCTTGAAAGCTATCCTTGCCGATTAAGCTTCGTGGAACATTGCCTGTAATTGCTACCATAGGCACGCTATCCATATAAGCAGTAGCAAGTGGGGTAACTAAATTTGTAGCACCGGGTCCGCTTGTAGCGATGACAACACCTGTTTTTCCACTAGCTCTTGCATAGCCATCGGCTGCATAGCCCGCACCTTGCTCATCTGCTGGCATAATATGTTTGATTTTATCCTTATAATCATAAAGTGCATCATAAATATGAAGCACTGCTCCACCCGGATAGCCAAAAATTGTATCAACCTCATGCTCTAATAAAACTTGCATGAGTATATGAGAGCCATTTAATCTCATAAAAACTCCTTGAAATTACTTATAAATTTAATGTTTTTTTAAAGAAAACTAAACTTTTAACAATGATAAAAAATGAAAAAATAATTAAAGAATAATGCTAATAACGAGAATGACGCAGACGACAAGCAGGGCATTTGAAGCGCTAGTTGTGTGTGAGTTTTGTGTGTTTGAATTTGTTGAGTTTGTGTTTAAATTCATTGAATTTAAATTTTGCTTTGCGTTTAAGCTTAAAGCACGAGTGGCTGAAAAATGTGAAAAACTGCAAGCTTTTGCAGATGAAAAACAAGTTTTCATTTTATCCTCCTGAAAATGTAAAATTTAAGTATAGCATTTTTTAAAGACTTTTTTAAAAAAAATAGAAAAAATTTCAAAAAATGTGAAAATTTTTGCTCTAATTACTCATCAACGCTTCATAAAGCATAAAGCAAGCCATTAAAAAGACACAAAAGGCACTGAGCTTTGAAAGCTTATCAATGTGGCGCGCAAGAAAAATACTAAACGCACTGCCCCCGCTTGCATACACACAAAGCGCGCAAAACTCGATAAAAAGTATTACCACACAAATGAGCGCTAAAGAAAATTCATCTAAAAGCGCGGGTAATAAAGCAAGCATAAAAATCCACGCCTTTGGATTGCTAATCGTGGCTAAAAAGCCTTGCAAAATCAAAGAAATTCTATCTTTTGTGCTTAATTTTGCATTTTTAAGGCTGATTTTTTGCCTAAAAAGCACAAAGCTTGTGTCAAATAAAAAGAACACACCGCCAATTTGCAGCACTTTAAAAGCAAATTCATAGCTTAAAATGAGCTTTGCGCTAAAAGCACAAATTAATATCACAACCAAAACGCCCAAAAGCTCGCCAGCCATCATCCATAAAGTTTTCTTAAAACCTATACTAAGCCCTAAACTAAGAGCTAAACTCATACAAAGTCCTGGTAAAAAAGAAATCGAAGCAAAACTTAAAATAAAAAGTGCAAAACTCATCAAAAAAGCCTTAAAAGTCCCATATAAAAAAGCGTTGAAAGCACTATGCTTAAAATAGCATTTTTAAATAAAATTTGTAAAAAAAGAGTGAAAAAACAAGCCAAAATCACTGCTAAAACGCTAGAAAAATTTGACAAATCAAAGCTAAAAAGTGTGTAAAAAACTAAGATTATCATAATAGCAAGGGGCATATTTTTTTGTATATAAATTATGGTGCTTGAGGGCTCTTTTTTAAAAAAAATAAGAGGAGTAATACGGCTTAAAAAAGTGGCTAAAAAGCCCATAAAAATGGCTAGTAAAATATAATTTTCATTTTGCATATTTTTGCCTTAAAAATAAAAATACAAAGGCTAAGGCAAGACAAACAAAGAGCATAAAGGACTTTGGCACAAATAAAAGCCCCAAAAATGCTATAATTAAAGCAAAAATTAAGAGTTTTAAATCACTATTTTGCTTATAAGCATCATAAGCTAGCACTATAAAAAGTGCGCTAAGGCTAAATTCAATGCCTGAAAAATCAAGCTTTGAGCCTTTTTGAAAAAGATATCCAAGCCCTGAGCCAAGCACCCAAGAAGCTTGATTAAAAAAGCAAAGCAAAGCACTTGCAAGGCTTTTTTGAGCCTTTTGAAATTTATTAAAAAACCCCTTTTGCGTGCTTAAAAGTGCGAAACTTTCATCACTTAAAGAAAAAATCACATAAAAACGCAAGAAATTTAAAGCTCTAAGCTCATTTAAAAGCGTGAGTGTATAAAAAAAATGTCTAAAACTTAATAAAAAAAGTATAATGAAAATACCAAATAAGCTTTCATTAAGCGAGATAAAGCCTACTAGTAAAAACTCAGCCGAGCCCGAATACACAAAAAAAGATATACCTAAGCTTTGAGCTAGGCTTAAGCCATTACTTGCAGCAAGTATGCCAAAGGCAAAGCCAAGCGGAATATAGCTAAAAATCACAGGCAAACAAAGCTTAAAAACTTGCAGTATCATTTTTGCCTTTCTTTTTGCTCGTTTTATGTTTAAAATTTACTTGTCCTTGCGCCCAAATCCCGTCATTGCGAGCGGAGTGAAATAATCCACACTTTAACCTAGTGATTGAAATTTTTTCTCATATAAATTTATAGATTGCCACGACTTGACTTATCAAGCCTTTGCAATGACGCATTTATAATTTGTGCCGCTGTTTTGTGAGTTTATTTTAAAAATTCATTTAAATTTCAAAGAATAAATTCACAAAATAAATTTACAAAATATCGCTTCAAATCACACCAAATTTTTGAAATTTAAACATTTTAACAAAGATTAAAAGCATAGCTGTAAGCCGAGTTCTGTTTAAATGCTCATTTATCTAGGCTTGTTTTTGCAAACAAGCTCAAGCGAAGGGTTTAAATAAAGACACCTAACCATCCCTTCTTGCTGCGCATTGGGTTTTCAAAGCCGAAATTATTACTAAAATCGCTGGTGAGCTCTTACCTCGCCGTTTCACCTTTTCCGCTTTCGCGGTAGTTTGCTTTCTGTTGCACTGTCCCTTAGATCACTCTAGCCATTGGTTAAATGGAATGCTTGTCTTTTGCAGCTCGGACTTTCCTCTTTTTTTAAAGCGAGCATCTGCTATGCTTTGCGTGATTTTAGCTAAAATTTGCTTAAATTTATACTCCAATTTTGCAATTTATATTAAATTTTATAAATTTCAAAGATTTTTAATGCGATTTTCAAAGAAAATTCGCTAAAATTTAGCCTTAATTTTCAATTTTAAGGATAAAAAATGGCAACTTATGCTATGGGGGATCTCAAAAAAGGGCTAAAGATAGAAATTGATGACATTCCTTTTAAAATCATTGAATATCAGCATGTAAAGCCGGGCAAAGGACCTGCTTTTGTGCGTATTAAAATCAAGTCTTTTTTAGACGGCAAAGTGCTTGAAAAGACCATTCATGCGGGCGATAAATGCGAAGCGCCAAATTTAGAGCAAAAAAGTATGCAATACCTTTACGATGATGGCGAAAATTGCCAATTTATGGACACTTCAAGCTACGAGCAAGTGGCGATCAGCGATGATGATGTGGGCGAGGCTAAAAAATGGATGCTTGATGGGATGATGGTGGATGTCATGTTTCACAATGGTAAGCCTATCGGCGTGGAGGTGCCACAAGTTGTCGAGCTTAAAATCGTTGAAACCGCGCCAAATTTTCGCGGCGACACTCAAGGAAGCAACAAAAAGCCCGCCACACTTGAAACAGGGGCTGTGGTGCAAATCCCTTTCCATGTGCTTGAAGGCGAAGTCATCCGCGTGGATACCACGCGCGGCGAATACATAGAAAAAGCAAATAAATAAGTATTTTTTATATCATCGCGTTTTATTAATCGTCATTGCGCGCTAATTTATAATTTCTATGTGATAGATTTCATTTTCGCCGTCATCGCAAGAATTATATCAGCAAATTCGTAGCAATTCATTCTTTATACAATGGATTGCTTCAGCTCTAAGGCTTTTTATGATGCATTATCCTAGTTTTTCTAAATTTTTCCTGTTATCGCAAACTTTGCAATAGTAAATTCGTGTCATTGCAAGATTTGATGAAGTTTTGTCGCGCTAATTTATAATTTTATTTTAGACTTTTGCTCTGTCATTGCGAAGCCTTTAGGCTGAAGCAATCCATTATTAAATAGCAAAAGTAAAGAATGGATTGCCATGTGGGCAAAGCCCACTCGCAATGACGAATTTGTAGATTGTCGTGCAAGGATAAATCCTTGCTCGCAATGACACACCCCAAGCGATGACGCCCTATCAAATTCATCGCGCAAATTCTCACAATGGCGCATTAAAAACTCGCGTCGCTGTTTTCAAATTCTTTGAATTTTTTAAAATTAAATTACAAAATTTTAAAATCAAATATAATTTTTTAAATTCAAATCCTTGAAATTTAATCAAGCTTCATCAAAGCCCTGAAAATCATTTCTTGCAGTAATACACCAAAGCGGGCGGGAAATTTTGCCACACGATTTTTGAAATTTTAACTTCTTTAAAAATCCTAAACAAAAGCTTTTTAAAGCGCCTTGCAGCAAGCGTTGGCAAGATATAAGCAAAGGTAGCAAAAAAGCCCTCATCACTTAAACTTTCATAGATAATTTGAAGCAGTTTTTCCTGCTCGTTTTCCTTTAATAAAGCCCAGGGAATGCCTGAGATGATACTTTGCACTTCATTTATGCCTTTTTGCTTTAAAATGTGCTTTAAATTGGCTGCGCTGTTGATTTCTATGTCTAAATTTGGGAATTTTTTCTTCAGTTTTTCTGCCATTTTTTCATCGATTTCAACGGCTAGAAATTTGGCTTTTTCTTGCTTTTTTTTAAAAATTTCTTTTGTGAAAGATCCTGTCCCAGCGCCTATTTCAACGATATTTTGAGCTTTTTCTAAATTGATATTTGAAGTGATGGTATGAGCGAGTTTATTTGAGCTTGAGCAAAGCGCGCCTGTTTGCTTAGGGTGTTTTAAATACCTATAAATAAACATTTGCTCCCTTTTTTAAAATTTGCAGAGCAGATTATATAAAAACTTTATAAATTAAAAGTGAATTTTAATCAAACTTTAGTTAGAATTATGAGATTTTTTGTTCGAAAAATTATATTTCAAGGAAGAGTATGCACGGAAAAATAATGGTATATATGGATTCTACAGGGCGTGGGACGGTCAAAAATCTAGCCAATACTTTCTTTGATTTTAACAGGCAAAACTGGCACGATAAAAAAAGTATGCCAAGTGTGGGTGTTTTTGTCGAATTTCACGCTGAGGGCAAAAAGATTACAAGCTTGAAGCCGTCTAAATTTCAGGAGTTTAAGGAAGGTGATTTTTTAAACGAGCAGGATTTTTGGCGCACAAATGATGATAACGAGCTTGAAGATGTGCAAAACTCACGCCGTAGTGCTTACATCACGCAACTTTACCGCACCACTGATTTTGACACAATCGATCATATTCCGCTTTCTTTGACAATACCCCAAGCCATTCAAAAGTATTTTGAAGGCGAAATTTTATCTGTTGAAGCGCTTAAGGTCAATATGGAAAATAACGAAAAAGAAGCGCCTTGTATACTGGATTATTTCATCATCAAGCGCTTTTTAAATAAAGCTTATGACACGCTTGTATTTATGGATAATTCGATCAATCAAAGTCAATTCACCACGATAAAAAGCATCACAATGCACCTTGAAAACTCCTATAATGATATGCGCGATAAGCAAAAACTCCTCAATATAACGCGCATTTTTAATGAGAATTTTCTCTCTATGCAATGCCATTATCAAGCCCTAGTGGCTACAATTGACACGCGCAAAAACCGCCTTGCTTCAAATGAAGCCCAGCTAAAAACGGCGCAAATGGAGCTTAAGCTTCAAACCTCAAAGCCAAAGCCAGACCCTGATAAAATCAAAGCCAAACAAGAAAAAATCGATGCTTTGATTAAAGAAATCAATTATTTTAAAGAAACTTATGCGCGCCTTGAGGGGCTGAGAAAAGAATTTTATAATAAAAATTATAAGCTGTTTGAAAACGCTTTCAAACTCTCACGCGAAAAGCTTTTTCAAAAAATCATCACAGGGCTCAATCTCTGCGCTACCATTACAGATACGAAAATTTGGTCGCTCGCGCTAAAGTCTTCGGGTGTGAAAAACTCTTATTTTACAAGAAATAATATCGAGCATTCATTTTGCGCAGTGAACTTTGCTGAGCTTTATTTAAGCCGCCTTGATAAATCCGCGCTCAATCCTATCGATCAAAAGCTTTATGCTTATGTGCAAAAAATTTCTAAAGAACAGAGCAAAAAATTCCTTGTCATCACGACAGATTTAGATCTCTTGGCAAAGATTAAAATCCAAATTTTCGCGCTCAGTCCTTACTATATGGTCAAATATGCGCCCAAAAAGGTCAATTATCAATCACTCATGCGCGATAATGTCTTTGATGCGGTGTATTTAGATGAAAAAACAGCTTGGGAAAATGTCGCTGATATCATCCTTGAGGGCAAGCGATTTGATAAAAGCGGTAGAACGAAATTTAAATTGATTTAGCAAGGCTTTGAAAAACGCGAAAAATTCATAATTTAATAGCAAAATTAAATAATACATCGCCACGAATGCTCGCAATTTTTATAATGACACAAGTTGGGATAATTTAACTATAGTTTGCTTTGCTGCGCTCACAATAGGATTTTATTTTCAAAGTTGAGTTTCAAAACCCGCGCCGCTGTTTTATAATTTCTAATGACACTTTTAAATTTTTATCTGCATTTTTGTATTTAATTTAAAATTTGCTTTAAAATCCTTTAAAATTCTGCTAAAATTTCTTTTAAATTTTAAATCACAAGGACACTTATGCCTGATGATCAAGAAAAAACCGAAGAAGCCACGGGTAAAAAGATAGAAGATGCGCGCCGCGATGGCAATGTGCCAAAGTCTCAAGACGCTGCGGCTGTCGTTACTCTTATCGTGGGCTTTGTGGTGGTGCTGTTTTTGCTTGGCTTCATCAGCGAAAGAGTGATGAATCTTTATCGTTATTATCAAAGCTTCATCGGCGTGGAGCTGAGTGTTAAAACCTTGCAAGCAATCACTATAAAAACGATATTTGAAGCTGTGATTATGATGATGCCTATCGTGCTAAGCATTATGATAGCGGGGATTTTGGGTAATGTGATGCAATTTGGCTTTATTTTTACGACTAAGCCTATCACGCCCAATTTAGGCAAAATCAATCCACTCAAGGGTCTTAAAAATCTCTTTTCTCTCAAAAAACTTGCCGAAATGGTAAAAATCATCCTAAAAGTGGGCATTGTTTTTAGTATCGCTTTAGTTTTTTTGATTAAATTTATGACCGAGCTACCTAGAGTCGAGCTTTTTAGCATTGCTTCACAGCTTATTTGGCTTAGAGATAAAGCCATTATTTTAGCCGCTATTGTCATCATCGCCTTTATCGTCGTGGCTGTTTTGGATGTATTTATGGTGCGCTTTCAGTATTTTAAGAGCCTGAGAATGAGCAAACAAGAAGTCAAGGACGAATACAAGCAAATGGAAGGGGACCCACAGGTCAAAGGGCGTATCCGCCGCTTACAAATGGAAGCTGCGCGCAAAAGAATGATCCAAGATGTCGCAGGTGCTGATGTGGTAATAACCAATCCTACGCACTACGCCATCGCACTTCGCTATGATAGCACTAAAGAGCCAGCACCTAAAATCCTAGCCAAAGGCGTGGATTTTCTCGCTCTTCGTATCAAAGAAATCGCCTATGAAAACAAAATCCTAATTTATGAGAATCCACCGCTTGCAAGAGAGCTTTACAAGGCTTGTGAAGTCGGGGATTTAATCCCACGTGAGCTTTTTAAAGCCGTTGCTGAAGTGCTAAGCTTTGTCTATGCGTCAAACAAGAAAAACGCTAGATGATAGTGCTTGAAGCAAATTTAAGTTTTCTAAAGCAAAGTTATGCCTTGTCGCTAAATTTGGCGGATTTTCTCACAATGATAGTTTTTTGCTCTCATTGCTGGGCTTTAAAAAACGCGAAGCGATCCATCCGTTGTCATTACGAGCGAGCTTTGCTTGCGCGGCAATCCACAACTTTAAATTTCACGCACCCTGTCATTGCGAGCGCAGCGAAGCAATCTATAAATTCTACACGATAAAATTTATCTGTCTATCATTGCGAGAAGCGAAGCGACGAAGCAATCCACACTTTAATTTACAAATTTAATTTTTTCTAATATAAATTTTATAGATTGCCACGACAAAACTTCGTTTTGTCTCGCAATGACGCGATATTAAATTCAATGACAAGCTATCAAATTTATCGCGTATTTTTTCATCATTGCTAGGCTTTAAAAAACGTGAAGTAATCTATCCCCTGTCATTGCGAAGCCTTTAGGCTGAAGCAATCCATAGTTTAATGACAAAGGCAAAGAATGGATTGCCACGAAAATCCTGCGGATTTTCTCGCAATGACGAAATAAAAAAAGTAGATTATATACCACGAATTTGCTGTCGTAAATCCCCTCAATGACATATTTTGGGATAGTTTAATTATGGATTGCCACGCGTTGCAAGCAACGCTCGCAATGACGCGGTTTTAGTTTTTTTTAAAAATTCCAAAACTCTCGGCGCTGTTTTGGAATTGATTTTAAAGTTTTAGAATTTATTTTAAAATTTAAAATATGGATTTTCAAATATTTTAAATTTAAAAAATCCTTTCAAATTTCACACATAATTTACAAATCAAAGATAAAATTTTAAAAGCCGAAAAATTGAAGAAAAAACAAAATGATAAAAATTTAAAAAACACACTAAAATGAGATAAATTTAAAAAAATAAATCATTAAAATAATAATTTAAACAAAAATGTAAAAAATTCCACAAAAGGCTAAGAATTTGCAAGAAATTATCAACTTCATCCTAGAGCTGGCAAAGGACTGGGGGTATCTGGGAATTGTGCTTTTGATGACACTTGAAAGCTGTTTTATCCCCTTTCCTAGCGAAGTGGTGATGATACCTGCTGGGTATTTAGCCTTTAAGGGCGAGCTGAATTTAGCCCTTTGCGTGCTGTGTGGCGTGCTGGGATCTATTTTAGGTGCGCTTATAAATTATTATCTTTGCTTTTTTTGGGGCAAAAGCTTGGTGCTAAGATATGGCAGAATTTTTGGTATCAATGAAGAGCGCTTTGCGAAATTTGAAGCTTTTTTCAACAGGCATGGCGAGTTTTCAACCTTTACTTGCAGACTGCTTCCTGGCATTCGTCAATATATTTCTATGCCAGCTGGGCTTGTGAGAATGAATTTGGTTAAATTCATCTTTTACACAGGGCTTGGCAGTTTCATTTGGGTGAGTATTTTAGTCGCGCTTGGTTATTATTTGGGTGAGAATGAAGAGTTGATTAAGCAGTATTTAAGGCAAATTCTCATCGCTATCGTCATTTTCGTGCTGTTTTTGGGTGCAATTTACATTTATTTTCGCAAATTTAGGGCAAAAAATCAATAATTTTAAACAAGCTTTAAACACTTTAATGCTAAAATTAAAGCTTGTTTTGCTCTAAGGATGGCTATGAAGCTTATACTTGTGGGTTCATCAACGGGTGGACCTAATCAGCTTAAGTTTTTATTTAATGATTTAAAATTACAAAACGCTTGCGTTGTCATCGCACAGCATATGAGCACGAATTTTATCGACTCTTTTATCAAAAAATTTGACGAAGAAGCCCTTTCAAGCGTGATGAGCGCAGAAGATAAAGAAGTGTTAAAGACGGGTAATATTTACATTTGTAAAAGGAATTTAATCCTTGAGGGCAGCTTAAATGTCTGCGTGAAATTCAGCAACGAACACACGACTTTTAATCCAAATATCAACCTGCTTTTTAAATCCGCCGTGAGCCTTGCTAAGACAAATCATATCGCAGCGGTGTTGCTTACGGGTATGGGCGATGATGGGGCTAGGGGGCTTTTTGAGCTTTACAAAGCCGGTGCGCTGTGCTTGTGCGAGAATGAGCAAGATAGCGTTGTCTATGGAATGCCAAAAAAGGCAAAAGAGATGAATCCAAACTTAATGCCAATGAGCCTTGTCGAGCTTAAAAGAGAACTTATAAAATTTATAGAAAAAGAAAGTTAATATGGAAAAACTAAACGAAGCGCAAATGCTTGAATTTATCAAGCTTGTCAATGATTTAAGCGGCATTGATTTAATGGAAAATAAAAACACGCTTTTAATCAAGCTTACAAATTTCTTAAAAGATAAGCATTTTGCGACTTTTAAGGATTTTTTGACGCGTATGCAGTTTGACAAAACACTCAAGCAAGAAGTCATTGATCTTGTTACCGTGAATGAGACTTATTTTTATAGAGAGTTGAAGCAGCTTAAAGACAGCGTCTTTTACATCAAAAGTTTAAATCGACCGACCAAAGTGCTTTCAGCGCCTTGTAGCACGGGCGAGGAGGTGTATTCTTTTGCGATACTTGCGGCGCAAAATGGTATAGAAAATTTACACCTAACAGGCATTGACATTTCAGCAGATGCCATAAACAAGGCAAAGCACGCCACTTATCAAGGGCGCACGCTCAATCACCTGAGCGAAGCCGATAAAAAGCATTATTTTGAAAACGAAGGCAATATTTATAAAATCAAAAAAAGTCAAATTTGTCATTGTCATTTCGAGCTTTGCAATGTGTTTGAGCCGAAATTTTTAAAGCTTGGCAAGTTTGATTTGATCCTTTCGCGCAATATGATGATATATTTTGACTATGAGAGTAAAATCAAGCTTATGCAGCGCTTTCATCAAATCACAAATGCTGGCGCGCGCCTGTATATTGGCAACTCCGATCTAGCCCCTGAGAATGAATATTTTAGCAAGGTTTTCGCCCCACTTGGCGGGACTTATTATTTGAGAAATGATTGAAATTTTACTTTAAAATTCAATCTTTGAAATTTAAAATATTTTAAAATCAATTTCTAAATTTTAAATCAATTCTAAAACAGCGGCGCGAGTTTAAATTTAGTGTGTCATTGCCGGGCCTTGAAAAACATAAAGTAATTTATTAATAACTTATTGTGAGAAATTTTTTCTTGTCATTGCGAGCGCAGCAAAGCAATCCATAATTTAATAATCCTTGTCATTGCGAGATCTGATACAGTCAAATCGTGGCAATCTAATTTGCTTTTGCTATTTTACTATGAATTGCCGCGCGAGCAAAGCTTACTCATAATGATGAAATAAAAAAGTAGATTAGTATGATTTGCTGATACAAATTCTCGCGGGAGCGGTAGTAAAGAGAATTTGGCGGATTTTCTTGAAAGTGGCGACACAAATTTTATTTATCACATAGTATAATTTAAAAACTTAAGGCTAAGCCACTTTGGTTTTATTTACCTTAAGCATTGCTTCAACGCTTAAATGACAATCTAAACTTGGCCATTCAATACCCGTATTATCACAAATAAAATGCCATTTTCTAAGCTCATTTGCATTTGCATTTTTTAATTCTTTATACCATTTTAAAGGTGTTTGTATAACGCGCCCATCTTCTAAATAAACGATGAGATAATTTTTATTAAATTTAACATTCTTTGCTTTGATTAAAGTATTCATCCCATTTCCTTTCAAATTCTTTTTGATATTCTTTGGTAGTTTTTATAATAAAAGATAAATCTTTATTTTTAAAACTACTCGATTCAACTTCTAAATTGATCAAGTTGATTTTAGCAAATTCATTACCTTTCATTATATGAATGTGCTTTGGTTTGTGTTTATTTGAATAAAAGAAAAATTTAAAGCCATTTATTTTTAAAAGAGTTGGTAATATTTTCCTTTTATGTTTTATTATATTGTATCTTAATTTTTAGTTTTTGTAAAAATAATTGAAAGATTTTAAAATTTAAATAAAAATCCCTGCAAGCTGAAAGGAGTGTTTATCAGCTTGCAGGGTAAGGAGTATAAGCGAGATTTTAATCAAAGATTAAAATTCATATTTTGCTTGAAGACGGATATTATTTTGTTTGAGCTTGTTGCCTTCGTAAATTCCGCTTTGATTTTTATGAGTTACATAAGAATAATGTGTGTAGAACTCAAGTTTATCAGTGTATTGATAGTTGATTCTGCCTACGATTTCTTGTTTTTTACCTGCTGCACCTTTGCCTAATCCAGTATTGAAGCCATTATCAATTTTAGTGCCACCATACACATAATCAACCCCTAAGCGCACTTTATCAGCGATAGTATAACCTAATGCGCCAAATACGAATTGGTTTTTACCTAAGCTGCCGTGTAAGCTTGAGCCTGTAAGGTTTTGAATTTCTTCACCTGCTGTGATGATATCGCCCATATCTTCAAGGACATTGAAAGTTGTGTGTGTTTTGTTACCGTATTGAGTATAGCCAAGTGAGCCGTCAAAGCCAAAAGCTTCAAGTGTGCCTGCTACTGTGAAAAGGTTGCCATTTTTGATAGTATTTGGCCCTAAAGCGTTTTCTAAGAAATTATCCACGCTGTTGCCAAGATATTGACCTTGAATTCCCCAAGTGATATTGTTTGCAAAAGTGTATGAGTATGCACCATCCACAGCATAAAGAGTCGCTCTGTTTGGCACATAAGCAAGCCACAAGCCACCAGTTACGCCAAAGTCTTCAGCATAGTCAAGCAAGCCTGCTGCACCGTAGATGTTTTGAGCGAAGATGAAATCTTTGAGTGTGTTGTTGGTATAAGGAGTATAAACGACCTTACTAATATCACTACCTACAAAATCGGGATCATCATTCACGCTATCGACTGCAAAGGCTGTAAGAGTTAAACCCTTGATAGAATTGTTAAAAATTTGTCCTTTCATACCGACTGAGCCTTCGATACCATTATCTGTCCAAATGGTGTTGAGCTGTTGGCGACCTGCTTTGATTGTCGTGCCAAAATCTGGAGCTTCATATTGCACATAAGCTTCTCTTAAGTGAAAAGATTCGCCTGTGTTAGCCTTTGAGCCTGGACCAAAGCCGCTGTCATTTGCATTGCCATCGTAGTTATAATCAATCACACCTACAGCTGCGATATTATCGCTTAAATAGCCTTTTGCGCCCACTTGAGCTCTGATCTTGTGATTTTGGCTGTCTTCTTGTGGTCCTACATCTTTTGTTCTATAAGAATCATAGCGATATCTTAAAACACCACCTACATCGATATCTTTTAGACTTTCTTCTAATGCTGTTGCGGCATTTAAAGAAGTCAAACTTGTAGCAGCGATTGCTGCAGCTAAGCTAAGCTTTAATGCTTTCATAGTATTCCTTTCAAAAAATTTTAAGTGCAATTGTAACATAATTTTTATCCTTCTTCGATAAAAATTTGCAAAAAAATAAATAAAAGTAAATTTGTAACATTTTTTTAATATAATTTTTCAATACTCATCAATGAATTTTTGTTTG
Organism: uncultured Campylobacter sp.; assembly: GCA_934718785.1. Lineage (GTDB taxonomy): Bacteria > Campylobacterota > Campylobacteria > Campylobacterales > Campylobacteraceae > Campylobacter_D. Next base: position 34,335 of record CAKVAF010000013.1, on the reverse strand, counting down.
AATTTAAAATATTAGCTCTAGTAAGTTTTGAAATTTAATTTCAAAAATGAATTGATTTGAATTTATGCTTTGCTGTTTTTATACGCTTACGATAATAAAAGAGAGTAGGGCATAAATTCTTAAAAATTATAAAAATTTCTAAGAATTTAAAATATTCATATAATTATTTTACTCATTAAAATTTATAATAAATTATGATAAATCAATGCTTTGTTACACGGTAAAGCACATTTCCTATAATTTGTATGATTTGAACTAGCAAAAGCAAAATGATAACAGTTTGTATCATAATGTCTGTTTTAAAGCGCTCATAACCATATCTTATAGCCACATCTCCAAGTCCCCCACCACCCACTGTGCCAGCCATAGCAGAAAAGCCTACAACGACGATGAGAGTAAGGGTAAGTCCGTTAATAAGGCTTGGCAAGCACTCGACAAACATCACGCGAAAGATGATTTGAAGCTTGCTTGCTCCATAGCTTTTCGCCGCTTCTATAATGCTTTTATCCACTTCTTTCAAACTTGTTTCTATCATTTTAGCTAAAAAAGGCGCTATGCCAAGAGTTAGTGGCACTATGGTCGCAGTAGTTCCTATACTAGTGCCTACGATCAGGCGAGTTAGTGGCATTAAAGCGATGATTAAGATGATAAAAGGAAAAGAGCGCACTATATTGACGAAAAAATCAAGCACCGCATAGGCTTTTCTATTCTCACAAAGCCCGCCTTTATCCCACACGCAAAGCAAAACGCCCGGAATAATGGCTAAAATAAAGCCCAAAAGCGTAGAAAGTAAGCTCATATAAAGCGTTTCTAAAAGTGCTGGCAGTAAAATCCTATCAAAATTACTTAAAATTTCTTCAAAATTAAATAGATTTTGCATTACGCCACCTCCCATAAAACGCCACTTTTAGAGATAAAATCAAGCACGCACTCTTTATCTTTTTCACTTATATTGATCACTAAATTTCCTAAGGCGATATCATTTAGCTTTTCAATCTTGCCCCAAACTATGTTAAAATCAATATCAAGCTTCCTTGCCATTTGCGTGATAAGGCTATTTTGAGCCACTTCTTTAGGGAAGAAAAGTTTGATATTTACGCCAGTTTCTGGTAAAAAATCACTTTCGCCCAAAAATTCTTGCATTTTTAAATTTGGCTTTAAAAATAGCTCTTGTATCTCGCCGCTGCCTATAACCTTGCCGTGATCAAGCAAAACAGCCTTGCTAGCGATTTCTTTCACCACTTCCATTTGATGTGTGACTAAAACCACACTGATGTTAAATTCTTTATTGATTTGCTTGATTAAATCTAAAATATTTTTCGTTGTGTTTGGATCAAGTGCAGATGTAGCTTCATCGCTAAGTAAAATTTTAGGATTAAGAGCTAAAGCCCTAGCAATAGCCACGCGCTGCTTTTGTCCCCCACTAAGCTCATTAGGATAGGCATTTACTTTATTTAAAAGTCCGATAAGCTCTAAAAGCTCATTCACACGCTTTTTAATCTCGCTTTTTGAATAGCCGTGAATACTTAAAGGCATAGCCACATTTTCAAAGACATTTTTACGGCTCATTAAAGCAAAGTGCTGAAAAATCATACCCATATCCTTGCGTATGCTTCTAAGTTCGCTATCTTTTAAACTTGAAATTTCTTTATCAAAGACCTTAATTGAGCCGCTTTGATAGCTTTCAAGCCCGTTAATACAGCGAAGCAATGTGCTTTTACCCGCCCCACTGTGCCCTACGATAGCAAAAATTTCGCCCTTTTTAACCTCAAGGCTCACATCATCAATGACAAGCTCCTTGCCATAATACTTCTTAAGATTTTTTATAGAAATCATTTTTCACCTTTCTAGGCAGCTCTTAACTTAAGCGCCCTTTAAATTTTTTAATTCCTCATTTGTCTTTTCAAGCTGTAAATTCACGCTTTTTAGGGCGTTTTGATTAAGCTCTATCACATCTTTTGGAGCGTTTTTAATGAAATTTTCATTTTTTAGCATATTTTCAAGCTTGTTTTTTTCTTTTTCAAGCTTTGTTTTGCTAGCTTCAAGACGCTTTAAAACCCCACTTAAATCAATATTTTCAAGCGGTATAAAGACCTTTAAATGAGCGCTTACATCGCTGCTTGCGTTGTTTAAATTCTCTCTTGTAAATTCCACTTCCTCGCACTTTGCCAAGGCTTTGATAAAATGTAAAAATGGCTTTAAAAGCTCGACATTTTTAGGCTCATTAAATTTCACATAAGCCTTAGCAATTTTTGAGTTGCCAAGCTCTATTAAACTTTTAGCCCTTCTAATGCTAACTATACTTTCAATGATGAGATTAAAAATATTTTCAATTTCAGCATTTTGTGGCTCTATAATAGGGTATTTGCTTATCATTATGGACTTGCTATTTTCAAGGCTTGTGCCGCTTAAGCTATGATATAAATACTCGCTGATAAAAGGCATAAAGGGACTAAGTGCTTTTAAGGCTTCTTTAAAAATGCTTCCAAGCTCATTTACCGCGCTTTTTTCAGCCTTGCAAAGCTCAATGCCCCAGTCGCAAAACTCATCCCAAAAGAAGCGATAAAGCGTATTTGCAGCGTCATTAAAGCGGTAATTGTCTAAGTTTTCGCGCACTTCTTTAACGCAAAGATTAAAGCGGCTATTCATATAAAGAGCAAGAGAGCTTTTAAGCTTAATATTTTCTAAATCCTCAAATTTAGGCGCATTCATCAGCAAAAACTGAGCCGCATTATAAAGCTTGTTTGTGAAATTTCTTACTTGCATTAATTTATCACGGCTAAGCTTAATATCGCGTCCTTGAATGGCTAAAAGAGCGAGTGTAAAGCGCAAGATATCCGCGCTAAATTCTTCTATGCTTTCATTAGGATCGATGACATTTCCTAGACTTTTGCTCATCTTTTGTCCCAGCTCATCTTTAACTAAAGCGTGCAAATACACATCTTTAAAAGGCAATTTATGCAGGGCGTGCGTGCTTTGAAAAAGCATTCTAGCGACCCAAAAAAAGAGTATATCAAAGCCTGTTATGAGAAGAGAATTGGGATAAAAATTTTGTAAATCCTCTTTTTGCCAGAGCTTGCCCTCGCCCCAGCCCTCATTTCCCCAGCCTAAGGTACTCATCGCCCAAAGCCCTGAGCTAAACCAAGTATCGAGCACATCTTCTTCTTGTCTAAGCTTTTGGCTACCACATTTGACGCATTTTTTAGGCTCTTTTCCAGCTGCAAACTCTGCCCCGCACTCATCGCAGTAATAAACGGGGATTTGATGACCCCACCAAAGCTGCCTTGAAATGCACCAAGGCTTTAAATCACGCATCCAAGCATTAAATGAATTAATCCAGTGCGCAGGATAAAATTTCATCTCGCCCTTATTGACGCGCTCAATGCTTTCTTTTGCAATGTCAGGTTTTACAAAAAACTGCTTTGAAATGTAAGGCTCGATGATATTTTTACAGCGGTAGCAATAGCTTACTTGATGTGTGTAATCTTCAATTTTTTCCACAAAAGCTTTGTTTTCAAGCTCGGCAATGATTTTTGCGCGCGCATCTAGTCTTTCAAGTCCTTTGAAATTTAAGCATTTATCATTTAAAATGCCTTGTTCATCAAAGATTTTAATAAATTCTAAATTGTGGCGAAGCCCCACTTCATAGTCGTTATAATCGTGCGCTGGGGTTACTTTTACCACGCCTGAGCCAAAATCACTCTCAACAGCTTCATCAGCGATGATAGGAATTTCTTTATTTAAAAGCGGTAAAACAACACTTTGACCCACTAAATGTTTATATCTTTCATCATTTGGATTTATCATCACCGCACTATCGCCAAAAAAGGTCTCAGGGCGCGTTGTGGCAATGATTAAGTAATCTTTGCCCGCTTTTAAATTTCTTTTTTCAAACTCAGCCAAACCGCCTTTAAAATCAGCACTTTTTAAAAAATATCTAAGATAATAAAGCTTGCCTTGATTTTCTTTATACTCAACTTCTATGTCGCTAAGGGCTCCGTCTTTCGTGCACCAATTTATCATTCTATCGCCACGATAAATCAAGCCCTCATTATAAAGGCTCACAAAGGCTTTTTTAACAGCATTTGCCAGCCCCTTATCCATAGTAAAGCGAAGACGCGACCATGCAGCGCTTACGCCTAAGTTTTTCATTTGATTTAAAATCGCCCCGCCGCTTTTTTCTTTCCACGCCCACACTTTTTTAATAAATTCGGTGCGGCCGATTTGCTCTTTTTTAAGCCCTTCCTTTAAAAGCTCTTTTTCAACGACATTTTGCGTGGCAATGCCTGCGTGATCAAGTCCTGGCTGATAAAGGCAAGTGTATCCGTCCATTCTTTTAAAACGAGTGATAATATCTTGCAGGCTAAAAGTAAGAGCGTGTCCTATGTGAAGCACACCTGTAACATTTGGCGGGGGCATCATAATGCAAAAGTTTAGCTCCTTTTTTTGAATTTCTTTATTGCCATCTACTTCAAAATACCCACGCTCTTGGCAAAGTTGATAATACTTTTTTTCTACGCTTTTATCATACATTTATATGCCTTAAAATTTAAAAAATTTCAAAATCATAGCTAAAATTTGCTAAATTTAAGTTGATTTTTGATTTAAAACAAGGCTTAAAGCAGAGGGCAAAAAGATTTTTTTAAGCTCATCTTTTGGGATATCGAGGCTTTTTTCACAGCTGATGAAAAGCGTTTTTTTACTCAGCTCAAAATTTATTTTTTCTTCGCTTAGATGATTTTGCGCTAAAATTTTAGCTAGGGCTAAAATGAAATTGAGCCAGGAAGTGATAGAATTTTCAGGTAAAAGCTCCTTAAAATCAAGCGAATATGAGTTGATTTTTCGCCCATTTAGTTTAATTAAAATGGCTATTAAAGCCCTTTGCTGATGGGAAAAATTGTAATTAAGAGCATTGAGCACAAAATAAGCACCATGCTCATTTGCAAAATAAAAATTAAGCGCACAGCCCACATTACAAAGCTTAGCGGCGGTAATGAGCGTGTTTTTATACTCATCATTTAAGCCGTGCATTTTTTGTAAGGATTCAAAAATATCCTTAGCAAAACGGGCGATTTTACTTTTTTCCTTACCTAAAAATCTATCTTGCAAGGAGCGAATGCTGGCGTTAAAATTTGCTGGAAATTTTTTATTTGCTGGTAGAATATCATTTAAAAACACACCTTCTCTAACGCCAACCCCGCTTGTAATCACTTCTTTAACGCCCAGCTTTTGAGCGATTTTTAAAAAGATTAAAGTGCCTTCTTTAATGGTGTCAAAGCGATCTTTTTTAATGCCACAATCAAGTAAAAAATTTGTATCTGCGTTTAGAATTTTTTTAATATGCGAACTTTCTTTTTCTAAATCATAGCTGAATTCGTGCAGGGTTTTGAGTGGATAGGAGTTTTTTTGCATAATGGAGCTTGAAATGGCTCTTAAACTACCACCTATGGCAATGAGCTTGTCATTTTTAAAATGCTTTGGAATGCTTTTTAAAACAGGCTCTAAAAAGCTTTCTAGCTCCTTAAATTTACCCCTATCATAAAAAAGCTCTTTAAGTCTAACTGTGCCTAAATCAAGGGATATAAAGTCCTTTATCTTGCCATTTTCTATTAAACAAAGCTCGCTTGAGCCCCCGCCTATGTCAAGTGTGGTGGCGTTTTTCACATTACTTAAAAGATTTATCGCAGCAAGTCCGCCCAAGTAAGATTCGGTGCGTCCGTCAATACAGCGTATATTAAGCTTTAAATTTTTTTGCACTCTTTTAATGAAATCTTTAGAATTTGGCGCATCTCTTAGGGCTGAAGTGCCGACTATGAGCATTTTAGAGCATTTATATTTTAAGGCGACTTCTTTAAAATAGGCTAGGGTGTTTTCTGTCCTTTTCATAGCTTCAGGCTGTAAAATTTTGCCATTATTGTAAGCATTTTCGCCAAGGCGAACTTTGCGTTTGTATTCGCTTAAAATATGAAAGGCGTAGCGCGAAGTTTTTTCAAAGATGACAAGACGGACTGAATTTGAGCCTAAATCCACAACAGCGGTGCGTTTAGCCATAGTTTCAATCCTTTATTTTATGAAAATAAAGGATTGTGTGATTTTAAAAGGGGACATTTTTCTCACTTTTTATTTTTTAGGAAAGCAAAATCTATATCCGCGACGGCGCACGGTTTCAATGGTAGAGATGTTTAGAGGTTTGTCCATTTTTTGACGAATTTGATTGATAGCTACTTCGATGACATTTGGAGTTACAAGCTCAGGCTCTTCCCAAATGGCGTCAAGGAGTTGTTCTTTAGAAACGATTTGATCTGAATGCCTTGCTAAGTGAGTAAGCACTTCAAAAGGCTTGCCTTTAAGCTCGATTTCTTGTCCTTTGTAAGTGATTTTTTCTTCATCAGGATCTATGGTTAAATCATCGATTTTAATCACATTTGTGCCGCCCATTCTCAGCCTTGCTTCAATGCGCGCAAGCAAAACATCAAAATCACTAGGTTTTTTTACATAATCATCCGCACCCGCTTTTAAGGCCTTGATTTCGCTATGTTTGTCGTTTTTATTGGATAAAATAATGGTTGCAGTGCGTGGAGATTTTTGCTTGACGACATTGATGATGTCAAGCCCATCGCCATCGGGTAAAGTTAGGCTTGAAAGTACCAAGTCGTAATGTCTTATGCCGATATAATATTCGCCGTCTTTGAAATTTTCTGAGCTATCTGTTTGATAACCGGCTTGATTGAGACTATCGACTAGAGTTTTATTAAGCTGATTGTCCTCTTCAATGACTAGAATTCTCATTGTTTAAGTCCTTTTAAGATTAAAAATTTTAAGTATAATCATAGCACAATTTAAGTAAATATTCAACAAAGTTTAATATTTTTTTAAAAAAACTTGAATTTCAGCTATTTTTTTGAATAAGCCTTTGAATCTTTTGTCTGTTTTCTTCAAAAAAATTATCGAAGCTTTTTTCTTTAGAGTTCTTACTGCTAGCATTTTGAGCGCGCTCAAAACTTGCGTTTTTTACGCTGCTTTGAACCTTGGTTTGTGTGAAATTTTCTTGCTTATTTGAAGTGAAATTTTGTAAAGGTGCGTCTTTTACTTCGAGCAAGGTGTTTGAGCTGCCCACAATGAGGACAAATCTTTTTTGCTCGTATTCTAAAATCATAAATTGATTGTTTTTATCCAGCGCTCTTTGGAAAATGATTTTAAAATCCTTGCTGTCAAAATGATAGTTTTTTGCAAGTCTTTTTTTGAACCACCATAAAAAGATTAAAATAGCCAATAAAAAAATCAAAACTAAAATATAATTTTTCAAATCAAAGCCATCAAGACTTGAGTTTTTACCCTGCGGCACAGGAGTTTGCGAGTTTGTTTGTGGGTTTAAATTTGTCCCTGAGTTTGCTTGATTGGTTGCTGGGCTGTTTTGTGAGTTTGCACTAGAGTTTGTGGCATTTGGATGAGCTAAGGTGTTAGGGCTTGCTAAAAAGCCTTGATTTGGCGCTGTGTTTAAATTGGTGTTTGAATTTGCAGCCATATTAGAATTTGCGCCGCTGTTTTGCACATTGCCAGCTGAGTTAGAATTTGCGCCCCCAGCATTTGCGTTTAAAATTCTTATTCTAAGTCCTATTTTATTATTGATACTGCTTATATTGATATTTGCTTGGCTGCTTGTTTCAAGGGCTATTGCAGTTTTATTATTTTGCGGGGTTATAAGCACTTTTTTTACTATGCCTTTGCTTAAGTTTTGACTTTGAGCCTTATCTGTTAAAAGATCATTTAAGCTTATGGCGATGATATTTCCTTGTTTCATTTGAGAAATATGCCCATTATAAGGTGCATCAAAGCTTAACATCAAATCCACCCTATCTTCTCTATCATAAACGCTAAAATTTACAAGCTTAGCCGCAAAAGCGGGAATAAAAAGCGTTAAAAACAAGAGAAAAAGAGCGAATTTTTTTAGCATTTACACTTCTTTTTTGAAATACTGAAGCACGGTTTTAGAGTCTAAAATTTCATTGATACGAATGGCTAAGTTCTTTTCATACACCATAACTTCGCCCTTGCCAAATATGCGTTTATTGATATACAGCTCCACGCTTTCACCTGCTGGTTTTTCAAGATCAATCACCGAGCCCACATCAAGCTTTAGCAAATCACTTATACTCATATTTGTCGTGCCAAGCTCGCTTACAAAATCTACGCTTATATCTAAAATATCTTCATAAGTTTCAAGCAAGCCCATATGCTCGCCGTATTCATTCAACTTTTCTTCAGCCATTTTTCTTATAACCTATTCTAAAATTATGCCCATCAAACTCATAAGTAAAAGATTTATCCAGCTTGAAATTTGAAAAATCCAAGCATCCTAGATACTCAGGAATGCCAAGTTTAAACTCGCTTTCATCTCTTTTAAGCTTAGTTTTAGCATAGCCTATGATTTCATTTGCGATTTCTTTTGCCAAATCACACCAATCATCTTCGCTAAATTTAGCATTTTTCAAAAAAACAGAGCGAAATTTCTCAAAGACTTCTTTTGGAAAAAATAAGTAAAAATGAAAGTCTTCGCCCTTTTTAATATCATCTAATACTATGGCTGCACCATAAAGCTCGCCTGAAATTTCATCACTTTTTTTAAGATTGCTTTTCAAAATATCTTCAAAAAAGTATTTTATAGACTCTTCTAATGCGTGAATCATTTTTTTCTCCTTAAAAAATTCTCATATTATAAACAAATTTGACTTTAAAAACAATTTTTTATGAAAAAATTTCATTGATTTTTGAATGAATTTTTTCTAAAGACTTATTTTTAAAAGCTTCAATTATACTTGTGCCTACGATTGCCCCATCACTTAGAGCTTTTATGGCATTTACATCATCGCTATTTTTAATGCCAAAGCCCACAAAAACAGGTAAGTTTGTATGCTTTTTAATTTGTGTTACAAGTTTTTTAAGCTTTGCCTTAGCTACTTGCTTGCCCCCTGTTATACCAAGGCTTGCTACTGCATAGACAAAGCCACTTGCACGGCTTAAAATGAGCTTCATTCTTTGCTCGCTCGTTGTGGTGGCGATTAAAGGCACTAAAGCCATATCATTTTGAGAGCAAATTTTAAAAAACTCCTCATTTTCTTCATATACAAGCTCAGGCACGATTAAAGCGCTTATGCCTACCTCTTTTGCTTTTTTTACAAATTTTTCGCTCCCATAAGAAAAGATTAAATTATAATAAACTAGAAAAACTAAAGGCTTTTTAAGTTTTATTTTCTCAAGGCTTTTAAAGATTTTTTCTATATTTACGCCTTTTTCTAAAGCCTCTTTAGCAGCTTCTGAAATGATAAGGCCATCAGCTAAAGGATCAGAATAAGGCACACCAAGCTCTAAAATATCAATCTTGCTTTTTTTATCGAGACTTTTTAAAAAGGCTTCACTTGTGGCTAAATTTGGATAGCCCATCATTATAAAGCCCACATTTGCTTTATCCTTAAAGCTTTTTTTAAAATCAACCATAAATTTTTCCTTTTTTATAGCTTAAAATGGTGTGCATATCTTTATCGCCGCGCCCTGAAAGATTAAGCACTATAACACTTTCTTTTTTCAAAGTAGGGCAGAGCTTTTCTAAATAAGCTAGAGCGTGCGCACTTTCAATGGCTGCTATTATGCCTTCTTTTTGTGCTAAAAGTTTCAAGGCTTTTATACATTCATCATCATTTATAGCGTGATATTCAGTCCTTTTGCAAGATTGTAAATAAGAATGAACTGGCCCCACACCAGGATAATCAAGACCTGCTGATATGCTATAAACAGGTAAGATATTGCCAAACTCATCTTGCAAAACTTTTGTTTTCATTCCGTGGATTATGCCTACGCGCCCCTTACTTAAGGTAGCAGCATTATAAGCTGTATTAATGCCCAATCCGCCTGCTTCAATGCCGATTAATCTCACATCTTTATCTTTTAAAAAAGGCTTGAAAATGCCTATAGCATTGCTTCCCCCGCCCACGCAAGCGATGATAAAATCGGGCTTTAAATTTAGCTTTTTAAGCTGCTTTTTAGTTTCTTTTCCTATAACGCTTTGAAAATGTGCGACAATTTGTGGATAAGGATAAGGACCCACAGCCGAGCCTATGACATAAAAGGTGGTGTTAATTTCATTTATCCAGGCTTGAATGGCTGCTGTGGTGGCTTCTTTAAGCGTTTTAAGTCCAAAGGATATTTTTTTAATTTTTGCTCCTAAGAGCTTCATTTTTTCTACATTTAAAGCCTGTCTTTTTGCATCACATTCACCCATATAAATTTCACACTCAAGCCCGAGCAAGGCTGCAGCCGTAGCTGTGGCGAGTCCGTGCTGTCCAGCTCCTGTTTCGGCGATGATTTTTTTCTTACCCATTTTTTTTGCTAGTAGTGCTTGAGCGATTGCATTATTGATTTTATGCGCTCCTGTGTGATTTAAATCCTCTCTTTTAAGATAAATTTGATGTTTATAATGTTGGCTTAAATTCTTTGCAAAATATAAGGCAGTAGGGCGTCCTACATAGTTTTTAAGCAGGCTTTTAAGCTCTTTTTTAAAGCTTTTAAGCGTGCTAAAGTGAGTGAAGGCTTTTTCAAGCTCTTTTAAAGCACTCATAGCCGTTTCAGGCACGAAAACACCGCCAAATTCACCATAATTCATCGTCATTATTTATCCTTTTTAAATTTCACGCACCCGTCATTGCTAGGCTTTAAAAACGCGAAGCAATCATAACTTTTTATGAAAATAAAATTTAAACATTTTCTCATATTATATAATAAATTTCAACTTTTTTCGTAAGCAAATTTCAAAGCAAGCAAATCAAAAAGTAAATTTCAAAGTAAATGAAATTCTAAATCCACATAAACCACCCCTGTTTTTTGAAATTTTTACAAAATAAGTCAATTTCAGTTTTTTTTAAAGAAAAAATATTTATAATTATAGATTATGATATTAGTTATTCATTTGTTTAACTGAGCTCATAAATTTACATCAAAAAAGGAAATAAAATGACAAAAACAAAAACATTAGCTTACTCTATGGTGCTTTTGTCAAGTTTAGCTTTTGCAGAAACGACGCTAAAAACTGATAGCGTTATCATTTCTGCGACTGGATTTGAGCAAGATGCGGATAGTAATATAAGAAATGTTATCGTTATTAGCGGGGATGAGCTTAGGGACAAAGGCTATAACAATCTCGAAGAAGCATTGACTAGACAAGCAGGTATAAATTTTGTATCTTTTGGAGATGGCGGCCAAAAAAATAGAACCATAGATATGCGCGGACAAGGCGTTAAGGCAAATATGAGTGTTAAATTTATGGTCGATGGTGTTCCTATGAATAGCCTTGATACAATGAGTATTCACTATACAGGAGCAAATACCGATCCTGCGGCTTCAATCGATATTAATGATATCGAGCGTATAGAAATCATCCCCGGCGGTGGCGCCGTGCTTTATGGAAATGGCACCAGAGGAGGGGCAATTAATATCATCACTAAAAAGCAAAAAAATGACGCCGCTTCAGTCTCTTTTAAAGAAAATATCTTTCAAGGCGGAAATCACGGACAAAATTTAAATGCAAATTTCTCTCATAAAATCAACGACAAAGCAGCCTTTTCTCTTAATGTCAATGGCTTTAACGAGCACGGATACAGAGACGGCGATAAGGATAAAGGCTTTTTCTTAAATTCTAAGCTCTATTATGATTTTAGCGATGATACAAAAGCAACTATAGGTTTTGGATATTATAAAGATAATTACGAAACTTCATCTTATCTTTCTAAAAGTGAAGTGGATAAAAATCCACGCCAAAAAGGCCAAGATGAAACGACTTATCATATCACACGCCCTGAGTTTAATGCAAATTTAGAGCACCGATTCAGCGATAATTTTGAAAGCAATGTTCAAGTTTTCTGGCAAAAAGAAAAAATCGATCAAAATGGTAACCGATCTTATCCTAAGTCATTATTTGAAGATAGTGTAAAAGGCACAAATATCAAGCATAAATACAATTATGCGGATAAATCTTATCTCGTGTTTGGCTATTCTTATGAAGATCACCGTGGCGCAACAGACTCTGATGTGAGCTTTGGAGCTGGTATGCCCACAAGGCATCAAAACTCAAGTGCTAAAAAGCAAAGTCATGGTTTTTATGCTTTAGACTCTCATCAATTTACAGATATTTTTAATCTTAGTGGTGGCGCAAGATATGAATACGCTCACTATAAAGTAGGTGGCGTGTCTACAATCGGAAATAAAACAAATGTAAAGGATCATACAAATAATTTCGCTTTAGAAATCACGCCAAATGCGGCCTACTCAGACACAGGTAAGGTCTATGTAAAATATGAAAGAGGCTTTACTTCCCCGTCTCCACTTCATTTTAGACAAACTGTAAATGGACGATATTATCTTAACAAAGATATCAAATCTGAAAAATACGACACTTACGAAGTGGGTGTGAGTGATTATCTTTTTGGCTTTTATGGTGTGAATGCAGCCCTTTTTTATACCTTAACGCATGATGAAATTTCATTTTCAGGTGGGGATAATCCACATGCAAACGCAGGCACATCGACAAAGTATTATAATATCCCTAAAACGCGCCGCTATGGCTTGGAGTTAAATTTACGTCAAGATTTACTGGATGACAAGCTTAGTTTTTATGAAAATTTTGCTTTTGTAAATGCAAAAGTTACAGAAGGAGCAAGACCTGAGCAAAATGACTTGCGCGTGCCTTTAGTGTCAAAATACAAAGCCACAGCAGGAGTAAATTACGCTTGGCTAGAAAATTTTAGCACCTTTGCGGATATCACTTATAATTCAAAGCAAAAAGACGCTTTTAGTACTAAAGCAAAGTGGATTAAGGATTATTTTCTAACCGATATTGGCGCAGTTTATACTTATAAAAATTTAAAAGTTATAGGTGGCATTAAAAACCTTTTTGATGAGCATTACTATAAATACCAATACACTTCAACAGGCTTTAAAGGTGTAACTACTACTGAAGCCTTAGCAGGTGATGGCAGAAGCTATTATGTCGAGTTTAAGTATAATTTCTAAAATTTCTACTGCGAGAAAATTTTAATCTCCGCCCTCATTGCCACGCAAGGATTTATCCTTGCGTGGCAATCCATAATTTTATTTTGCAATTAAAGTATAGATTGCTTCGTCGCTTCGCTCCTCGCAATGACTGGGCCAGTTTCGTCATTGCGAGCGAACGCAGTGAGCGCGGCAATCCATAACAAGATAGCAAAAGTAAATTATGGACTGCCAAGACTTGACTTTGTCAAGTCTTGCAATGATAAGGATTTATTAAACTATGGATTGCTTTGCTTGCGCCCAGCAATGACGAGAAAAAAATTCTCGCAAAATGACACTGAATTTAAACTCGCGCCGCTGTATTTAAATTTCAAAACAAAATCACTCAGCGCTGTTTTTAAATTTGAAAAAAATTTTAAATTTTAAACCACTTTGTCAAATTTCACTTTTACAAAAAGCAAGCAGCCAAGAAGTGCGATGAATGCGCCGATAAAGCCTATATAAGTAATGCCAAAGTCCGCATAAACAAGTCCGCCGATGAATGCACCCGAGCCTATGCCCACATTATAAGTGCCTGAGTAAATACTCATCGCTATGGTCGTGCTTTGCGGTGCGATTTTAATCACCAAAGCTTGAAACATAAGCCCAATGAGTGCGAGCGCAAGCCCCCAAGCACAGCACAAAAGCAGGATTAAAAAAGTAGAAATTTCCAAAAATGGATAAAAAAGCAGCAAGTAAAGGCTAAGCCCAAAAAGAGCGAAATTTAAAAGCCATTTGCCGCGCTTTTCATAAAGCTTTGAAAAAAGCACACCACCCACAAAGCCCATCGCACCAAAAAGCACCAGCACGAAAGTGATTTCTTCTTCGCTGAAACGAAGCGCTAAAAAATGCTCGACATAACTATAAGTCGTAAAATGCGCCGTAATAAAAAGCAAGGTCAAAAAGCACAAATGTCTAAAGGCTTTATTTTCTAGCAAATTTGGCAGGCTTTTAAGCCCGTGAGCGCTGTTGCTTGGCATTTTAGGTAAGATTATAAAAAGCAAAATCCACACCAAAAGCGCCACCACGCCAATACTTAAAAAAGTCATCCGCCAGCCCAAATACAGCCCGATGACACGCCCAAGTGGCAAGCCAAGCACAAGCGCTGTAGTCGTGCCTACAAGAATGAGCGAAAGCGCGATGGCTTCACCGCCCTTAGGTGCGGCGCGCACCGCCATCACCGAAGCGATAGACCAAAATATGCTGTGGGCTGTGGCTACTAAAAGGCGTGAGAAAATCAGCATCCCCATAGAATTTGCCAGCGTAGAGAAAATATGCGCCACGACAAATAGGGCTAAAACGCCCAGAAGTAGCCTTTTAAGCTCGATTTTAGAAGTAAGCAACATCAAAGGCAGTGACGCAATCGCCACCACCCACGCATAAAAAGTGATGATAAGCCCCACTGCTGCTTCGCTGAGCTTAAAATCTTGCGCGATAAGGCTTAAAATACCAATAGGTATAAACTCAGAGCTGTTGAAAATAAAGCAAGCACAGGTTATGCCAAGCACGGCACCATAGGCTTTGAGCTTTGTTTTTAAGGAGTGTAAATTTAGGATTTTCATTGTCTTTCTTTAAATAAAATTTGTCAATTTCAAACTTTGAAATTTAATCAATTTAAGCTTGAATTTTGATTAATTTAAATATAAAATGGAATGAAATTTAAAATTTGACTTTAAAATTTCAAAACAGCGGCGCGGATTTTGGAATGCTTTAAAAATTTGTCATTGTGAGCGAACGCAGTGAGCGTGGCAATCCATAATTTATTTTGCAATTAAAGTGTGGATTGCTTCGTCGCTTCTCGCAATGACACAGGGGACGGATTGTTTCGCGTTTTTTAAAGCCTAGTAATGACAGCTGGAGCACAATTTATCGCTCTTGTTTTTATCTTGCAATGCAAGGATGAATCAGTTTTTAAATTAGGTTAAATCATCCTAAATTTAGCTTTCAAAGCGGGTCAAATCATCATCGTCTTTGTCTTTTTTGTAGCGCACTTCATCTTTAAATTCTTCATAGCTTGCAACTTGAGCCTTGTAAGCCTTATAGACATTTAAAATCGCAGCAGCTACGCCTATGAAAACGCCCAGCCAAAAAAGCGCACCTAGCCCTGTAAGCTTTCTAAGTCCAAGCCCTAAAGCTACGCCTAAAATCACAGCTACAACCATAGAAATACCAAGGCTTAGCCCATCGGCTGCTTTTATGCTTTTTTGTATAAAATCGCTTCTTTTACTCAAATTTGCTCCGTTTTTGATAATTTATGGAATTTAAAAATAAATTTTAAATTATACGCTGTAGATTGTCACGCCTTCATTTCATCAAGACTCGCAATGATTGGGCGAAAAACCACTCAGCACGAAATTCACCGCAATGACAAATTAATTTTTCTTTTTTATCAGCTCAAAGCTCTCATAGGCTGCATTTACGGCTTTTTTGATGATTTTATCATTCATTTTATCACAAATAAAGCCTGTTTCAAACTGCGAACAAGCAAGATAAATACCTCGCTTTAGCATTTCTTGATGAAAGTTAGCAAAGGCTTTTGTATCACTTTTTATAGCATCTTTATAGTTTAACACTTCTTTTTCATTAAAGAAAAAGCCAAACATCGAGCCTCTGTGAGTTACTTGTAAAGGCACTTTTGCTAGAGTGGCTGCTTCTTTAAAGCCCTTTGTAAGCTTTAAGGCAAGTTTATCAAGCCTTTTGTAAAGATTTTTATCTTTTTTAGCCTTTTTTATACTTGCTATGCCAGCTGCCATTGCTAAGGGATTTCCACTTAGAGTGCCTGCTTGATAAACCCCACCAAGCGGGCTTAAAATATCCATTATCTCAGCCCTTGCAGCAAAAGCAGCCGCAGGCAAGCCCCCGCCTATGACCTTGCCAAAGGTGATGATATCAGCTTTGATTTTATTATACTCATAAGAGCCTGTAAAGCTTGCTCTAAAACCACTCATCACTTCATCAAAAATTAAAAGGGTGCCGTGCTTTTTACACAAGGCTTGTAAATTGGCTAAAAACTCATTTTTAGCAGGCACAAGCCCCATATTGCCAGCTATGGGTTCTATAATGACGCAGGCTATGTCTTTATGTTTATTAAACAAGGCTTCAACGCTTGCTATATCATTGTAAGTTGCTACAAGAGTGCTAGCAGCGGTGCTTTGTAAAACGCCTAAAGAGCTTGGGGTGTTAAAGGTTGCTCCACCACTTCCCATACTCACAAGCAGAGAATCGCTATGTCCGTGATAGCAACCCTCAAATTTAAGGATTTTTTCTCTTTTTGTAAAGCCACGAGCTAGACGAATCGCGCTCATTGTAGCTTCTGTGCCACTATTTACAAAACGAATTTTATCTAAATGCGTAAAGATTGAGAGTATGAGCTTAGCCAAGGTAGTTTCAGCTAAAGTTGGAGCGCCAAAGCTTGAGCCTTTTTTTAAAGCCTTAGCACAAGCTCTAGTTATATCTTCATCTGCATGCCCAAAAAGCAAAGGTCCCCAACTTTGAACGAAGTCTATATAGCTTTTATTTTCTATATCTTTTATCAAATAGCCCTTGCCACTAGCGATAAAAAGTGGTGTAGAGCCCACACTTTTAAAAGCCCTAACAGGAGAATCAACCCCACCAGCAATCACCTTGCACGCTTCTTTAAAAGCCTTTTTATTTGTCATTTTTTCTCCTTTTTAAGCCCTTGAATATAGCTATATAATATCATAATTTCATCGCTTGTGAGTGAATAAGTCGGCATAATGCTTTTTGTATCTTTAACTTCTTTTAAGGATTTTTCAAATTCTTTAAATGAAATTTCTCTAATATCAGGCACGATAAATTCTTTAATTTGACCTTTTTGCTTATATAAACTAAGCTTTTGAGAGCTGCCATCTTCTCCGTGACAAAGTTTGCAAGAAATGCCGCGTGGATTTTCATAAAGCATTTTTGCATATTCTTTCAAGGTGATGAAATCTTCTGCTGTGCTTACGCTAGAAAGGCTTAAAAGCAACAAAAATGGCGAAAAAAATTTCATTTTGCTAACCTTGTAACGAAAAATAAAGTTTATTATGATACAATTTTTTCTTTAAAAAGTGATAAATTTTTAAGGCAAAATGATGACTTTAATCAATGGTAAAGAAGTTGCAGCAAAGCTTCGCTCTAAAATTAAATTTGGGGTGCAAGAATTGCTTGAAAAGGGAATTCAGCCTTGTTTGGCGGTGATTTTAGTAGGCGATGACGCGGCTAGTCTTACTTATGTGAATGCTAAGGCTAAGGCTTGTGCTGAAGTGGGCATTAAATCCTTGCCCTACAAACTGAACGCAAACACCACGCAGCAAGAGCTTTTAGCTCTTATTAATACTCTAAATTACGATGATAGCGTGGATGGCATTTTGGTGCAGCTGCCTTTGCCAGAGCACATCAATAAAGCCGTGATTTTAGAAGCCATTGATTTTAATAAAGATGTCGATGGCTTTCATCCCTTTAATGTAGGCTGTTTAAGCTCAAATTTAAGCACACCATTTATCCCTTGCACGCCCGCTGGCATTATTTATCTTTTAAATGAGTATCATATCAATGTAAGCTCTCTTGATGCTGTTGTCATCGGTGCTTCAAATATAGTCGGTCGTCCTATGGCGACTTTGCTTTTAAATTTGGGTGCGAGCGTGAGCATTTGTCATATTAAAACAAAAGATTTGAGCTTTTATACTAAGAATGCGGATTTAATCATCGTTGCCGCAGGCTGTGTGAATTTGCTTAAAGCAGGTATGGTAAAACAGGGCGCAATTATCATTGATGTGGGTATTAACCGCCTTGAAAATGGAAAAATCGTTGGAGATGTGGACTTTGAAAATGTAAGCAAAAAAGCAAGCTTTATCACGCCCGTTCCTGGTGGAGTGGGACCGATGACTATTGCTAAACTTTTAGAAAATACTTTAAAAGCTGCAAATAATAGAAATTCTTTATATCAAGGAAATTAATGTCAAATTTAATACAAAATGATGAAAAAATAGAGCGCAAAAAAAATAAATTCCTTGAGTTTTATCATTCTTGGACTGGCACCGTAATTTTAGTGCTTATTGTCGTTTGTTGCTTGGTGCAGTCTTTTAATATCCCTAGTGGGTCGATGAAAAATACTCTTTTGGTTGGAGATTTTTTATTTGTAAAAAAATTTAGCTATGGCATTCCTACGCCGCATTTGCCTTGGCTTGAATGGCAGCTTTTGCCTGATTTTGATAATGACGGACATTTAATTGCAGGCGAAGGACCTAAAAGAGGCGATATCGTAGTCTTTCGCAATCCTTTAAATTTCAAAGAACATTATGTAAAAAGAATGGTCGCTAAAGGAGGCGATGAGATAATCATTGCTAAAAGAACGCTTTTTGTGAGAATGAGCGAGGGCGATGCGTTTATGAAAGAGCATTTTGCGGATAAGATCGCGCAAATTGATGGGCGCATTTTTGTTAAAGAACCTTATGATTTTAAGGGCATTCATAATGATTTGAGTAAAAATATCGAAGCGCTCTATCAAATTTATTTGCAAAATAACGAATTTGCGATGAAGCCGCTGTTTTTAAAAGAATTTGGAGAGCTTGGTATAAATGGCGCGAATGCTTATTATTATGAAGTGCCAGAAAATGAGTATTTTATGATGGGCGATAATAGAGACAATTCAAATGATAGCCGTTTTTGGGGCTCTGTACCTTATAGACTCATCGTTGGCAAGCCTTGGCTGGTGTATTTTTCACTCGATGAGAAAAGAAATATTCGCTGGGAAAGAATAGGACGCTTTGTAGATACGTTAGAAAGTGATACGAGTTTTATTCACGAAGATAAAAGCGAAGATGAAATTTCTCAATTTAATTTAAAGCCATAAAATTTAAATAAAAATTTGATGAAAAAGTGATACAATAAGATTTAAAAAACAAAAGAGAGAAAATGCTTCCTTTTAGCGATGAAGATTTAATGACTCCTGTAAAGACTTGTTTGGCAAAAAATATGTATATTTTAGAGCGAGATGGCGGTAGCTTGGAGCTTTTAGGCATTAAAAATGGCGTGGTGTATATCCATTTAATCGGTGCTTGCAAGGGCTGTGCTTCAAGTGGCACGACGCTTAAATACGGGCTTGAAAGACAGCTCAAACTTGACATTCATCCGGGCATTGTGCTTGTAAATTTGAATGGCGGCAAGGAAGAATTTGATAGATTATAAAAAAGTAGCGATAAAATGCTTTGAAAATAAGGACTATAACGGCGCGAAAATGTTTTTTTCTCTAGCTTATGAGAAGCACAAAAATAAAAAACTTTTACATTTTATCAGCCTTTGTGAGTTTGCAAAATCCTATGAAACGCAGGCTAGGTTGCTTTTTGAGTTTTATTTAAAACATTATAAAAATAAAGAAATTTACAAAGAATTCGAACAAATTTTAAACTTAAGTGAGAGTAAACTCGTGCTTGATGAGCTTGAAAAAGAGAAAATGGATGAGAATTTAGGGCTTAATTATAAAGACTTTTTAAAAAGCGAGCAAGAGCTTGGCTTTAAAAAAAGCTTTGAAAATGTCATTTTTGCAAATAAGCTTGTGATTAGCTCTAAAGAGGATTTTTTAGACTTTTTAGAAAAGCTTTATGAAAATGGCTATGATGACTTGATTTTAAATTATATGGAGAATTTAAGCAAGCATTTCGTGCAAGATGATAAATTTCAAATCCTAGCTAAAAAACTTGCCAAAAAGGGCAAAAATGCAAATAAAGCTTGAAAATACCTTTATCACGGATAATTCTAATGAAGTGAGTGAAAATTGCTTTTTCGTTCAAACGGCGCAAAATGCTAAATTTGCTAAGCAGGCCTTAGAAAAGGGTGCGAAAATCATTGATTTAAAAGAGTGTAAAAGGCTTTTAAAAATCGATGAAAACATTAAAATCATCGGCATTACGGGCACAAATGGCAAAACAAGCACAGCCGCGATGATAGCCCATTTCCTAAACTTTTTAGGACACAAAAGCGCGCTAGCTGGCACGCGCGGGGCTTTCATAAAAAATGAATGTATCGATGAAAAGGCACTTACAACCTCGCCCATTTTAAAAACCTTTTCTTATCTAAGCCTTGCGAGCAAGCAAAAATGCAAATTTTTTGTGATGGAAGTAAGCTCGCACGCACTCGTTCAAGAGCGCATCGAAAGCCTTGAGTTTGTGGCTAAAATTTATACAAATTTAACCCAGGATCACTTAGATTTTCACTTAAATTTTGAAAATTATAAAAAGGCAAAAGAAAGCTTTTTTATGGATGAGAGCTTGAAATTCATAAACTTAGACGCAGCTAAAATTGCTTATAATCAAAAAAATGCTTTAACTTACGGGCAGGATGAAAAAGCGGATTATTTAATCAAAGACATTGATTTAAATCAAGGCATAAGTGCGAATTTAAGCTTTAAAAAAGGCGTGATAAACATCAAATCAAGCCTTGTAGGACTTTTTAATCTTTACAATCTCAGCGCAGCCACTGCTTGTGTGAATGAGCTTGTAAGCATTGAAACGAGCGAGCTTGAAAGAGCGATTTCTAGCTTTAAGGGCGTGAGTGGGCGACTTGAGCTTGTGGCAAAAAATATCATCGTTGATTTTGCGCATACGCCTGATGGCATAGAAAAGGTGCTAGAAGCTCTTAAATACAAGCCTTTAATCGTAGTTTTTGGAGCAGGTGGTGATAGAGACAAGGCAAAGCGGCCCCTTATGGCAAAGGCAGCCTTAAAATATGCAAAAAAAATCATCATAACCAGCGATAATCCAAGAAGCGAAGAAGCTCAAAGTATCATCAATGACATCATCAAGGGCTTTGACAATCTTAAAAAGATTGATGAAAAGAACTTTTTAGTTAAAAATGAAAAGGGCGAAGAAATTGAAATTTACACTGAGGTGGATAGAAAAAAGGCTATTCAAAAGGCTTTAAATTTAGCTAAAGATGATGAGTTTATCGCTATTTTAGGCAAGGGCGATGAAGAATATCAAGAAATTAAGGGCGTGAAATATGCAATGAATGATAAAAAAATCGTGCAAGAATTGTTAAAAGCTTAAGCAAAAAAATGCTAAAATTACAAATTAAAATTTAAGGGATAAGATGTTTGAAAATATGGATTTTTCTAAGATGAGCGAGATTTTAAAACAGGTGCAAGAAAAGGCAAATGCACTTGAAAATGACCTTGAGACTAAAGAATTTAGCGCAAGCAGCGGGGGAAATCTCGTAAAAATTACAGCCAATGGAAAAGGCGAGATTATCGATGTAAATATCGATGAGAGCTTGCTTGAAGATAAAGAAGCCTTGCAAATTTTGCTCATTTCAGCCATTAATGATGCACTTAAAATGGTAGAGCAAAACCGCCAGAGCCTTGCGGGTAATCTTTTTGGAGGATTAAAATGAGAAAAATTTTTTTATTGCTATTTTTAAGTTTTTGTTGTATAAATTTTGCTTTTGGTGTGGAAAGACCGCGCTTTGAGGATTACGTAGCGTGCTGGGAAAAAAACAAAGCCAGCGTTTTTACTTATGAGGGTATGCAAGCCTTTGTTTTAAATGAAAATTTACTCGCCGTCGTCAAGCCTGCTGATAAAAAGCTCAATAAATATGTAAAATACGATCCTTTTTTAAATTTATATCTTGTGCGCACCGAGTTTAGCCTTATTCCAATTGCTAAGGCTGATGAGCAAAATCTCACACGAAACGACTGGGTAGGCATTATAGATCCAAATACCCCTTATATAGGACATTTAAAATATTTAGCACAAAACTTAGACGAGCGCGACCAGCTTGATTTTAAAAGCAAGGTAGGCCAGCTCAATGACTGCTGCTGCGCAATGATAGGAATTTCACTTGCTGATAGCTCTTTTATAGGCAACCGTTATTTAAATCATTTTGCAAAATACAACGATGTTTATTGGGGCGATATAGGTGTTGATTTTATCTTTAGAGAGGGTAAAATTTATGTGGATAAGGTTCGAAAAGGCACGCAGTTTTTAATCAATGATGAATTAGTAAGCGTGGATGGCGAGCCTGCAAAGGATTTGCGCCTTGTTAATGAAAAAATACTCTTTGCCGATAGAGGCTCGACACTTTATTTTAACGTGCTTAGAGATAATGAGGATTTAAACATTTCGGCTGAAGTTTTTCCTAAGGATTTGTCTAAATTTAATTTACCGGGTGTAGTTAAAAAGCCCGCTAGTCAAGCCTTTAGAAGCAATTTAGGTATAAGTATAAATAATAATTTAATCATTACCCGAGTAGAAGCTGGCTCAAAGGCTGCTGCGGCCGGCTTTATGGTGGGCGATAAAATTTTACGCATTAATAATGAGGTTATCACTTCGGCAAATCAAGCCAGAAGCATTTTCACAACAGGAAGTGATTTTAACATTCTTATTTCTCGCTCTAGTAAAAAACTACCTATAAATCAAGACTCTTCGCTTACAAGCTCTAAAACAAGTGGAGATTTTGACTTTTTCATAAGGCTTACTAAGTGAAAAATGCGGATTTTGAAAGCTTTTTAAAGGCGAATTTGCCAAGTGTTAAAAGCTTTCATCCTTTTTTTAATGAAGCCCTTGCTTATATGCTAGAAGCTGGGGGCAAGCATTTTCGCGCAAATTTACTCTTAAGCGTGGTGCAAAGCTTAAAGCCCAAAAGGCTTTCAAAAGCCTATCAAATCGCTTTAGCCCTAGAGTGCATGCACACTTATTCACTCATTCACGATGATTTGCCCGCTATGGATAATGCCACGCTTAGACGCTCTAAGCCCTGTTTGCACAAGCGCTACGATGAAACTACGGCGATTTTAGTAGGAGACGCGCTCAATACTGAGGCTTTTTTGCTCATTGCTGAAAGTAAATTTAAAGATAAGATTAAAACAAAACTCACGCATTTACTCGCCTATAATGCAGGACTTCATGGAATGGTGCTGGGTCAGGTGCTGGACTGCTTTTTTGAGAAAAAAAAATTAAGCTTAGATGAGCTTGAGTTTTTACACATTCACAAAACCGCAAAACTCATCGCAGCAAGTCTTGCAATGGGTGCTGTCATTTGTGAAAGCAATGAGAGCTTGCAAAAAAGCCTTTATAAATTTGGGCTAAATTTGGGCTTACTTTTTCAAATCAATGATGATATACTCGATTTCACAAGCGATTCAAAAAGCACAGGAAAAGACACTCAAAATGATATTTTTAAAAACTCTTTTGTGAATTTACTGGGACTTAATGAAGCTTTAAAGGCAAAAGAAAAGCTTTTTAAAGAGTGCAAAAAAGAGCTTAAAAGCTTTGATAAAGCTCTAGCTAGCAAGCTTTTAGCACTCATAGAAAAAATACTTTAAAGGAAAAAAATGACACTTGATAAAAAAATGTTAAAAAAGCAAGCCGATACTTTAAGATTTTTAAGTGCTGATATGGTGCAGCGCGCAAACAGCGGTCATCCGGGCGCTCCTTTGGGCCTAGCCGATATTATGGCTGTTTTAAGCACGCATTTAAGGCACAATCCTAAAAATCCAAACTGGCTAAATCGCGACCGCTTCGTGCTCTCAGGCGGACACGCAAGTGCTTTGCTTTATAGTTTTTTGCATTTAAGTGGCTATGATTTAAGTTTAGAGGATTTAAAAAACTTTCGCCAGCTTCATTCAAAAACTCCTGGCCACCCAGAAATCACCACTCCGGGCGTAGAAATTGCCACAGGTCCTTTAGGTCAAGGCATAGCTAATGCCGTGGGCTTTGCGATGGCAGCTAAAAAGGCGGCAAGCTTATTAGGCGAGAATTTAATCAATCACAGAGTGTACTGTCTTTGTGGAGATGGCGATTTAGAAGAGGGGCTAAGTTATGAGGCTTGTTCTTTAGCAGGACTTCACAAACTTGATAATCTCATTATCATTTATGATAGCAACGCTATTTCCATTGAGGGTGCTGTAAATTTAGCCTTTGATGAAAATGTGAAAATGCGTTTTGAAGCGCAAGGATTTTTTGTGCAAAGCATTGACGGACACGATTTTAACGCTATTAATAACGCTATTGAAGAAGCTAAAATGAGCGATAAGCCTAGCCTCATCATCGCAAAAACGACTATCGCAAAAGGAGCTGGCAAGCTTGAGGGCAGCGCACATTCTCACGGCGCTCCTTTGGGCGAAGATGTGATTAAAGAAGCAAAAATTAAAGCAGGCTTTGACGCTGATAAAAACTTTCAAATTGATGAGGATGTTAAATTTATCTTTGAAGCCGCGCTTGAAATAGGCGATTTAGCCGAGGCAAAATGGCAAGAAGAGCTTGAAAGCTCAGGCAAAAAAGAGCTTTTAAATAGCCTTTTAAATCCTGATTTTAGCGCGCTTAAACTGCCTGATTTAAGGGGCAAGGATATGGCGACTAGAGACAGTAATGGCGAGATTATAAATGCGATTTCAGCTCAGTTTGAAGGCTTTTTAGGTGGCAGTGCTGATTTAGCCCCGTCAAATAAAACCGAGCTTAAAGATGCAGGCGATTTTGTAGCGGGCAAAAATATTCATTTTGGTATTAGAGAACACGCTATGGCAGCGATAAATAACGCTTTTGCAAGGTATGGGATATTTTTACCTTTTTCGGCGACTTTTTTTATTTTCAGCGAGTATTTAAAGCCAGCTGCCAGGCTTAGCGCACTGATGAGTCTTAGGCATTTTTACATTTTTACGCACGATAGTATAGGAGTGGGCGAGGACGGACCTACGCATCAGCCTATAGAACAGCTTTCTACCTTTCGCGCTATGCCAAATTTTCTTACTTTTCGCCCAGCCGATGGCAATGAAAATGCGATTTTATGGGACTATGCTTTAAAAAGCTTAAACGCTCCTTGTGCTTTCGTGCTTTCGCGTCAAAAATTAAAGGCTTTAAATGAAAGCGTTTATGGCTCTATCACTCAAGGGGCTTATTTGCTAAAAGAAGCTAGCAAGCCTAGAATTAGTCTTTTAAGCAGTGGCAGCGAGGTTAGCCTTTGTGTGGAAGTTGCAAATGAGCTTGAGAAAAAGGGCATAGGCGTAAATGTCATTTCTATGCCTTGTTTTGAGCTTTTTGAAAAACAAAGCAAAGAATATCAACAAAGGCTTTTAAAGGGGCTTGTTATAGGCGTTGAAGCAGCGAGTTCTAAGGAGCTTTACAAGTTTTGCGATAATCTTTATAATATAGAAAAATTTGGCGAAAGCGGCAAGGAAAAGGATGTTTTCGCGCATTTTGGCTTCACAAAAGAAAAGCTTTTGAGTTTTATTTTGGATATTCAATAAAGCTTTTTGGCTTACTAGAATTTATAAAATTAAATAAAAAAGCTAAAATAAATTGAGTTTAAAACTTCAGCTTTTGCGCTTCAACTTCTTTTAAAAATGCAAAATAGCCTTGTTTAAAACCTTGTTTATAAGATTTTAAAAAGAGTGCGCCAAGCCTATAAGTTAAGTGTCTTTTAAGCTTCATCGCTTCGTTAAAATCAGCGTATTGCTCCAAAGCCAAGGGTTTTAGGGCTGGGTTTAAGGCTGTAATTTGTGCTAAAAGTTCTTGGTTTTTTTCATATTTTTTAATGAATTTTCTTGCTTTAAAGAAAAATAAAAGCCTACGCAAATGTCCACCCTTAAGGCTCATCATCATAAGTCCTAGCTGGTATTCAAGGCTATTTTTAAAGATGATGAGTGCTCCTGTTTTTTGAAAGCTTGAGTTCATATCTTTTTGAAGTGTATTTTCAATATTTATGAGCCTTTTTTCAAGGCTTAAATAGGCTTCATCAAGTTCATTTTGCATTAAATTTTCAAAAATTGCGCCAAGTTCGTTTTGAAAAATTGGCGTTTTTAAAGCATTGCCCCACCAAGACTTACGATAAATACTGATCTTTACTTCTTTAGCGCTAAAGACGCTATCCCAAGGCTTAGCACAGCCTAGAAAATGAATGATTTTAGCCTCTCTTTTAAGCGCTTCAAACTCAGCCCTGCTTAAATTTATCGCAGCCACAGCACTTTCATCGATAAAAGTGCCAAATTTTTCATTCTCAGTGTGCGGGCAAAAATTATAAACAAAGGGCAAAAAGAGCGTTTGAGCCTTACAGCAGATATTTAGCGCGGCTTGATCGGGCAAATCAGGCTTATAAGCTTTGATATATTCTATCACTTTTTGTTGAATGTTTTGTTCTTTGTAAGCACGTGCGTTAAAAAGCACAAAGCCCGTGTTAAACCACTTTGCTTTGTGTGTGTAATTGTTCGCCGCAGCCAAAACAAAGCCCTTTAAATCAAGGCTAAAAAGCTCTCTTAAATCGCAATTTACAAACATATCTAAATCAAGAGCTAGAGCATTTTGGACATTATCTGGCAAAAAAGTGTCAAACTCAAGGATGAAATTAGCGACGAAATTTCCTTTATAAGCAAAGGTGTTTTGATATTTTATATCATTAATTTGATGAATTTTTATCTCGCAAGGATAAATTTCATTCAAGTTTTTTTCTAAGCTTATAAGCTTTTGCGCGCTTTCATTGCTTATTTTATCGCTTAAAATGTGAAAAATATATTTTTCATTTTCGTTTGAAAAGGTGCTTAAATCAAGTTTTTTAAAGCTTTTAAGTTCTTTGCTTTGGTGCTTTTCGTTGTAAAAATCTTCAAATTTAAGGCTTAAATTTGTTTTATTAATGATATTATTTATCATCACTGCGGCAAATTTAATATAATTTTCGTTGGCACAAAAAAAGATATGAAACACCTAATTTTCCTTATCAAACAAGCTTTTTTCATTAGCTTTTGGACTAAAAATTTCTTTAAAATTTTCTTCATTTTCAAGCAACAAACAATAACGAAAGTCCTTAAAAGTCTTTAAATCCGCTAAATTATTATAAGAAAAATCAGCAAACAAACTATTACAGCGCGCACTCTTAAAGCCCTTAATATGCCTTAAACTTTTATCTAGGAAATAAAATTGCGCCTCGTTTTTGACGAGTAAAAAAGCGCGTTCGCTATTTGAAGTGATTTCATTGCGCGCATTTATAAAAAAAACCCGCATTAAATCAAGCTTTTTCTCGTTAAATTTAAGCCCTTTTTCAAGGCTGAGTTTAAAAAATTTCGCAAAAAATTGAGCATAAGCGAAACAAAAATTAAGATTTTTAAAAAAATGTCCCGAGCAAATAAGACTTGTGCTAAAAAGGCTTGCATGAGGCAAAATTTCAAAGACTGCATTCTCAAGCCTTAGAATTTGTGCGCCAAGCAAGCTTAAATAGCGCTCATCATCAAAGGCAAAAAGGCTGTGATTTTTAGCTTTTAAAATGCGTGCAAAGTCTAAGTTTAAGTCATTTTGAAGCACATTAATTTCAAAAGCAGGTCCAAAATCAAGCTCCAAAGTCTCACAAAGTATAAACTCCAGCTGCTTTTGTTCAGCAATAAAACGCAAAAGTCTTAAAACAGCGCGCCTTAAATCCTCACAACAAAAATAAAAAACATCCCTATCTAGCACCTTGAATTTTTTTTCGCTCACTATGCAAAAAGTACCTTTTTCTAGAGCTTGGCGTGCCTCGTCTTCGTCATTTGTAAAAAAGGCAAAGCCTTCTTTAAGCTCATTTAAAGAAAGTGCAAAGCCAAGCACGCTACTTACTGAGCCTTCATTAACAAATTCGGCATTTAAAAGCTCTTTTAGATTGGAGATATTCATTGATTTTTCCATTTTACTTGTTTTTTAAGCTTGTGATGATTTTTTAAAATTATAGCTTAAATTTGATAAAATGCGCTTCATTTTGCTTGAAATTTTAATATTTATTTAAGTTTAAATATTTTTATCAATACTCTTCAAAGTCTTGTGAAATAGTATTTTTAAGAGATTTTGAAAGTAGGGCGATGAGTTTTTGATTGTTTTGCTCTTTAACATAAAACAAAGCGTTTTTACCCATTTTGTCCAAGGCGTTTATGTTTGCGCCTACATCAATGAGTGCTTTAACCCTGTCAAAAAGTGCGAATTTTACGGCATTTAGAAGTGGGGTATCGCCCTGAGCGTCCCTACATTCAAGATTAAAATCAGCCAGCCTTTGCAAAAAGTCCTTATCTCCAAGCTCAAACCACATATAATAAAGCATACTCAGCTCGTTATCACTGGGCTTGTAATGGGTTTTATAAAAGTTTAAAATCTCTTCATTACCCGAGCAAACGGCGTTAAAAAACTGAGCCGAAAAGTCCTGAGCGTAGTCATTTACAAGCAGCATAAAGCATTTTGCGCTTCCAAATTCCACTGCGATTTTAAGCAAGCCTTTATTTTCGGCATTTCTAAGCTCAAGCAAACTTTTATCTGCGCGAAGTAGGGCGTTTAAAAATTTAGGCTTATTAAAAGCGGTGCTTAAATGCACAAAATGATTGCCATATTTATCGTTTAAAGAGAGTAAATTTTGCTTTAAAAGTGCGTTAAAATCTTTTGTCTCGTCAAAAAGTAGGGCTAAAATCGCCATTTTTTCTATATCTAAAGTATTAGATTCTAATCTTTTTTCTAAAGTCTTAAAACTTTGATTGAAATTTATAAAAAGCCAGTTGAGTGCGAAAAATTCATCATTTTGCAGAGCATAAAAGGCAGCGTTTGTTGAATTGGCTTCAAAACTGGATTTTGATAGGGTTTTTTTAAAAAGCTCAAGCGCAAAAATATTGCCATAAAAACTTGCTAAATCAATACTATTAGCATTATGAAAATTGATTTTTTCTTTTTTATAATTTTTTAAGAATTTACATTTCACGCGCTGATAGCAAAAATTATGAATATTTTCTGGTTCTAGGCTTAGATTTTTTGACTGAATATTAAAGATGAATTGCTTGATTTTGTTTTCAAAAATGTCTTCTTCGTGCTTTAAGATTTTAAGTTTTTGGCGTAAAAACACTTTTAGGGCATTATTTTCTGCATTTTTAATGGCAAATTGAACAAGAGTTAAGCCATTAAAATAAAGATTTTCCAAGTTTTTAAATTTTAAAAGTGTGAAGAATAGGGCGCTGTAATTATGCTTTTTAATAAAATATCTTGCTTTTAAAAGCGCATAAAGTAAGACTAAGCGCTTAAACATATCAGCGCTTTTTGCTCAAGTCTAAGTTTTGATTTGCCTTTTTTCGCTGCTCTTCATCGATTTTGACAAGTTTTTCAAACTGAAGCGTGAGTTTGGTGATTTCGTTCTTGTCCTTGAGTTTTTCTTTCATTTGTTGGGCAAAATTATAAAGTTTATCATCTAAAATATAATCATTTAAATCCACTTTTTGCCTTTTATTAGTATCATCTTGTTTTGATTTTTTAGGGCTTTGCGCGCTTTTTTTTGAAAAAAACATTTTGATATCCTTTTAATATTTGATTAAGACTTTATAAAAGATATTTAAAAGAGAATTTAACACAATTTGTATAAACAAAACATTAAATTAAGAATTTTTGGCTTGGATTTTTAAGGTTTTTAAATTTAAGAATTTATTTTTTTAAACTCAAAAACGCATTTTGTTTTTAAAATAAAAAATATTTTTAAATTTTATTTTAAAAAGACAACAAAGGATAAAATTTTAAAAAATAAAAATTTAAATTTAGCCTAAAATTAAATATTAAAATAAACTTAAATAATATGTAAAATTATAAAATAAAAGGTAAAATGGCATTATTTTTATAATTTTGTATTGAAAACTATAATTTTCAAACTTTTTTATATTTTACTCTACTTCGTCAAATTTATATATTTTTGTCTCTATTTTTTCATATTTTAAAGATTTTACCTTTTGGATTATTTTTATTTATCCATTAAATTTTATGTATTTTTTAACTTTTCAAATTTAACTTTTTAAATTTTGTTCAATTTAGGATTTTAAATCTTACAAATGATTAATTTAAATTTAAAATTTAAAAATTATCATTATTTTATATTATTGATATTTTTAAGAATAATTTAAATTTATTTAAGTAAAAGTTTAGTTTCGTTTTCTTTTTAATTAAGTCAATTTGCTTATAATTTTTGAAATTTTCTTTTTAAAGTGTTATTTTTAAGGTAAAAAACGATGAGTCAAAATCCCCACTCTACCCTAACAGATAATGAAACAAACAAGTCTTTAAAACAACAATTCACCCATCTTCATCTACACACTGAATATTCGCTTTTAGACGGAGCAAACAAGCTGAATGAACTTGCCCTAACGCTTAAAGAGCAAGGCGTTAAAAGTGTAGCCATGAGCGATCATGGCAATATGTTTGGCGCGATTGATTTTTATAAAACGATGAAAAAGCACGGTATTAAGCCAATAATTGGGCTTGAAGCCTATATTCATAACGCTGAGGAATTAAACGATAAAAGCTCGCGCCAGCGCTTTCACCTTTGTTTATTTGCTAAAAATCAAAAGGGCTATGAAAATTTGATGTATCTTAGCTCGCAAAGCTATATTCACGGACTTTATTACTATCCGCGCATCAATAAAAAATTACTTAAAGAACACAGCGAAGGGCTGATTTGTAGTTCTGCTTGCTTGCAAGGCGAGATCAACTGGCACTTAAACACGCAAAATGAACGCAACGCTAAATTTGGTGCTAAAGGCTACGCTGCCGCGCGCGAAGTGGCTTTGTGGTATAAAGAAGTGTTTGGGGATGATTTTTACCTTGAGATTATGAGGCACGGCATAGCCGATCAGCTCTTTATTGATGAGCAAATTTTACGCCTTGCTAAAGAGCTTGACATTAAAATCATCGCCACAAACGACACGCACTATACTTTTAAAGACCGTGCTAACGCCCACGAAGCGCTGATGTGTATCAATACAGGTGTTAAATTAAACGATCCTAATCGCTTACGCCACAGCGTGCATGAGTTTTATGTCAAAAGCCCCGAGCAAATAGCTGAGCTTTTTGCGGACTTGCCAGAAGCCTTACAAAACACGCAAGAAATTGTAAATAAATGCAATTTAGAAATCAAGCTCGGCGATGCGACCCCGCCAAATTTTAAATTCACCCGCGAATACGCCCAGCGCGAGAATTTAGCCCTGCCAGAAAGCGAAGTGGAATTTAGCTTTAAAAATGATGATTTGGTTTTTGAGGTTTTATGCCGTAAAGGGCTTGATGAAAGGCTTAAATTTATTGATAAAGAAAAGCACGAAAGTTATAAAAAGCGCCTTGAGAGTGAGATTTTTATCATTAAGCAGATGAAATTCTCAGGCTATATGCTCATCGTGCATGATTTCATCGCGGCTGCGCGCGCTAAGGGCATTCCGGTGGGTCCGGGCAGAGGCTCTGCGGCGGGTTCGCTTGTAAGCTACGCGCTTCGCATTACGGATTTAGACCCGCTTCCTTATAATTTGCTTTTTGAGCGCTTTTTGAACCCTGAGCGCGTTTCTATGCCTGATATTGATGTGGATTTTTGCCAAGATAGACGCGATGAAGTGATTGATTATGTGATTGAAAAATATGGCTTTGATAAAGTGGCGCAGGTTATTACCTTTGGTAAATTGCTTGCAAAAGGCGTCATTCGCGATGTGGCGCGCGTTTGTGATATTTCTTTAGCTGATGCAGATGAGCTTGCAAAACTCGTGCCTGAAGAGCTTAAAATCACGCTTGAAGATGCTTACAATAAAGAGCCTAAAATCAAGGAGTTTTTAGACAAGCACCCTAAAGGTGAGGAGCTTTGGACCTTCGCCACAGCCTTAGAAGGGCTCAATAGAAACGCAGGCGTGCATGCAGCAGGTCTTGTAATTTCAAATGAGTCTTTATGGAAAAAAACGCCTTTATTTCGCCCTAGTAAAAACGATGAAAAACACCTTGTAACGCAGTATTCTAAGGACTTTTTAGAAGATGTGGATTTGATAAAATTTGACTTTTTGGGGCTTAAAACGCTCACGGTCATCAATAATGCAGTCAAGCTCATCAAACAGCGCAAAGGCGTGGATATAGTATGGGAAAATATAGACTTAAACGAAGGAGCCACTTATAAGACCATCAAAAAAGGCGACACGCTAGGCATTTTCCAAATCGAATCCACCGGCATGCAAAGCTTAAACGCGCGCCTTAAGCCTGATGGCTTTGAAGATCTCATCGCTGTGCTCGCTCTTTATCGTCCAGGTCCTATGGAGTCAGGCATGCTCGATGATTTCATCGATGTAAAGCATGGCAAAAAGCCTGCAGTTTATGCTTTTGAAGAGTTAAAGCCTATTTTAGAGCCCACTTATGGCGTGATTGTCTATCAAGAACAAGTTATGCAAATTGTTCAAAAAATCGGTGGCTTTACTTTAGGCGGTGCGGATGTGGTACGCCGCGCTATGGGTAAGAAAGACCCTGAAAAGATGAAGCAACTAAAAAGTGAATTTAGCGATGGGGCGGCAAAACAGGGCTTTGATAGGAAAAAGGCTGAGGATTTATGGGATCTCATCGTTAAATTTGCAGGCTATGGCTTTAATAAATCACACTCTGCAGCCTACGCGCTGATTGCCTTTCAAACGGCTTATTTAAAGACTCATTACAATACCGAGTTTATGGCGGCACTCATTACGAGCGAGCAAAACAATGTCGATAAGGTCGCTGAGTATATCGAAGAAGCCAAGAAAAAGGGCATTCAAATCCTGCCACCAACCATCAATGACGCCATAGGCGAATTTAACGCGATCAGCGTTAAAGATGAAAAAGGCAAAGACACTGAAGCCATTGTTTATGGACTTGGAGCCATTAAAAGTGTCGGCACGCCAGCCATTACTAGCCTTTTAAACGCTAGAAAAGAAGGTAAATTTAAGAGCATTGATGATTTTATGAGTAAAATTAACCCTGCAAAGGTCAATAAACGCACCATGGAAAGCCTTGTTAAAGTGGGCGCCTTTGATGAATACGGCTTTACACGCAAGTGCTTAATGGAAAATATCCCAGCCCTTTGTGAAAATGCGCGCAAAATCGCAGAGCTTCGCCGCGAAGAAGCTGATTCTTTATTTGGCGTGGATGAGTTTGCTGGCGATATCAAAACAAAAATGCGCATTATCCAAGATGAATACCCGCTTAAAGAAAAGCTTGAATATGAAAAAGAAATTCTAGGCATTTATCTTTCTGCGCATCCGCTTGATGATTATAAGGATAAAATCAACGCACTAGAATACTGCAAAAGCTTTGCTTTTAGCACGCTTAAAGATAGAGGGCGTATTTTGAATGTCGGGCGTATTGAGGATTTTAAGGCGATGATGAGTAAAAATGGCAAACGCTATGCTAAAATGCAAATTCTTGATTTTTACTCCACTTATGATGTCGTGGTATTTGAAAAAAATGTCGCCCAGCTTGAGGAACTTTTTAAAGATGAGACAAGGCTGGCTAAAGCTTATGGCTTTTTGCTCAATTACAGCCGCGATGAAAGAGACTTTAGCCTTGCTTTTAGCGAAATTATCGAACTTGATCAAGTAAGCGAGCGCACTAAAGAGCTAAAGCTTAAAAATGGCGAAGTTAAATTTAGAGATAATAAAAAAAGCGAGCGTGAAAGCGATACGGGCAATTTTGGCGCAAGTTCTAATGCAAATGACACGCAAAATTTGGGTGTAAATTCTAACAACCATTCAAATTTAAATGCGAATTTTAACGCTAGTTCTGGGGCAAATTCTAATCATTTTGAGAATTTAAACACAGGTTTTAATAATACTTCAAATATAAATTCACAAAACAGCGGCACGGACTTTGAAAACTCAAAGTATCAAAATGCAAACTTTACGCAAGAGCCAAAGGACTTTGAAAAGATCGTTTTAGAACTTGACTTAAGCAGGCTCAATAAAGAAGTCGTCTATGAAATCCACGAGCAAGCCAGCCATTTGCATAGTCCCAATGACAAAAGCGCAAAACGTCTTGTCTTAAAGGTGCAAACGCACGCTAGCTGCTTGCTTTATGATACGCATTTTGCTCTTAGCCAAACGCAAGCTGAGCAACTTGTGCAAAAATATGATTTGTCGCAAAAATATGAAATTTCAAAACAGCAAGCGTGAATTAAATTGATAAATTAAAAGCGAATTGATGTCTAACGCTCAATCCTGCGAATTTTCTCGCAATGACAGAATTTTTTAGAATTTTTTATAAATTCTACGCTGTCATTGTGGGGCGTTGCTTATGGCGTGTTACCTGTATTTCGTCATTGCGAGCGAAAGCGAAGCAATCCATAGTTTAAATTCCTAAGAATTATAAAAGAAGCAATCTATAATTTAACAACAAAGAAATTTAAAATTCGCACCGCTGTTTTTATAATTTTTCTTTAAAAATACATTATGGATTGCCACGAATTTGCTACGCAAATTCTCGCAATGACGAGTGGATAAATTTTATCGTGTAGAATTTATGGATT
>CAKVAF010000012.1 GCA_934718785.1 uncultured Campylobacter sp. | reverse complement strand
GTGCTGTTTTTTTTGATGATTTTAAGGAAAAATATGCTCGATATTTTCGCACTTTTAGCTGGCGTTTCTACTCTTTTGGCGGGCATTTTTGCCTTTGCTTTTTCTTTAAGGTTTAAACGATGATAAACACGCAAATCAGTTCAAATAACGCGGCTGCTAATCTCAATAAAAGTGATTTAGGCTTACAAAAGGGCGAAGAAAAGCCCATCTCAGCGCAATCTAGCAGCAAAGAAGCACTGAGTGCAGCCTTAAAGAAAAACTTAGGTATCACGCAAAATGCGCCACAAAGCACAGTAAATAACACAAGCGACAATGAAGCGCTCAATCTCAAACTCAAATCACTCATCAACAAGGTCTTAAATGATCTTAACACAAGCTCAGTCAAGCAAACGCCTATGCTTAAAGAAAATGCGACCAATCTTAATTTCGCTCCAAATTTCAGCAACGAGCTTAAATTTCTAGCCAGCGAGCTTCAAAAAAACGACATTTTCAAAGAAGTTTTACAAAAACTTGAAAGCATTTTAAAGCCCGCGAGCGAAGCAAAAACGAGCAATTTAAGCAATCTTTTTAAAAATTCAGGCGTTTTTTTAGAAGCCAAGCTTAAAGACGCCTTAAATCCGCAAAATCTCCCCCAAAGCTTTCACAGCCTTGTAAATGCGATAAAATCACTCTCTAGCGATAAAATCGCAAATCAAATCATTGAGCTAGCGGATAAAAATCTAGATCCAAAGACTTCTTTAGACGCACTCAAGCAAATTCTTAATAACTCTAAAGCGCAAAATCAGCAAACACTTAAAAATAGCGCTTTTAAAGCACTTTTAGAGCTGGGTTCAAAGCTAGAAAATTTCGAAAAATATCTGAGTAAAAATCCTAATGTCGCGCAAAATAAAATCACACAAATTGCAAAACACTTCTTACAAAGCCTTGAAAAAATCGAGCCAAAATTCAAACAAGAGCTGAGTCGCCCACAAAATTTGGTGCTGAAAGATTTGAATTTAAAAGATTTAAACAACGCTTTTGAAAAGCTTAAAAATGACTTAAAGTCTTTAATCAATGGCGAGAAAATCAGCACACAAAATCCGCAAAAACCAAATTCTGCGTTAAATTCAAATTCGCCTTTTGCTTTAAACTCACAAAACAGCGGCGCAAATAAAGCACAAAATGCGCAAAATAGCACACAAAATATTCAAAATTCACAAACGCAGCAAACTACCATCCCAAAGAATACGCCAAATCAAAGCCCTATTTCACAAGATAAAAATGCGCCCCTAAAGCAAAACAGCGCGCCAAATACGCCACTAAATGCAAATAATACTGAGAATTTAAAAGCACCCAATAACGCGCAAAGTGTAACAAATTCACAAAGCAGCGCGCAAGTGCAAAACAGTGGCGCAAATGAAAATTTACAAAACTCTTCAAATGCGCAACATACAAATTCCACCACAAATCAAAGCACGCCAGAAAATTTAAATGAGCCACAAACTCACACTAAAAACGAAACAAATTTAAAAGACAATCAAGCCAGCTCAAACGCGCAAAACAATGCAAAAAATACAAATCAAAGCGCACAAACAAGTCAAAATCCTGCGCAAAATACAGCGCAAACGCAAAATTCGCAACCCAATTTGCAAAATGCTACAAATTTAAATAAAACAAATGCCACGCAAACAAACGCGCCCCAATCTCAAAGCGCGCAAAATCAAAATGCTGCACCAGAATTAAACAACGCGCAAAATAATCAAAACAGCGCAAATCAAAGCACGCAATCTAGTTCGCAAAATCTTGCGCAAAATAGCCAAAATACGCAAAATGTGGTAAAAAATTTAATCTTTTTAGACGGACAAAAAAACTTCAGCGAGCTTGAAGCGCTGAGTAAGGATTTAAACACCTTAAACACGCAGCTTTCGCGCAATCTTAAAGAACTTGACGCTAACGCAAGCGCGGCAAAGACGAATTTAGCCGACATTAAAAACATAGAAAACAAAGCCGCCACCGCGCTTAAAGACATCGTGCAAATTGCAAACAAAAGCGATGAGCAAATCAGCACAAGCATTAAAAACGACATCAAATCCACGCTTTTACAGACCACAAATCTAGCTAAAAGCATAGGCGATGAGAGTACAGCAAATATGGCAAACCGCCTTTTAACGCAAATTGAGCTCAATCAGCTCGTATCTTTAGCTAATGATAGTTTTAATACTTATGTGCCTTATTTTTGGGAGGATTTGCAGGACTCTAAGCTCGTGTTTAAGCGGGGTAAAAGGGATAAGTTTTTTGCGCAAATCAAGCTTGACTTTAAGACTTTAGGCCAGCTTGATGTGCTTATAGCTCTTAATAATGAAAAATATATCGACATCAATATAATGGCTGAAAATAAGGACTTTCGCAAGCGAATTTATGAAAACGCGCACGAGCTAAAGCGTGCAATCAATAAGGCTGGGCTTTTGAGCTCGAATTTTTTTGTGGGTGATATTATTAGAAGCAAATTTGATGATTTTAATAATGTCAAAGGCAGGGATTATGAGTTTGAGATGGGCATTGACAAGCAGGCTTAAGATGATAAAAACACACTTTGAGCTAGTAAATTTAAAGAATTTTAATGATTTTAACATTAAAATATTAAAGATTTAAAATGGCAAAAGTGAAATCAAATATCAAAAAAGCAGTCGCTCTAGGCTACAACGAGCAAAAGAGCAAAGCCCCAAAAGTGCTTGCCACAGGCAAGGGCGAAATGGCAGCAAAGCTCATCTCACTGGCAAAAGAAAATGGTGTGCCGATAAAAGAAGATGAAGACTTGGTCGAGCTTTTAAGTAAGCTTGACTTAGGCGATGAAATCCCACCAAATATATATAAAGCCGTCGCCGAAGTCTTTGCATTTATCTACCAAATGGCGAATAAGAAGTGAACTAGGCTTTGTATAAATAATTTTTATCCAAGAAAGATGTTCGAAGTTTTTATTAAATTTATTTTTTAAATTTTATTCTAGGCATTTACTAAGTTATTTATTTATTATAAATTTTATTTTGTTATAATTTAGAAAAAATCTCAAAAAAAGGAATAAATTATGCAAGCATTAGATGTTGCGAAATATTTTTTATTTCTAGCTAGGAGTAAAGAAGCAGGTGATACTATTAGTAACCTTAAAATTCAAAAAATGCTCTATTATGCTCAGGCTTATTCACTTCTTTTTCGTGAAAAACCTCTTTTTGATGAAAGAATAGAAGCATGGAAGCACGGACCTGTCGTAAAAGAAGTTTATAATGAATTTAAAAGATATGGTGTAAATTCTATATCTTTTGATGAAATTAATGATTTTAGCACTGATTTAATAGGAAGTGATGAAGAAATTTTAAATTTATTAATTTTTATCTTTAATAAATACGGCTCTATGTCAGCATCGTATTTAAGCAACAAAACACATGAAGAAGAGCCGTGGAAAAAAACATTTAATGAAAATTTAAGAAACGAAATTACTCAAGAAACTATACTTAAATTTTTTAAAGAAGAAAATAAAAAAGAAGCGTTAAGACTCACTGAACTTAAAAAAACCGATGAAGACATTAAACAATTATGGCGTTAACTTATTTTACTTATTTTATAAATTTTATAAATTTACTTGCGAATATGCCACCATGTGTTAATAAAGAATTGCTAATGCAAAATAAAAATGAACTTTTAAAATACTTATCTAACTTGGGAGAATCAAAAGAATTTGATTCTAAGGAATGTTACGAAATTCTTAAGAATATACCAGAGTCATATTTTGAAAAAATTAATTTGAATAATACGAATGACCAAAAAGAATTTCTCAAAAATATTTTTATTACTTTAAAAGAGAAATGGGAAGATTTTCAAATCAGTTAATTACTTAAATTCTAAAATTTTTATCCATTAAATCTAATTTTATAAAAATTTTCAAGATTCAAAAATTCTTTTTTTATTGATAATTTTAAATTTGTTGAATTTTATTATTCTATAAATTTAAAAAAATATTTTTTCTCAATAATTTGCTAATTAAGGTAAATTAAATTTGTTAATATTGAATTTTAAAATTTAAACCCACAAAACAGCGGCGCGAGTTTAAATTCAGTGCCATTTTGCAAGAATTTCTTTCTCGTCATTGCGAGACTTGACAAAGTCAAGTCGTGGCAATCCATAATTTACTTTTGCTATTAAACTATGGATTGCCGCGACAAAACTTCGTTTTGTCTCGCAATGACGGCTTATTAAATTCGTTGTTATATTTTCGTCGTCATTGCCAGAAGCAAAGCGTCAAAGCCTAGAAAAAATCATCATACAAATCGCGCCAGCTAGGATTTATCGCGTTAATGAGCTCGAGTTTTTTCGCACGACTTCCTGATTTGAGTTGCTTTTCGCGCTCTATTGCTTGTCTTATATGGCTAAATTCTTCAAAATATACGAGTAAATGAAGCCCGTATTTGCTTGTAAAGCCTTGCATTGCAGCATTTTTATGCTCGTAAATGCGTTTTAATAAATCACTCGTAACACCCACATAAAGCGTGCCATTTTTGCGGTTGCTGAGAATATAAACAAAGGCTTGTTTCATTGGCTTTTCTTTTTGTTGGTATTTTATTTTTATTAATATTTTATAAAATTTAAATTTAATAAAAGCTGATAAATTATGTCAAAATTGTAAAATTTGTTTGTTGTTTTTGCGCGTCATTGTCTAAATTTTTCATTACTGGGCTTTGAAAAACGTGAAGCAATCCATAATAATTTTCTTCGTCATTGCGAGACTTGACAAAGTCAAGTCGTGGCAATCCATAGTTTAATAATAAAAGTAAATTATAGATTGCCGCACTCACTGCGTTCGCTCGCAAATGACAATCAACGACAAATCAACCCCAGCCGAGCGACAAACCCGCGCAGGCAAAGCCCAAATCCTCACCACCATATCCCCACTTGCAAGAACTTATTATGCGAGTAAGCATTATCTTCACTCAGCACGCCTGAGTAATTGAGCGACACATCCACATTTGGCGTAAAGCTCCAGCTCACGCCCGCTTGCGTGTAAGCATACCATTTGGATGTTGATATTGTAGAGTTTGCGCTCTGTCTTGTTCCTGTCGTGCTTTGAATATTGTAAATGCTTGATTTTGTCCTAGCATGCTCATAAAGTTTTATCATACTTCCTAGTGTTGCATTCACGCGCACCTTATCACTTAAAGGCTTTCTCATACTCGTAGCCACGATGACATCGACAAAATGCATATTGCCCCTGTCATAATGCTCAGTCACCCCACCGCTGTGATGAAAGCTAAATGCCCCAGTGCGAAGCGCTTGATAGTTTAGCCCTACTTCATGCGATATTATCATTTTACCTTCATCATCTGCATAGTTTGCGCCCAGTTTTGCGCTCATATTCACACCGACATTGCGATAACTCGTGCTAGCAGTTTCTCCTGAGACTTGATTTTCTTTATCAGCGCCGATTTTACCAAGGTCAAGGCGTGAATTCACATTGAGATAATACTCATCATCATTCTTGCGTTTAAGCACAGTGTAGTAGCTCGCACCTGCGTATTTTGTGCGTTCTTCGACCTTTAGGTGCTGAGAGTTTGAGTATCTATCGGCATTATCATAGCCTACATAAAGCCCAAGCACGCCTTTATCATCTTTAAGATTTTTCAAAGCCCCACCCATAAGCCCGCGGATGTAGCCTTTGACCCTGCCTGCTTCAACATTGATAGACTCCATTCCCAGATAGCCATACGCAAAGGCTAGATTATCTTCATCGCGTCTTTGTGCGGCTAAAAAGGCATTATTCACACTCGCATTCTCATCTAAGTCAAAGTTTTTAAACTGCAAGCTTCGCACGATATTTGCTACCGTGATACTTCTAAATCGCGTTGAAAACACCGATGAAGTTGATATCGTCTCGCCGCTAAGCTCTTTTCTATCAATCGCCACGCGGTAATAACCCTTACCCACATCATCTGCTGCTAAGAAATTATAAAGCCCAGAAATGTGCCTGATACTATTAACATCAATGCCCGCGCCTCCGGCTGTGTCATTGCCTACGAAAGTATTGCTATCTACATTATTTACAAAAGTGTTTGAATTATATGGTGTGCCATCGGTGCTATCGACTGCGCCTGCGACGATGACATTACGAAGTGTTACAGCACTTGAGTCGCCTTTGATTTGTAAGGCTTTATCTCTGTTTGCCGCGTCATATTCTAGCGCGTCAAGGTGCCACTCGTTCACATTTGCCCTACCCCCGCTACTCACTTCGATGTGTGCTTGAGAAGTTGGGTCTTTGCCTAAAGTCGCGTCGTGTCCTTGATGTAAATTTAAAGTTCCGCTCGTTACTTTTATGCCTTCGCTGATTGTGCCTTGATTTTCTACATTTGTCGCTCCACTACTGCTGATAGATTTGATCACAGCGTCTGTGTTGTTTGTGATTTGACTATTTCCAGAGACACTGAGCGCACCACTTATCTCAGCGTTTGCGTTATTTGTGATTCTAGCGTTGCTTGCTGTGATATCTCCACTCATTTGCCCACTATTGTTTATGGTGTTTGAATTTCCTGTGGTTGTGATATTGTTTGTTAAATTTCCACTATTTGTAAGGCTTAAATTTTGCGTGGTTAAATCCTGCGTGATCGTGCCATTTGCTTGATTTTGTATTGTAAGATTATTTCCAGTGATTTGTCCGCTGATTGTGCCGTTGTTGATGATCTCAGCACCTTGCATGACACTAAGAGCCCCGCTGATAGTACCTGTATTTGCAACCCTAGCGCGTGCGTTATTTGTGCTGATATTTCCACTCATCGTGCCGGCGTTATTGATAGTCGTTGCGCCATTTGAAGTTACTGCACCAGCGATTGTGCCGGTGTTTGTGATTTCGGTGCTATTTGCTGTGATGGTTTGATTTAAATTCCCAGCATTAGTAAGCTTTAGAGTCATCGTATCTATGGCTTGTGTGATTTGCCCGGTAGTTGTATTAGTGATGTCTATATTATCACTTGTAAGCCGTCCTTGTAATTGCCCGCTATTTTGCACTGTCAGTTTGCCACCAGCCGTTACTGCTGCAGTCATTGCACTTGTATTTGTAAGATTTACAGCACCTTGTGAAGTGATATTAGCATTAGCATTCCAAGTGCCACTATTATTTACATTGATTGCATTTGCTGTATTATTTATAACAGTAGCGTTCATTGTGTTTGCATTGATGATATTATCGATTTTACCGTCATTATTAATCGTTATCGTCCCGCCTAAAGTCCCACCATTGCTATTTTGAATTGTGCCTATTTTAGAGCCATTGCCTGCAACTGTGAGTGTAAGATTATTTATATTACTGCTACGCGTGTAAAGAGTTGTGATTTCAGCACCTTGCATTACATTAATATTTTGCATATTTGAATTATTTCGGATATACATTGTGCCAACTTTTGAATTTGTGCCTGAATTTGTTAGTGTATTTATCGAGCCATTATTGACATTGATTATACCGATTTGCCCTTCATTGTTAAGCTGACCTATCGTGCCACCTGTTGTAATAATCGCACTTATATTTCCTGTATTACTAAAATTTTGTATAGTCCCTCTACTTCCTACATTTACACCCGCTCCGCTAGAGCTTGATAGCATTTGTCCTGTATTTACAAAATTTGTTACAGTTATATTAGCTTTACCACCGACATAAAGTCCTGCATTTAGCGTTTGAGCAGAGCCTATCGTTCCATGATTTGTAAAATTAAAAATAAGCGCTGAGTGTCTATCTTGTGCTGTGATACCGTGATGATTACCCGACCATACCATTGTGCCATTATTAATAATTGAAGCAATGGATGAATCGCGTATGTAGATTACATTACCACCCCTAGCTCCTGTCGTTTGTATATTAGCGTTATTTGTCAGTGTGTTAGCTCGCCCACCTGCATATTGGCCCCTCCAATTATATCCAACATAGATAGCGTGAATAGGTGCACCAGCTGTATTAGTATTGGCGACATTAACATCTGCACCTTGCATTATTGTTAAATTTGAATTATCATTGCCACCTAAAAATCTCACAGGCTGATTTGTCGCTCCGCCTGATTTAGTGCAATCTGTGCCTGTACAATTTACATTTGTGCCACCCCACGCCGCGTGTGCTTGAGTAGGGAAAATAAAAGTAGGCAAAACAACCCCGGGGAAAATAAATCCCGCCACCACAACGGACAGAGAAATCACCTTGCGCGCAATTTGAGCACATATTTTTTTTGAATTTAAATTTGAAATTTTTAAACGCGCAGAGTTGTCTGGGTGGCTTATTTCAAAGCCCCCCCCCCCCTTGCTTGATGTGTTAAGATTTTTTGCATTCTTTTACCTTTAACCTTTTGCAAGGACTTTCTAAGAAAATCTTTGCTGAAATTTGGATGATAAATTTTCATTATAACAAAAACTTTAAGGAAATTTGACAAAAATTCTATAAAAATTTAAGTAAAATTAAAAATTTCGTTACTTTTTATTTATCAAAATTTATCTATTGCACGAATGAAAAAGCAAGTATCGTTCCAAATGTTTTAAAATCCTTATAAAAAAGTGCTTTAAATGAAAAATTTAAAAGCGAAATTTTATAAAAAAGTGGAATTTAAGTTACAATTAAAAAAAAGGAAAAATAAGGATAATTCTTTGTCATTGCGAGAAGCGAAGCGACGAAGCAATCCATAACTAAATCGCAAAATAAAAGAATAGATTGCCACGCTCACTGCGTTCGCTCGCAAATGACAAAACTATTAAATTTAACGCATAATTTCTTGCAATGACACAATTTAAAGTTGTTTTGAAAATGAATAAATTCTCAAGCAGTAATAAAAGCCCATTTCCAGCGACACTGGAATTTAAGTTTAATTTAAACTCTACCCTGCTATAATGTAGGGTAGAGTTTTATTTTAGCCGAAGTTGGAGCTTGATTTTAAAAAACTTCAACTTCAGCACAAAAACAAAACCCCTAAACTTCAGCTTTCTCATAGAAAACCTTTCATTTAAACAAGTTTTGTTTATAGATTTTTACAAGCCACCTATTTTCTACCCGACCACCCTGCCACTTAAAATTTGCTTAAGAATTTACATTATATCTAAATTTGATGAGAAAAACTTAGAAAAATTAATAAAATTTAAATTCTTGTTTAAAAAAAGACAATGAAAAATAAGGAAAAATCTTTGTCATTGCGAGAATTTTTCTCGTCATTACGCCTGAATTTGTCATTGCGTTTTCCCCTGTCATTGTGAGCGCAGCGAAGCAATCCATAGTTTAATAGCAAAAGTAAAGAATGGATTGCCACGAATTTGCTACGCAAATTCTCGCAATGACGCACGATTTTAAATTTTTCACTCTTCCAAATTCAAAAAAGCTTGATTTTGATAAAATTCAAGCACCTTTTTATCAAATTTCACAGCCCTTGAAAAATGCTGTTTAAAATGCGCAAAGTGTGGATAAATCAGCCTTAAAAACACAGGCTCACTCGAGCGAGAGAGCGCGACATAAAGCTGGGCGTTTTCAAAAATGCGCTCCACATCGCAGGCTAGGCGCTCTATGCTCATACCTTGTGCTTTGTGTATCGTCATCGCATAAGCTAGCTTGATGGGAAACTGCGAGAAAGTCGCTAACACCTTATCTTCGCCCAGCTCTTCAAGGCTGAATTTAAAGCGCTCGAGTATGATTTTCGTCTCATCAGCCTTGGTGATTTCAATCAGCGGTCTATTTTCAAACTCATCAAATGCTGTGATGACGCCCTGCTCGCCGTTATAATAGCCTGCGTCGTAGTTATTGACGCAAAATATGACTTTAGCGCCGATTTTAAGGCGCAATTCTTCATTTAAATTTAAACTTTTTACCCACGCGCCAAAGCTTTTTTCATCAAGACTCGGCTCTAAAATTTCGCTCTTTGCCTTGAAAATCATCTCCTTGCCTTCAAGCCTAGCGAGCTTGCTTTCATTGATAAAATCTGCCTTTTGATTAACACTGCAAAGCAAGGTAAAATCATCATTCAGGCTTTCTAATGAAACATTTTTAAACAAAAATTGCTCGAAATACTCAAGGCTTGAAGCGCTGATTTGCCCACTTCTAAGGGCCGATAAATGCTTGATGAACTCGTGATTTTCGGTGCGTTTGGGCTTTGTAAGTAGCAAATTTTTAAACTCAAATGCGCTCCAAGCACTGCTATCAAAGGCGTAAAAAGCATTGTCAAAAAGACTTTGCGTGTTGCTTTCATCCCTGCGCTTTACAGGTGGAAGCTGGCAAAAATCCCCTACCACAAGCATTTTGCCGCTAAATTTAAAGCTTCTTAGGC
Source organism: uncultured Campylobacter sp. (assembly GCA_934718785.1). Taxonomy (GTDB): domain Bacteria; phylum Campylobacterota; class Campylobacteria; order Campylobacterales; family Campylobacteraceae; genus Campylobacter_D. The sequence goes on along the minus strand of CAKVAF010000012.1, from coordinate 48,271 downwards.
GAAAGGCTACAAGCTCAAAAATCGCCGCACTCACCATAGAAATTTCATCGATGATGATTAAATCAAGCTTTGAGATGATTTTTTCAAGCTTTTTGAGCTTATCTTTTTGGCGCTTGTCTAAAGCGGCAAGTTCGTTTTGATTTTTACAAATTCCAAGTGCAAAAAAGCTGTGAAGCGTGACACCACCGACATTAAAGGCTGAAATGGCTGTCGAGCCTAAAACGGCGACATTTTTCTTTTTTTGTTTAAAAAGCTTGATGATTTCATTTGTCAAAAAAGACTTGCCAACGCCTGCACCACCGCTTAAAAATACATTGCTTTGTTCTAAAATTTTTTCCAAAACATTAACTTTATTCATGTTAAAATTATAACCTTTTTATTTAAATTAAAGGCTTTAAAGATGAATTTTGCTTTAAAAAAACTTAAAAATAAACTTAAATTTGCATTTTTGCTTGGTGCGTTTTTATTTGTGGCTTGCTCTTTAAGTGATAAAAATTCGCAAAATTTGGCTTTAAATTCAGGGTTAAATTCAAAGCAGAATTTAAAAAATCTTAAAACAGCGGCGCAGGTTTTGAATGAAAATAATGATAACTCAAACGCATTAGATTTAAGTGTGCATTATGCAAGGCTTGATATGGAGCAAAATATCAGCAAGCTACCTAAATTTAATGGCTTTGATGTGGATTTGAAAGCTTTAAAAAAGGAGTATTTGGCTAAATTTTTTGAGCCTTGGCATAAGGATTTTAAAAGGGTAAAACTGGATAAAAATGCACTTTTTTGGAGCTTTAAAAATTATTTAGATATTGATAAAAATTATTATTTTTTTAGCAAAATTTTAATTTCTAAAGAATTTTTTCAAAAGGCTTTTGAGAATGCGAACACAAATGCGCTTTTAAGCGTGAATAAAAAGGCGCTTGTAGTGAGAAATACAGCACTTAAAAATGCTCCTTTACAAACTGAAATTTTGCTTAATCCTTTCAAAGACGGCGAGGGCGTGCCTTTTGACTATGCTCTTGATAGCGCGCTCAATGCTGGCACACCGGTGCTGATTTCACATTTTAGCAAGGATAAAGCCTTTGCCTTTGTAAATTCTGCGCTGGGCTGGGGCTTTGTGGATGCTAGAGATATTGAAATTTTCACACCTGCGCGTGCAAAAATTTATGAAAGCCTTGAATTTATCACACCTTTAAAAGAAAAAGAGCCTGTTTTGAGTGTAAAAAATGAGTTTTTATTTAATGCTCGCGTGGGTGCTGTTTATCCTATTTATAAGCAAGATAAAGAATTTTATTATGGTAAAATAGGTGCAAAAAGCTATAAAATCGCTAAAAACAAAGCCGCGCCTTTTCCTTTAGCAGATACAAATATGAACTTAAAACGCGCAATCAATGAGCTTTTAAATTTACCTTATGGCTGGGGTGGATACGGCTTTGAGCGCGATTGCTCGCTTTTAATGCGCGATATTTTCGGCGTGTTTGGGATATTTTTACCGCGAAATTCCTACGCACAAGCACTTAGCTTTAAAAGCTTGGATCTTTCAAATTTAGACAATGAAGCCAAAATGACTTTTATCAAAAAGCACGCCAAGCCTTATAAAAGCATGCTTTATCTTAAGGGGCATATCGTGCTTTATGTGGGCGAAATTGACGGGCAAATGGCGATTTTCCACAGTATTTGGGGGCTTAAAAGTTTGAATGACACGCGCCTACTTATTGCTAAATCTGCTCTCACGCCTATAGATATAGGCTCTAGTGAAGAAAAAGTCGCAAAGCAAGATTTGATTTTAAGTCGTATGAGTCTTTTAATCAATGTGTTTGAAAAATAACACTGAATTATTTTACAATGAGTCTATTAAAAATACACAATAAAATCTCATATAATAAAAAGAAATATTGACGAACAAATTTCGTTTTATTACCGAGGATTTTATATTTTCTCAAAAGTGGCGTGAAAGTCTGAAAAAGCTCTTATTCTTTGATGATTTTATTCAAAGTTTTGTCATTTTCTTCAAGTTGGCTTGAACGTTCGATGACCGTGTTGATGATTTTTGAGCTTTCATTGAGCAAATTATTAATCGCAGCCATAGAGCTGATGATTTCTTTTGTTTGATTTGCAATGCCTGTGGAGCGTGAGTTTTGCTCGTTGATACTGCCGATAACGCCTGTGATAAAATCTTGCGTTGTGCCAAGGCTTTGTTGTGAGTTTGTGCCTTCTTCTTCAAGGTGATTGAAGATTTTTGAATTTTCTTCTAAAGATTCGATAATGCCGACCAAATCATCGGTGATAGTCTTAATGCGAATGCCGATTTCAACGACGCTGTGATCGGTGTTTTCAGCCAGTTTTCTCACTTCATCAGCGACCACTGCAAAGCCGCGTCCATGCTCGCCTGCGCGCGCTGCTTCTATGGCTGCGTTAAGGGCTAGCAAATTCGTTTGCTCTGAGATGTCTTTGATTAGGGAGAGCACATCTTTAATTTGCGCGATATTTTGCTGTAGGCTGCCGATTTTGCCATTGAGTTCGACTTGGCTTTGTAGGCTTCTTTGAAGCTGATTGACCAAATTTCCTAGCACATTGTGCGTAGAGTCAAGGTAACTTCTACTTTGTGAAATTTTTTCTTGCGACTCATTTGCCGCGCTTATGTTGCTATCAAGTCCATCGATGATGGTGTTTCCGGTTTTGACATTTTGCGAAGTTTTTTCAGTGATACCGCCGACATGATTTTTAAGATTGCTGATATATTTGCTAAGTTCTAAAATTTCTTGGCTGGTGTGTCCTGCGATTTCGATGATTTTTCTCATTTTATTTGCAAAGGAGTTGATAAAGCTTGAGATGATAAATAATTCATCGTTTTTACCGCGGTTAAGCTCTAAAGAGCGGGTTTTATTTGCCGCACTACCCCTTAAAAAGCTCACTATTGCATCCACATCCTTTTGAAAATGCTTGATTAAAACAAAAATTGCAAAAGCCACCACAGCCGTTACGATGATGATTAAAATCAGCGCTGCTAATATGCTTTTAGCAATGATTGTTGCATTATCTTTGCTTTGTAGGGTTGTGTTTAAGTCTGATTCTATATTGATAAAACTTTTTTGTATGTCTTTTAAAGATTGTGTTAAGGCGTTGTTTTTATCATAAGTTCTTGTGATTAAAATTCCATAAATTTCATCAAAAATGTCTTGCATATTCACGCACAAGCTTTGAATATCCGTTTCTTGCAAGGTCTCTTTGATCTTTTGATAATAAGCTTTGCTAAATTCAGCGTCGTTTTTGATGAAGCTTTCATTCCAACTTTGCACCATTTTTTGCACTAAAGCCTTTTTAGAAGGGTTTTCAGGATCTAGCAAAAGATTGATGAGATTAGTTTTAACAGCTCCCATAAATTCAAATTGCTCAAATAAGCTCTCATTTTCTATCAGCGAATCTTGCGTTACGCCCAGTGTGCTAGAAGTTTGAGTGAAATTACTGCCTACTTTATCAAAGCCATCCTCGACCCTTGTCACCAGATGAGAAAAGATAAAATAAAACGCAAAAAAAGCCACGACGATAACGACGACTAAGCCAGCAAGCGTTGTAAAGCTGATATTGAGCTTAGAGCTTATGCTGAGATCCTTAAATTTACCCTTCATTGTTTGTCCCTTAAATTGTGCTTTTGCGCATATTATTTACCCGCAAAAGAAGCTTGGTTTGGATTATCAGCAGCACCTGCGATTAGGCATTCGCGTAAAGCCGAAGCATCGGCTGCGTCGCTGACTTTGCTTTTAACCCATCTTTCAATTTGCACCATCGTCTTGCTCGCAGGATCTGGCGCGTCATATTTGCTTGCAAGCCCTGCGCAATCAGCTGCAAAAGCTGAGCTTGCAAGGGCTAAAAGGGTGATTAAAGATAATTTTTTCATCATTCACTCCTTAGTATTTGAGGTTATACATAAACATGATGTTGTTAGCCGTGCTTTCTTGGCTCACGCCGTCGATTTTCTTAGCAGCACCACCAAATGGCAAGCTTCTATTGCCCCAAAGGTTTTTGATATAAGTATAGCTTAGGCGCACAAATTGATTTCTATCAAATTGCCAAATTCCATACAAATCTGCTGCGTGACCCCTTGTCATTCTTATATTAAGTGGGTCATTAATGCTTGGGCGGCTCATAGTATACCAGTAGCGGCTTCCATAGAAGTATTCAGCACCGAGCTTTAAGCTTTGTGTGAAGTCGTAGCGACCGCCGATGTGCACTGACCATGCATCCTTTTCATTAAAGCGAAGTTGTCTTTGAATTTGTGGAGCGATAGCAGCTGCTTGTTTTGTGCTCGCTAGCTCGATTTGTCTTCTATCACTACCTTTATAGTATCCAAATGAAGTGAAGTAGTTAAACCCTGAGCCCGCGACATTATAAGCTTCAAAATGGATATTTGCGATATCGGCATTACCCAAATCATAAACATTTGCGCCACGCGCCAAGAAGCTATTAAGCAAACCATTGTCAATCGGCAATGAAAAGTCTTGCAAACGCACATAAGAAACGACTGCAAGGTTATTACCCAAGCCTATACTATCAAGTGGAAGTCTCGCTTCAGCTGAGCCGTAGTAAAGCGTGCTGTCTGCTGTCTCTTTACCGCTTATCCAGTCTCTTACTTCTCCGTCAGTTTCATCCCATTGATACACCTTACCATAGCCCACACGACCAGCAAAAGCATAATCACTCAAAGCCGATGGCTTGTAAGTTACAATGGCTGCATCGCCTAGAGTGTTTAAGAAAAGTGCTGGGTAAGTCGATTGTCTTAAAGCATTGTTTCTAAGGTTGCTTCCCGGACCTTCGGTTCCCGGTTGACGACCGATAGTAAAGATGAGTTCAGGTGTAGCGAAAATATCCACATAAGCACGAGTTACATAGAGCGCTGTTCCTGAAGTAGCAGGGTTTCTACCTGAGTCTAAATCAATAGGCTTACCGCTGAATTGAGAGCCTAGCTGACCCCAGTATCTTGCCATAGATAAACGACCATAGAATTTCACATATTCGCTCACATCGGCGTTCATGTTAAGGTTAAGCTCGCCCGCCCATTTATTGAGCGCGTTTGCTTTATCGCCAAGCTGTTTGGAGTAAGTATTTGAAACCCCAGTAGAAAAGTCAAGCCCAAATCTGATCTTATCAAGTCCTGAAGCAAATTCATTGGCATCGCTTCTTTCTTGTAAGTCTGCAAGCTCGGCTTTGACGGCTTTGTTGTTCTTGCTTTGTTCTTCTTTAAGAGCGTTGATCTCTTTTTGGATGAGCTCAAGCTGACTTTGAAGCTTAGAAATCGTATCCTCTTTCTTCGCCGCAAAAGCACTTGAGGAGACAAGACAAGCGACTAAAACTAAAGATAATTTTAACTTCATCTTTATATCCTTTCGAAATAAAATAAAGTGAGATTATAACATAAATTAGCTGAAAGTCAAATTTTTTAAACGAAAAGTTCAAATTTTATACAATAAATTCACAAGGGTTAAATTTGTGTTTGCTTTTTGGTTATAAGGCGATGTAAAATTTTTCTCATATAAAATTATGGAAATAAAATTTTAGACTTTAAAAAATTAATTTTCATTGGGGCGAAAATTTTGATTGATTTGCTCAAGCACTGATTTTTGTAGGGCTTCATTGGCGGTGTCGATTTTATAATAAATTTCAACACGGTTGTTTAGCTCGCTACTAGAATCATTGTTTAAAGGACTATTGAGTCCATAGCTTTTTAAGCTGAGATTTTTAATATCCACGCCCCCATCGATGAAAAAATCCCCCACAGCCTTAGCTCTAGCATAAGCTAAATCATAACTGGTGCGTGCTGAGTCTGAATTGTCCGTAAAGCCCCTGATTTCGATTTTGACATTTGGGCCCAGCCTTTTTGAAAAATCCATGATATATTTTAGCGAGTCTTGCACATCAGCAGAGCTTATCTCAGCGCTGCCCCTTTCAAAAGGAATGCGCGCAGGCAAGTGTGTGGCGACTTGATTTTCACTTTGATCAAGGGCTGCGCGAAGCTTTTGTATGGTTTCTTGCTGCGTCATAGTCAGTGCTTTTAAAGCCTCGATTTGTTCATCAGGCTTTTGAGCTGCGCCTCGAAAGCGCTCTTGATTGACTGTGTCAGATTCTAAAGTCTGCGTTGGCGTGAAGTCAAAAATGCGGATAAACTCCGTTTTAAGCGCTTTAATCTTTTCAGCATCTGTTTTTGAAATCGCCCAAAGCGCGATAAAAAGAGCAAGCAATAAACTTAAAAAGTCCGCATAAGGCACAGCCCATTTTTCACCTGCTGGACATTCAGGACATTTATTTTTCTTTGCCATTTTTAACCCTTTGTGATTTAAATTTAGGTTTCATTTGTTTTTCAAAACTCGCGCCGCTGTTTTTAAATTTATTTAAATTTTAATTTTATTTTCATAAAAAATTATAGATTGCCACGAAAATTCTACGAATTTTTTCGCAATGACGGATTATCAAAATTCAATGCAAATTTAAAGGCGCTGGATTTTTGAGTGAATTTATGAGTTGTGTAGGATTTTTCGAGCAAGGCTAGGTAAAAAAACCTGCCACAGTGAGAAAAATCCAAACTCCCGCAAATTCGCCAAAAAGACAAGCCTTTCTTATTTGTCAAATTGCGAAATCCTCACATCATCATGCCCTAGATAATTAAAAAGCTTAGCCTCCAAATCCCTAGGATTCACACCCTCAGCAATACCCTTAATCGCTTCAGTGATGACGCGTTGTTCTTTGACATATTCCATTCCATTAGCTTTCATCTTGTGTCCCCACGGCGTGAAAAGTGCGTAAGAGCCGAAAATCCCAGTAACCGTAGCTGTAAAAGCTCCGGCAATCCCCAACGCCATTTCTTGTGGATTGTCAAGCTTTTGAAGCGCAAGCATAAGACCCATAACCGCGCCCACAAGCCCCATAGTCGGGCAAGTCTCACCAAAGCGCACCCAGTATTCGCCACACTCCTTATAATGCTCTTCAAGCTCTTCGGTTTGAATTTCCATTGTATCTTTGATTTCATCAAAGCTTTTGCCATCGACTAACATCATCAGCGCATTTCTCATAAACTCATTTTCTATTTCATTTGTCTTTGACTCAAGTGCCAAAAGCCCGTCTCGCCTTGCGATGACTGAAAACTCGACAAGCTGGGCTACGGTTTCGCCGAGATTGACTTTAGCGCCTGTAAAGGCGATTTTAAGCTCTTTGTAAGCGGCTTTTACGATTTTTTTGTGAGTGGCTGTCATCGCACAAAATGCAGCCGTTGGGATCACGATAAGAACAGAGCTTAAATGTATAACATGCAGTGGATTTCCACCCTCTAAAATATCTCCTACTGAAATACTTGTCGTAGCTAGCACCATACCTAAAATCGTGGTTAAATCCATTCGCGCTCCTTAAACTCGCTTGATTAAATCATTTAAAATGGTTTGAATTTATAAATAAATTTTGTAATTAAAATTCATTTAAATTACAAAAACAAAACTTCGCAAGCTTTTTAAAGCTCTAAAATTAGGCGCTTTTATTATTTTAAATCGCCCCAATTTTTCGCCCAACTTGAAGAAGTCTTTAAATTTAGCCTTAATTTTACTATATTTTGCATAATATTTTGCGCTAAATTGCAAAAATTTTCAAGCTTTTCATCTTTAACTTCAAAAATAAGCTCGTCATGAATTTGTAAAATGAGCCTTTTTTCATCATCCAAATGCTTGGCTATTTCAAGGCTAGCAAGCTTGATGATATCAGCGGCTGAGCCTTGTAAAATAGAATTGACGCTCTCGCGCTCGTAAGCTGCTTGCATCATCGCATTTGCATTTGCAAAGTCAAAATAACGCTTGCGCCCTAAAAGCGTGCTTATAAAGCCATTTTTACGCGCACTGGCTTTAACTTTTTCAAAATAGCTTTTTATGCTGGTAAAATTGCTAAAATACTTCTCAATGTATTCTTTTGCAAGCTTGGCGTCAATGCCTAAATTCTTACTCAAAGTCCTATAGCCCATACCATAAATAAGCCCAAAATTGATGCTTTTTGCTATGCTTCTAGTATTATAATCACTATGCCCAAAAATCATTATAGCCGTTCTTGCGTGTATGTCTTCATCATGTGCAAAAGCCTTTAAAAGCTTTTCATCGCCGCTAAAGTGAGCGAGCATTCTAAGCTCAATTTGTGAGTAATCAAGGCTTAAAAAGCTAAAGCCCTCGCGCGCTACAAAGCAAGTTTTATAATCTTTGGCGTATTGACCGTGCGCGGGGATATTTTGTAAATTAGGATCTCTTGAGCTTAAGCGCCCTGTGGCCGTGCCTGTTTGCAAAAAGCTTGAATAAATTCTTGAGTTTTTATCTTTTAAAGCTAAGCTTAAAAGTGGCTCACAATAGGTAGAATAAAGCTTTGCAAGCTCTCTATAATCAAGGATTTTTAAAATCACTGGATGAGTATCTTTAAGCTCATTTAGCACCTTTTCATCGGTGGAAAAGACCCCGCTTTTATTTTTTTTAGAACTTGGTAAATGAAGCTTAGCAAATAAAACTTCGCCCACTTGTTTAGGCGAGTTTATGTTAAATCTTTCGCCTGCAAGGGTGTAAATTTCTTCGCTGATTTCTTTGATATCTGCGCTAAATTTTTTCATCAAGCTTTCAAGGCTAGCACAATCTAGCTTAATGCCGTTGTTTTCAAGCATTAAGATGATTTTAATAAAAGGAAATTCCACATTTGTGGCTAAATCTTGTAAATTTTTTTCTAAATTTATCTTAAAATATTCATAAAATTTAAGAGTTATAAAAGCATCTTCAGCCGCGTATTTGCAAGCATTTTCTAGCTCTACATTCGCAAAGTTTTGCCCCTTTTTGACGAGATTTTCAAATTTTAAGGTCTCATAAGAAAAAAGCCTTTTAGCTAAATCATCCATATTCACGCGCAAGGCTGGATTATAAAGCCACGCTAAAATCATCGTATCGGCATAATTTAAAGGCAAATTTAAGCCAAAATTATGCCGCACAATTTCAAAGTCGTATTTTAAATTATGCCCGATGACAAAATGAGAAAAGATTGTCTCAACAGCCCTTTTTGCCGCTTCTTTTGAAATTTGTTTGTCCGCTACAAAAACATCATGCCCCACAGGCACATAAAAAGCGCGCGAAGCATTAAAGCAAAAGCTAAAGCCCACAATTTTAGCTTTTTTAGTATCAAGCCCTGTGGTTTCGGTATCAAAGGCTATTGGTGTGTTTTTTTCTAAAGAGTTTAAAAGCTCAAAAAGCTTGTTTTCATCGTTTAATAAAACGGCTTCAAAACTCATTTGATTTAAATTTTTGCTTGAAATTTCATTTAAATTTGGTGCATTTAAGCTCTCATCTTTTAAATTTTCATTTAAATTTGTATTGTTTAAAGCCTGCACCGCTGTTTCTTGCTTTTTTGTATCTAAATTTTTAAGCTCGTGGGCGCTTAAATTGTTTGCATTTTGAAATTTAATCTTAGCATTTAAAGTATCTTGGCTAAATTCTTCATATCTAAGCTTTCTTAAAAGCGCGTTTAGCTCGTATTCTTTTAAAATATCCACAACCTTTAAAAGCGGCTCGCTGCTTTCAAAAGCACTAAAACTAGCTCCTTCGAATAAATTTGAAACATCTAAACTCTCATACAAGCTGGCTAATTTTTTACTTAAAAAAGCATTTTCTTTGCCCTCTTGCAAAAGCATTTTTGTGCGCTCATTTCGCACTAAATTCAAATACTCATAAATGCCCTCGATATTTTCAAACTCATCTAAAAGCGTTTTTGCTCCCTTTGCGCCTATACCTTTAACACCCGGGATATTGTCCGAGCTATCGCCGCAAAGAGCTAGGAAATCTTTGATTTGAGCTGGGCGAACGCCGTATTTTTCCACGCAGGCCGCTTCGTTGTATTCGTTTTTAGAAATAGGGCTGTAAATGCTTGATTTGCCATCTTTTATAAGCTGGTAAAGGTCTTTATCTTGTGTGATGATGCGCACGAAAATGTCTTTTTTCTCACACTCTTTAACCACTGAAGCGATGATATCATCGGCTTCATAGCCCTCAAAGCTGGCGGATTTAAAGCCCATTTTTTCTATCATTTCAATACAAACTGGAATTTGCTCTAAAAGCTCGGCGGGTGGGGGCGTGCGGTTGATTTTATAATTAGGATCAATTTCGCTTCTAAAGGTCTTACCCTTGCTATCAAGGGCGAAAATCAAATAATCACTTTTTATCTCATTTTTTAAGGAAAAAATAAAATTTGCAAAGCCAGCCACCATACCGCTTGGCTTATTGGTGCGGGTTTTGAGATTTTTAAGAGCGTAAAAAAGTCTGAAAAAAAAGCCAAAAGTATCGATGATAGTGAGTGTTTTCAAAGCCTTGTCCTTGGGAGTTTTTCAAATCATTACAATGAAATTTAATTAAAAAAATTATAGCAAATTTTAAGCAATTTGCAAAATCTTTCAGCTTGTGATTTTTAAGGCCTTTAAGTGTGAACGCGTAATAATCTTTGTTGCTGTATTAAAAATTTTAAATTTCAAGCTCAATTTACTCTTTTAAACTATAATTTCGCTTTGACTTTATTTTAGGGAGAAAATGATGAATGCAATTTCACTACTGTTGCGCGCTTGGCGCTGGGTGTGAATATGTTTGGACACGGTTTGGTGCGCTTTGACAATATCGAAGCCTTTGCAAACTCTATGACAAAGAACTTTGAAGCGACTTTTTTGCCTGCTAGCTTGGTGCTTCCTTTTGGCTATATTCTGCCAGTGGTTGAATTTATCGTGGGTGTGCTGCTTATTGCTGGTTTATTTTCACGCTTTGCGCTTATTTTAGGCTCGCTAGCGATGATTTCACTGATATTTGGCTCAGCTCTTATCGAGCAGTGGGAATATATTGAAATCCAGCTCGTGCATATTGCATTTTTCGTGCTTTTACTTAATTTCATTAAATTTGATAATTATTCGCTTGATTTTCTCATCAAAAAGCGCGTGTAAAAAGTCTAAATTTAGGCTAAATTTTTTAAATTCAGCTTAAAATTATTTAATTTATGTTAAATTAAGCTAAATTTAAGAACTTAGCCTTAAAATCATTTCATTTTTTGCTCTTTCTTGCATGCTTTTTAAAGCACTTTAAAGGCAGTTTCAAAGGATTATACTATGCAAAAGCAAGTTTATATCGTGCATGGCTTTGCCGCACACCCTAAAAAGCACTGGTTTTCTTGGCTTCAAAGTGAGCTTGAAAAAGATGGTGCGAGTGTAAAGGTGCTTGAAATGCCAAATTCATCAAATCCAAATTTAAACGAATGGTTTAAAACCTTACGCACGCAGGTAAAATCAGGTGCAAATACTTATTTTGTCGGGCATTCTCTAGGCTGCATTAGTATTTTAAGATACTTAGAAAGTGAAAGCGAGCAAATAGGCGGTGTGGTGCTGGTGAGTGGCTTTTATGAAAGCCTTAAAATCCTGCCTCAGCTTGATAGCTTCACAAAAAATGTGCTTAATTTTGAAAAGCTCATCCAAAAAGTGCCTAAACGCGTCGTCATCACCGCTAGAAATGATGAAATCGTGCCAACGAGCCTGAGCGTAAATCTAGCCGCAAAACTTAAAGCAACGCTCATTCAAACCGAGCTTGGCGGACATTTTATGCAAGAAGAAGGCATAAAAACAATGCCATGCGCTTTGATGAGCCTAAAACAGATGTGGCAATAAAGCACTTTAAGAATAAAATTTTAGATTTTAATTAATTTTACATACTTAAGGATTTTGCAAATGCAAAATTAATGCAAAATTGTGGATTGCCCCAACAAAGCTTCGTGTTGTCTTGTAATGACACGAAGTTAAATTTTTTCTCATATAAAATTATAGATTGCCACGCGGGCAAAGCCCACTCGCAATGACATTTTTTTGCCGTCATTGCGAGCGTTTGCAAAAACGCGAAGCAATCCACACTTAATCTTACGGAAAATTTTAATATCTGTCATTGCGAAGCCTTTAGGCTGAAGCAATCCATAACTAAATCGCAAAATAAAATTACGGATTGCCACGCAAGGATAAATCCTTGCTCGCAATGACGAAATTTTAAATTTTCTCTAATATAAATTTGTAGATTGTCACGACAAAACTGCGTTTTGTCTCGCAATGACGAAACTAACCCTGTCGTTGCGGGAAGCAAAGCGCCAAAGCAATCCATAATTTATTTTAGCAAATTTAAAATTTTAAATAATATTTTAAAACTGCTACCGATAATTTAAAATTTTAAAATTCAATATATAAATTACCCTACAACTGAGCCGTTTTGCACTAAGCTTTCAGGGCTGATGATGACAAGTTTATCCCCACTTTCTGCGCTTAAAATCATCCCATCGCTTTCAAGCCCAAAAATCTTAGCCTTTTTAAGATTAGAAAGAACGCAAACTTGCTTGCCTATCAAATCCTGCGGCTTATAAAATTTAGCAATGCCAGAAAGCACCTGTCTTATCTCGCCATTTCCCAAATCAAGTTCAAAGCGCAGCAGTTTTTCACTTCCCGCGACATTTTCGCAGTGCCTTACTAAAGCGATTTTTATCTCAATTTTAGCAAAATCATCGATTTTAATTTTTTGTGCTTTTGTTTCTTCTTTTGCATTTTGCAGACTAGCGTTTAAATTTGGCTCAAGTGGCTTTAAAAGAGGCTTTTCAACCTTGCTAAAAAGTGGGGCTTCTATGCTAGAAGTTTCAAAATCTTTCAAATCATCATTTAAAATGAGATTTTCATAGCTTTGAGTAGAAAGTTTAAAGCCTAGAGCAGCGGCGATTTTAGCACAGCTTTGTGGCAAAACAGGGCTGAGTAAAATTGCCACTTTAGCTAGAATATTGGCGCACAAAGCGACCAAGGCCACAGCCTTTTCAAAATCATTATTTTTTATCAAATTCCAAGGCTCATATTTTGTGATGCTTAAATTTGCTAAGGCTAAAGCCTTGAAAAGCTCTTCTAAATAGCGGCTAAGCTGCACTTGCTCTAAAAACTCTAGCGCTTTTTTCAAGTGCTCTTTGCAAGTGCTTAACTCAGCGTTAAAATGCTCGTTGATAAATTTAGATAAAAGCTTGTTATTGGCGTATTTTGCACTCATTCCTAGAATGCGACTTAGTAAATTTCCAAGCTCGTTGGCAAGCTCTGCGTTGATCCTATTCATCAAAGCCTTTTCGCTAAAATCTCCGTCATTTCCAAAAGGCACTTCGCGCAGTATAAAATAGCGAAAAGCCTCAAGCCCATAAGCTTGGACCACTTCAGCTGGCTTGATGACATTGCCTTTGCTTTTACTCATTTTTTCTCTGTCTCTAGTCCACCAGCCATGCGCTGCGATGTAGCGCGGCAAGGGCAAATCCACGCTCATCAAAAAAGCAGGCCAGTAAATGGCGTGAAATTTTAAAATGTCCTTGCCCACTAAATGAAGATGAGCTGGCCAAAACTTAGCATTTTGCCCCCCGCTTAGATAATCAAGCGAAGAAATATAAATAAAAAGCGCGTCAAGCCACACATAAATGACATGTTTTGGCTCATTAAGCGCGCTAGGAAGCTTAATCCCCCAGTCAAAGCTCGTGCGCGTGATGGATAAGTCTTTAAGCCCGCTTTTAACGAAATTTACAAGTTCGCTTTTTTTGTTTTTAGGCAGTATAGGATCGGCTTCTTCATACCATTTTAAAATCTTTTCTTCATATTTTGAAAGGGCGAAAAAATAGCTTTCTTCTTTAACCATACTCGTAGGCTTGCCACAATCTGGGCAGCACTCATTCACACCTAGCTGCGTTTTAGTAAAAAAACTTTCACAAGATATGCAATAATACCCCTCATACTCGCCCTTGTAAATGTCGCCCTTTTCAAACATCTTCATAAACATAGCTTGCACGAATTTGATGTGGTGCTCATCTGTAGTGCGCGCATAAATGTCATAGCTTATGCTAAAGCTGTCCCACAGGGCTTTAAACTCGGCGCTGATTTTATCAGCATATTGCTTTGGGGCTTCGTTTTTAGCCTTTGCGGCGAGTTCTATTTTTTGTCCATGCTCGTCTGTGCCTGTTAAAAGCAAGGTTTGCTCGCCTTGTAAGCGGTAAAATCTAGCTAAAGTATCCGCGATGATAGTGGTATAAGCGTGGCCTAAATGAGGCACATCATTGACATAATAAATAGGTGTGGTTAGATATCTCATTTTTTTCCTTTATCTTAAAGTTTTTCTTTTGAGTGTTTTTAAGGGAGTTTGCATTTTTTTTTTTTTTTGCGCTTTGACAGATTTATTTATCTAGCACAAGCTTTAAAAATGCTTCACAAGCCTTAAAATCATCTCAAAATAAAGAACTTTTTTTGTTTAAATTTAAGCCCCATTTTTCGGCGACATTGCGCGAACTTGAATTTCTCTTACTGTTTTGTCGTGGCAATCTTTAAAAATTAATCATCTAGATTGCTTCGCTGCGCTTGCAATGATAAATTACAAAAAACCCAAGGCTAAAGATTTTGAATGAGAAATGGGCGCTGTGCAGAAAAAATCTCACAAGGCTAGATGATGAAATCTGCCGCAGTGAGATTTTTTTAAACTCGCCCATTTATCGCCAAAAACTAAGCCTTAAAAACTCAAAAATCTCTAAAAATCAAATCCCCCTTCACTTTTACCCTTCGACATACTATTATAAACTGCGTTCACATAAGCTTTTCTAAGCGCACAGTCAAACAAAGCATCGCATTTAAAGCACGAAAAAGTGCCTTTATCCGCTTGACAAGCTTTGATTTTAAGGATTTGCTCATCAAGAGCGAGTTCGTATTTATCTTTCATTTTTTCGCTCATCTTAGCCCCTAAAATCTTGTAATTTTTCTATCTCGTATTTTGAGCCAAAAAAGCAAGGGCTTGTCGCGTGCAAGCTCTCACACTCAAGCTCTAAAAGCGCCTTTTTGCCATCGCTTGCTAAGCCCCCTACTTTTTGAAAAATAAAAGCAAAAGGAAAAACTTCAAACAAAAGCCTGAGTTTTCCCTTAGGCGCGTCGCTTGTGGCTGGATAGCTAAAAAGCCCGCCACCTTTGCATAAAATTTGATGCAAATCACTCACCATAGCCCCAGAATATCTTAAGCGATATCCCTCATCAAAAAGGCTTTGAATAAAGGCTTTATGCTCTTTGCTCCAGTTTTTTTGCGTGCCGCCTGTGGCGTTGATTTTGCCTTTTTGCTCTAAATTTAAATCCTTGATATACTCAAATTCTTCTTTTTCATTTAGGCGGTAGAGTTTAGGGGCTTCATCTGTGCAAACGACGAGTTCTAGGCGCGGTCCATAAATGCTATAAATAGCAGCCTTTAAATTTGAAGCCTTAGCTTCTTTTTCATACACCCCAAATATCGAGCCCACAGCGAAATTTACATCCACAAGTGATGAGCCATCAAGTGGATCATAAGCTACGATAAAAGGTGCTTCTTTGTTTAAGTTGAGCGCGCTTTCTTTTTCCTCGCTGATTAACGTCTTAATTTTAGGGCATTGTCTTAAAATCTCAGTGATTAAAATATCGCTTTTTATGTCTAGTTTTAGCTGGGTATCCCCACTTTGATTATGCTCTTTTGAATAACTAGTATCAGGGAATTTCAGCTCCTTTGAAATGGCTAAAACCGCTTTTTTGATATGAGTTATAATATCTTTCATTTTTATCCTTAACTTGTAAAACTGCGCCAAATTTTTAGCCTAAAACAAACTAAATTTAGTATTTTAAACCTTTTTCGCATTCTCTAACACGAATTTAGCAATTTGTTCTATATCGTCTAAAAAAAGCCATTTTAAGCCCTGAACCTTAGGCTTTTCATAACTTGCAATGCCTAAAGAAAAGTCAAAATAGCTCTCATCAAGCGCACCACAAAACACGCTTAGCCTTGGCAAATCAAGGCTTTTAAGCCCTTCGACTAAAAAAATATCAAAAGCGTTTGCCAGCTTAAAACACTCTTCTAAACTCAGCTCGCCATGTTTAAAAAAGCTCGTCTGCGTAGGGCTTAGCACGATGGTATCCGCCCCGCTTTGAAAAAATTTAAAGCTATCCTTGCCCGGCGTATCAAATTTAGCCTTGTTGGCCGGATCGTGCTTTAAAATCACAACCTTTAAGCCCTGAGCTTGAAAAACTTTTGCCAGCTTTTCAATAAGTGTGGTTTTTCCTGAGTTTGAAGGACCACTAAAAGCAAAAGCAAGCCTAAGCAAAATCGCACCTTTTTAAAATTTTTGTAAAATTATAGTATTTTAAAGCAAAAATAGAGTTTAAAAGGCTTATAATTATGAGAAAAATTTAGGATTTTTATGAAATTTATTGTATTTTTTTTAATGATTTTTCAAATTTTATTTTTAAGCTCTTGTTCTAAAAGGACATCAAATATCGATTTAGTCGCTGCTTCAGCGCTAATGCAAACTAAAAAAATTTATTTTAAAAATGAGCCAAATTTAGTTTTTGTATTCACTTATATCAATGCTTTACTTGAAAAAGAGCTTGATAAAGAGCTTTTTTTAATGAGTGTGAGCCCAAGGGATGCTATTTTAAAGGATATTTCTTTTAATATTGACGGACAAAAGCCTATTATAAAAGAGCTTTCTAAGTATGATGAGCTTTTAAAATACGCCGTTAAAAACGAATTTAGCAAGGAATTTAGCCTTGAAATTCCTTTACAAAAGCAAGGCACTTTAAGGCTGGAGCTTTGTTTAAAAGCTATTTGTCAGCAATTAAGCTTTCAAAAATACTCAAAATCTTTGTATTACCGTTCAATAAATTTAGATACACAATATAATTAGCAAGCACGTATTTTGCATAGTTGCGACTTTCTTGATAAGGTACAAATTCCATAGATAAAAAAGGCTCAAATTTACCTTTTTTAAACATATCTTCTCTTGCAAGCATTCTTTTTGTAAAGCCTATACCACCATTATAAGCATAAGATATAAAAACCACATTTTTTACTTCTTTTTCTAAATAATTTAAATGATGATTAGCAAAAAAATACGCCGTTTTAGGATCAAACATCTCATCAGGATCAAATTTGTCCAGTTTCATTTCTTTAAAAGCAATGTGATTTGCCACAAAGGGCATAAACTGCATCATTCCAAGCGCATAAGAAGTTGAAATAGCACTAGGTATAAAGCGGCTTTCTTGTCTAGCTAGGGCTAAAATGAGAGCTTGACGCTTTTTATCATAATCTTTTAAATACTCAAAATAAGGCATTATAAAATAATTTTTTCTAAATTTATCCGCTTTTTCCATTATATAAGCATAAATATTTATAGTTTGTACGCTTTCAAAGTCCTTTGCTAGAGCCTTTAGCTGCTCGTTTGAGGACTTTTGAATTTTTTTAGAAAGGCTTTGCCATAAAAAGGGATCTTTCATATCATAATTTATTTTTTTATCCCTTAATTTTGGCGTCGTAATCTCAGGCAAAGGCTCATTTTTAAGCTCCTTTGCATAAAGGCTGTAAATATTTATATTCTTACTTTTTGCTAAAGTGTTTAAATCTGTATCCGCTTTTGAAATTTGATAAATCCAAAAAAGAGCATTGTCCTTTAAATTCGCATTTTCAAAGCTATTGTAGGCTGAGTTGAAAAATAAAAGCGCCCTACTTTCTTTATCAAATAAAAGTGCGTTAAGCCCCAAGTAAAAGGCGCTGTCATCGCTTACTGCAAGAGGTGAAATATTTAAAAATGAAGCCCTTAATTTAGGATGAGTTTTGTTAATAATGATATTTCTAGCAAAATTCTTAAACTCTTTTTTAACTGCGATTTTGTCTAAAAAAGCTGACTCAAGGCTTAAATCGGGCTTTTTAAAATAATCATAAACCTTAAAAAAATAGCTAGAATTTGATGTTTTTATGACGCTTTGTAAAGGAGTTTTTTCATTAAAGGCTAAAAGAAGGCTTTTTAAATCCTTATTATTTTCAAATTTAGCTGCTAATTTTGTGCGTGTTTGAGGGCTTAAGCTTGAAATAAAGGCTAAAGAATTAAGGCGGTAATTTTGACAAGTAGCATTTGCATCAAGTATGTTTTTAGCTGTGTAATTAAAGCATTTTGCATATTTAGAATCCACAAAGGCTCGAGGTGGTACATATTTTTCAAGCTCTTTTTTAATCTTACCTGCGTAGCGAAAAATTTGAGCTCTAAGCGACTGTGCTTCTTTTTTTGAAATTTTATTTTCTTCAAACAAACGCCAAATATAATAATCTTTTGCTAAAGAATTATCCTTTTTCTTAAGCTCTTCAAGGCTGTAAGGTGTGGCATTTAAAATGCTTAAAATAAGGGCAAAAATTAAAAAAAATCTTTTCATACTACAACCTTGCTGCTAAGTTACCCAGCAAGATATTTAAAAACTGCAAGATGATAATAATGACTAAAGGGGCTAAATCAATAGCACCTATACGCGTAGGGATAAAGCTAATGAGCCTGTAAGCTGGGGCTGCGAGCTTGTAAAGGATTTGCACGATAGGATTATAAGGATCAGGATTGACCCAAGAAATAAGGGATGCGATAATGATGATCCACATATAAGTACTCAGCAGTATTTGTATCACGCTGATGATAGAAACAAAAATTGAAGTGCCTAAAAGCTCCATTTTTTCTCCTTTAAAAAGGGCTTGAAAACAGCGTAAAACTCGCTCATCTCAGGTCCGTGCAAGCTTCCCATTAATAAAATTCTAAGCGGCATAAAAAAGCTTTTTCCCTTTAAATTCGTTTTTTGTATCAAAGCGTTTTTGAAGCCCTCGTAGTCTAAGTTTGCACAATCAAGGCTCATTAAAACGTCGCTGAGTTTAGTAATTTCATCCTTAAATTCTTTAAATTCATTCAAACTTAGCTTTAATTTCACATCAAAAATCAAATCAAACTTAGCCCTAAGCTCCTTAATAGTGCTGGCTTCTTGGGTGTAAAATTTAGCTAAATTTGCAAAAGCTTTTTTCAAATCAAGGCTTAAATCGTATTTATCAAAATGTAAAATTTCGCACAAATTCTCATCATCAAGCCTTTTAATATGCTCTCTATTGATTTGCAAAAGCTTTTTTAAATCAAAGCGTGCAGGAGCTTTTGCAACTTTTTTAATATCAAAAAACTCAAGGTTTTCTTCAAGGCTGAAAATCTCGCGCGGCGTTTTATTTCCAAGCACTATAAGATAATTTGCAATCGCAGCTGGCAAAATGCCCTCATCTAAAAGCCACTTCACGCTCGAGTGTGCCTCGCGCTTGCTCATTTTCACACCCTCTTCATTTAAGATTATAGGCAAATGCGCATAAATCATTTTTTGCGTGTAGCCAAGACTTACGCGAATATGCTCTTGCTTTGGCGTGTTTGAGACATGATCCTCGCCTCTTATAATGCAAGTAACGCCCTCTAGCATATCATCAACTGCGCAAGCAAAATTATAAGTTGGCGTTTTATCTGCTCGCATAATCACAAAACTATCGATATTTTCAGGCTCAAATTTAAGCTCACCTTTGATTAAATCTGTAAATTTCATCTCGTGCGTGGGCTTTTTAAGACGTATCACAAAGGGCTTGTCATTATTTAGCACCTCTTCATCGCTTAAATGCTCACAAGTTCCGTCGTAGCGGTAAGCTTTTTTAGCCTTTAGCGCAGCTTCTTTTTTAGCTTCTAGTTCTTCGGAGGTGCAAAAGCAAGCAAAGGCCTTTTTTTCTGCGACTAATTTTAAAGCCATTTTCCTGTGTAAATTTAAATTCTCACTTTGCACATAAAAATGCTGCCAAGAAATGTCAAAAAGCCTTAAAATTTCTTTAATCTCTTCTTCTTTGCCCGCTATATTTCTCGCCGTATCTGTATCTTCAATGCGTAAAATAAAATCTTCTTTATTTTGCCTTGCACAAATATAATTAAAAATAGCTGCTCGCAAATTGCCTATGTGCATATCTCCTGTTGGCGAGGGCGCAAATCTATACATTGAAATTCCTTTGTTTTAAAGCCCTAATTTTAGCCTAAAAAGGTTAATTTGTCTTTAAATTTATGCTTCATTTATGCAAAAATGCTAAAATCGAGCTATGTTTTTAGTTGTTTCTTTGATTTTTACTTTGATTTTTGGCTTGGCAAATGTCTATATTTATAAGCGTTTGTTTATGCATATACCTTTTTTAAAGGCTCATAGGCGCGTTGTTTTCAGTGTGGTTTTGATCCTTTTTGCCGCGCAGTTTAGCTTTTTGCTTTTTCGTGCTGATGATCGCTTCGCAAATCCTATATACATAGGGCTTTCGCATACTTTTGCGCCGACTTATTTTTTCTTTTTTCTCACGCTTTTTAAGGATATTTTAGAATTTCTCATTAAAAAATGGGCGCAAAATGCTGTGAATGTGAAATTTGATGAAAAGCGTCGCGTCAGTATCAAGCTTTTGTTTAACTTTAGCCTTTTAATCTTTGGCTTAGGGCTTATTTTAAGGGGCTGGGGCAATGCAAATTTTATCCCAGATGTCAAAACTCTAAAGCTAAATTTAAAAAATCTTAAGGAAAATCTAAGGCTTGTAATGATCAGCGATGTGCATTTGGGCAAAAACTTGCACGAGCGCTTTTTAAAAGGTCTCATTACTAAAATAAACGCGCTAAAGCCTGATGTTGTCGTCATTGTGGGCGATTTAGTCGATACAAAGCCTGCTGAATTAGAGCATTACATCGGCGATTTAAATAAAATTGAGAGCAAATATGGCACTTTTTATTCGCTGGGAAATCACGAGTATTATAGGGGCTTAGACGGGGTTTTAAAGCTTTTAAAAGAAAAGACAAATTTAAATATTCTCATTAATGAAAGCGTGGATATAGGACCTTTAAATATCGGTGGTTTGGCGGATTTAGCCGGGCTTCGCTTCGTAAATGAAGGAGATAAAATAAGAAATGAAAATGACACCGAGCAAGAGCTCTCAAGCCTAGAAAATTCAGCTAAAAGCACGGGTTTAAGCGGGCTAGGACTTAGTGGCGATGTCAATTTCATCCCTGATTTAGAGCAAACGCAAAAAAACTTAAGTCCAAATAAGCCTAGTATTTTGCTTTCTCATCAGCCAAAAACGGCGAATTTGTATGATTTGAGCAAATTTGATTTGATCTTAAGCGGACACACGCACGGGGGGCAGGTCTTTCCTTTTGGTGCGCTCGTTTATTTACAGCAGGGCTTTTTGCACGGACTTTATGAGCTAAAATATGGCTCAAAGCTTTATGTCAGCAGCGGCGCAGGCTTTTGGGGTCCAGCCATTCGCTTTTTGGCTCCAAGTGAAATCGTTTTGATAGAATTGAGCTCTAAAAATTTAAGCAACTCATAAAATCAATTCAGCATTAAAAGCATTGCAGTTTAAGATAGTAAAATCAAATTGATTAAAATTTGCAATACAATTTGATTGAGCTCAACAAATTTTACATTCTTAATAAGAGATTTTTTCCAAAATTTGCACTTTGCTTTCTTTGCTTAAAAGTGGCTTAAATTTTTCATTTACCACTTTAAAATGCTCTTCTAAGTCCTTTTTACTCGCTCACGACTCGATAAAATAAAGCGTGTTTTCATCCAACCGGGCTAAATCATAGCTCAAGCAGCCCTTTTCTACTCTGCTTTTTTCTATTAAATGATGGGCGATTTTGATAAACTCATCCGCGCTTAAAGGCTTTAAAAAGACTTTAGCCAAAACAAAAATCATTTGATAAACTCCACCACTTCATCAAAACTACGACGTTTTTTAGTATCTTGTGCGTGTTTATCAGCCCCACGATAACCAAAGCCAGCCATCACAGCCACGCCAAAATGAGCGCTTTCAAAGATATTTTCACGCACTAAAAGCTCATCGACTGCGCGCATATCAAAGCCCTCAACTGCACAAGAATCAGCACCCAAAAATGCCGCCACGCTCATCATATTGCCAAGTGCGATGTAGCTTTGCTTGCACGCCCAGTCAAAAAACTCACGCTCATTTTCTAGCTCAAACTGCTTTAAAAAGGTGCTATAAAATCCACTTTTAATCTTTACAACATTTTCAGGTAGAGCTTGCACATTTTTCATCATATCCTGTATGTAAGCACTTTGCACGAGCAAATCCGCCTTTTTGCGCGCTAAAATAATCAAATAATGACTCGCACCCTCAAGGCTTCTTTGCCCACCCCAGCAAAGTGGATGAAGCTTAGCACGGAGTGCCTTTTGACTCGCCGTTTTGTTTTCTAAAACCACAAATTTCCAAGGCTCAAAGCCAAAGCTACAAGGACTCAAGCGCCCTGCTTCAAGGATGACGCGAAAATCATTTGCGCTTATTTCTTTGTTTGCGTCAAAGAGTTTGCACGCATAACGCGCGTTAAATGCTTTTAAAATCTCTTGTGTATTCATTTTTATCCTTTCAAAATCGATTTAAAATTATAAAATTATAAATCAATTTAAAAGAAATTTCAATACACACTTTTAAGTAAGCTACTTACCTAAAGTAGAGTTAGAAGCTTTTTAAAGCTCTATTTTATAGGAGTTATTTAAAAATAAATTTTAAGAAAAATTTAGAAATCACTTAATAAAAATGAAGCCCATTTGCTTTTTAAAACTTAAACTAATTTCAAATTTATGCAAATTTAAGTTTTCAAATTTATTGTTTAAGCTTAAGATACTTGAATTTTATAAGAATTTCACATTAAATTTTATCTCTTAAAAGCTCTTTTGAAAAAAATATCAAAAGTCCTGTAAAAATGACGCACAAGCCTAGAATTTTTTGCCAAGAAATTTCTTTTTTAACTAGCTCAAAAGCACCTAAACCATCAAGACTAAGACTCATTATAAGCTGGGCAAAAAGCACAGTGATAAACATATTAATAAGTCCAATTTTATCCGCAAGCAAAATCGTGCCAAAGACAAAAAATGCCCCCAAAGCCCCGCCTAAAAATTTCCACAAAGACTGCTGGGTAAGGGCTTTAAAAAAGCCTGCGTTAAAGCCGCCGCTAAAGGCAACTAAAGTAGCGAGCAAAAGTGTGCCGATGAAAAATGAAATGAAAGCAGGCATTAAAGCCCAGCTGCCTAGACCTTTTCCGAGTGCCGAGTTTATCGGTGCTTGAAGTGCGATGGCTAAGCCCATACCAAAGGCTATGAAATAATAAATCATTTTTATCCTTTAAAACTTGAGCGTTTTTAAGGGAATTTAAATTGCCCTCTTGCTTTTCATCATTTATAAAAGTTTAAATTCTCACTCCCATAAGCTACTTTCTCACTTAGCCCTGCTGAAAGCTTGGCAAACTTTTATTTTTATTTCAATTCTACACCTTAGAATTTTGAAATTTATAAAAATTAAAAGTCCTATTGTTACAAAGTGCAAGCAAATCAATGCATAATTTACATAAAATTTCATTCCATATATTTAAAAATAATTTTTAAATTCTATCCAAAACGCTTTAAAATTTGCTAAAATTTAGGCTTTTAAAAAGGATGAAAATGAAAGTTAGCATTATAGGACTTGGGCTTATGGGTGGAAGTCTTGGGCTTTGTTTGAGAGAGAATAAATTTATAAATAAAGTCAGCGGCTTTGATAAGGATAAAAAAAACGCAAAAGAAGCTCTAAATTTAGGGCTTGTCGATGAGCTTGAGGACTTTGAAAGCCTTAAAAATAGCGATATCATCATACTTGCAACGCCTGTGGATGTTATTATTTCCTTGCTTAAAGAGCTTAAAAATACGAGCAAAAAAACGACCATTATCGAGCTTGGCAGCACTAAAGAAGAGATTATAAAAAGCTTGCCAAAGGAGCTTAAAAGTCATTTTATCAGCGCTCATCCTATGTGTGGCACTGAAAATAGCGGCGCAAAAGCTGCTTTTAAGGAGCTTTACAAAGACGCTGTTTGCGTACTTTGTGAGAGTGAAGTCGCAGATGATTTGCATCAAAAAAGAGCGGTCGAGCTTTTTTCGCATCTGGGCATGAAAATCATCTTTATGAATGCTAAAGCACACGATCATCACACCGCCATTATCTCTCATTTACCGCACGCCATTAGCTTTGCGCTGGCAAATTTTGTGATGAAAGAAGAGGATAAAAAAAATATCGTTCATCTTGGAAGCAATTCTTTCAAGGGTATGAGCCGTATCGCTAAGTCAAGTCCTGCGATGTGGGGCAGCATTTTTGAGCAAAATAAGGATAATTTGCTCTTAAGCATAGAGCATTTTCAAAAAGAGCTTGAATTTTGCAAAGAACTCATCAAGCAAGATAAAGTTGAAAGCCTTAAAAAATGGATGAAAAAGGCAAACACTTTAAGGGAGTTTTTATAAAATTTAATTAAATTTTATAAATTTTTCATTCAAATTTGTTAGATAAACTCCAAAACTGCTGCGCTTGATTTAACTTTAAATGTAGCATAAATTTTTAAAATAATTCTAAAAACAGCGGCGCGAGTTTTGGAATTTAAAAGAAAATTAAAATTGCTGTCATTGCGAGAAAATTCGTAGAATTTTCGTGGCAATCTACAAATTTATTTTAAAATTTTATTTTTATTTTGTGATTAAATTATAGATTGCTTCGCTGCGCTCGCAATGACGACTACGCTATTGTCATTGCGAGATTTGACGAAGTCAAATCGTGGCAATCTATTCTTTGATTTTGCCATTAAATTATAGATTGCTTCGGCGCTGCGCTTCTCGCAATGACGAAATTTTAAGTTTTTTTAAATTTTAATAAATTACCACAATGATGAATAGAATTAAAAAATTGGTCATTGCGAACAAGGATTTATCCTTGCGTGGCAATTCATAAATTTGACTTGAAATAAAATTTCAAATCATCGAATTTATTTAAAAATTTAATTATAGATTACTTCGCCTGCGGCTCGCAATGACGGGTAGATAAATTTTATTGTGTAGAAGTTATGGATTGCCGCGCTCATTTCATTCGCTCGCAATGACGAAATTTAGAACTCGCGCCGCTGTTTTGAAATGATTAAAATTTAAAAACTTCTTTTAGCTCATCTTTAAAAATAGGGATTTTGCGCGCAATTTGTTTGTAAAGATGATGAGTTTTAGCGATATTATAGTTGCAGCGCACATTCTTTTTGAGTAAAGTCAGGGGTAAAAACTTGCCTAAAAAATAATAAATTTGCCATTTTTTAGGTTCGCGCCAAGGTTTGTAATTGACAAAATGAATAATATTAGGGCTTTTAAGCGCGTTTTTAAACTCGGCTTTCGTACAGTTTATCTCGTAATTTTGGCTATTATCTTTAAAAAATTTGGGCTACCTAAATGCTTTAAGCCTTGAAAGCTGAAAATTAAAACTTAAATCAAGCATAAGAGTTTTGCCCTGTAAAACAGCATTTAAGCAGTCTTGATCGGCAAAAAAGTTCTCATAATTTTTTAAAAACTCAACCGCCTTTTCGCCTATTTTCTCTTCTTTAAATTTGACTAAATCAACCAGCAAAAAGCCTGCATTAAAATAATTTTCTTTTTTTATGATGATGTCTAAAGCACTATTTTTACTGTGTTTAAGAACTCTTTGAGTGGGAAAAAAATCACTCACAACGCCAGCAATATTATCTTTTAAATCAAGCGCAAAAAGTTCGCGCACATCACACAACACACCAGCATATCAACATCTAAATACAACAACCTTTCAACGCTTGGTGGCAAAAACTCGTGCATTTTAAGGCGGTAGTAAGTAAGCAAATTGCCCCGCCATGTTGAAAGCCCTTTAAATGCGCTCTCATCGATGATATAGCTTTTGATTTCGCAGGCAAAAATCTCACTAAGCCAAAGGGCGAATTGTTTAAGCTTTGATAGGGCTTGCTCGCTTAAATGATTGCTAAAAATGTGGAAAATAAAGCGCTCGTTTAAATGCTTTTGATTTAAAGGGCTTTGATTTTTCCCTGCTTTTACGCCATTCAAGTTTTCAAAACTCTGGCTTTTATCGGCGTTTAAAACAATGCTAGTCATTAAAACAGCGGCGAATTTAAGATAATTTTCATCCGCACAAAGTAAAATATTGTAATTTTTCATTTAAATTCTTTGAAATTTAATTTTTTATACTTGAAATTTTTGATGATTTTTATAGCTTTTCTATAATTTAATTTTATTTAATCAGTTTAAATTTTCATACTCTTTGCCGATATAAATTTGACCTGATTTATCTATAACAGGGCGTTTGATAAGGCTTGGATTTTCTAAAACGAGCTTTTTTAGTTCTTCTTGGCTTAAACTGGCTAGTTTTTCTTTATTTAAGCTTAATTTTTTAGCTGTCGTGCCTGCTAAATTGATAAGCTCGTTAAAACTTTTACTTTTAAGCCACGAATTTAAGGTGTTTTCATCTAGTTTTTTAATGTCTAAAAACTCATATTCAAAACCCTTGTTTTCTAAGAAATCAAGTCCCTTTTTCACACTCGAGCAGTTTTTAATGCCATAAATTTTTATCATTTTTGCCCTTTTTAAATTTAAAATTAGCTTAAATCTATTTATAAATTTAAAGCCTTAAGCTTTTTGTTTTTTAACTAAATTAGCGATTAAAAAGGCAAGTTCTAGGGCTTGATCGGCATTTAACCTTGGATCACACTGCGTTTCGTAGCGCTCTTTTAAGGCTTCAGCCGTTACATTGAAAGCTCCGCCCGTGCATTCAGTTACATCTTGTCCTGTCATTTCTAAATGCACGCCACCCGCATAAACGCCCTCAGCCATCGCAATTTCAAAAAACATTCTCACTTCATCCATGATTTTATCAAATTCGCGTGTTTTGTAATTGCCCGCTTTAACGGTGTTTCCATGCATAGGATCAATGCTAAAGATTAAGTTTAGCCCCTCGCTTTTAAGCTCTTTAAAAATTTTAGGCAAATTATCGGCGATTTTTTCAGCGCCCATTCTTATGATGATATTGAGTTTACCCTCTTCATTAGCTGGATTTAGCGCATTTGCTAGAGCGATGATTTCTTGGGCTGTGCCTGTGGGTCCTATTTTCACGCCCACAGGATTTTTCACCCCGCTTAAAAAATGCACATGCGCTTCGTTGATAGCGCGCGTGCGCTCGCCGATCCAAAGCATATGCGCAGAGCAATCATACATATCCCCACTCAAGCTATCCACGCGCGTGAGTGCTGCTTCATAAGGCAGCAGCAAGGCTTCGTGCGAGGTATAAACGCTGGTTTGCCTTAGGCTTGGCGTGTTTTTAGAATTGATCCCGCAAGCATTCATAAAGCTTAGCGCCTGCGTGATTTTCTCGCTAAGCTCTTCGTATTTGCTGCCAAGCTCAGCCTTTTTGATAAAGCCCAAATTCCAGCGATGCACCTCGTGTAAATCGGCTAGCCCCCCATTTGCAAAGCCACGGAGCAAATTTAGCGTAGTCGCGCTTTGATAATAGGCTTCTAGTATTCTTTTAGGATCTGCAACGCGCGCTTTTTCATTAAATTCAAAGCCATTTATTATGTCGCCGCGGTAACTTGGCAAACTCATGCCATTAAGCTCTTCAAAATCGCTGCTTCTAGGCTTAGCAAACTGCCCGGCTATGCGCCCTATTTTAACCACCGGAGCAGAGCCTGCAAAAGTAAGCACCACAGCCATTTGCAAAAGTAGCTTAAACATATCGCGTATATTTACAGCACCAAAATTTGCAAAGCTCTCGGCACAGTCGCCACCCTGAAGCAAAAAGGCTTCGCCTTTATTCACAAGCTTTAATCTTTCTTTAAGGTTTCTCACTTCTCCAGCAAAGATTAAAGGCGGTAATTTTTCAAGCTTATCAAGTGCTAAATTTAAGGCACTTTCATCGGGATAAATGGGCTGTTGTTTAATGGGAAATTGCTTCCAACTGCTTGTGGTCCAAAGCATAAATTTAAAGTCCTAAGTTAAGTATAGATTTTTAGATGAGTTTTAGCCCAAAGGCTTAAAACTCGAATGAGACTTAAATTATTTTTTAAGCTCTTTAATGCGTGCTGCTTTACCGCGTCTATCTCTAAGATAAAAGAGCCTTGCACGGCGCACACGACCCCTACGAAGAACAGTAATGCTTTCTAAACTTTGGCTATAAATAGGGAAAATTCTTTCAACCCCGACATTGTTTGCGCCGATTTTGCGCACTGTGAAAGTCTCGCTGACGCCATTTCCACGGCGCACGATACAAAGACCCTCGAAATTTTGAATGCGCGTTTTGTCGCCTTCTTTAATGCGAATGGCAAGTTTTAGAGTGTCGCCGGCTCTAAAATCAGGCACTTTCTTAGCCTCAAGCTGTTTTTTTTCGAAAAGCTCGATGTATTTGTTTTTCATTTTTTATCCTTAATTTTGCACCTTGCGTAAAGATCAGGGCGGAAAAACTGCGTTTTACAAAGTGCTAATTTAAATTTGAAAGCTTTGATTTTAGCGTGATTACCCTTTAAAAATACTGAATTTGCGTAAAAAATTTGCTTTTTTTGATTAAAATTTTGTTCTAAGGCTAAAGGCTTCGCAAATGCCGGTGCTTCAAGCAAGTATTCTTCGAAACTTTCTTCGCTTAGGCTTTCTTCATTGCCCAGCACGCCTTTGATATTTCTAGCTATGGCTTCGCAAAGTGTGAGAGCGGGCAATTCTGCGCCCATTAAAATAAAATCGCCCACACTAAAAATTTCATCAGCAAAAATCTCAATCACGCGCTCATCAATACCCTCATAACGCCCACACACAAAGGCGATATGCTCTTTTTGAGCTAGCCTTTTAGCGTCAATTTGCTTAAAAGGCTTGCCTACTGGGCTTAAGAAAACGATATGAGCGTTTGAATGCTCTTTTTTAAACGCTTTAAGCGTATCAAACAAAGGCTGAGCACTCATTAAAAGCCCTGCCCCACCGCCAAGTTTATAATCATCCACCTTTTTATGTTTATCTTTTGAAAAATCGCGTACATTTAAAAAAGAAGTTTTAATAAGCCCTGCTTCAATCGCCCTTTTTAAAAGGCTTTCTTTAAAATAAGGCTTGATTAAGTTTTCAAAAAGAGTGATAAAAGTAAAACGCATATTAAATTTCCCTTAATTTATTGCAAAATTATAGCATTTTGCTTTGAAAACAAGGCGAAATAAAATAAATTTTATTGAATTTCAAGATATATTAAAATTTATTTTAAACTCTCGTCAAAAATATTCATTTTACCTCCTTTTTTTATTATGTTTGATAACATTTTCAAATTTTACTTCATTTTCTATTGTATTATTTTGTTGAAGAAAAAGATTTATTCTAGCCTCTTCTTTTTTCATTAATTCTTCTCCAAATTTCACAAGGTCTTTTATTCTGTTTTCGGCAAGACAAGCAAGATAGAAATCTTTTCTATCTTGCGGTATTACAAAAGGAACAAGATTGTTTTCAAAACAAGAATAAACAATCAATAAACGCCCTGTGCGTCCATTACCATCGCTAAATGGATGTATTTTCTCAAATTGAATATGCGACTCAAAAATTGCACTTAGTTTTTCTTGCAAATTCCTACTATTATTGAGCTTATAATTTAAATTATCACACCAATTTTTTAATTCTGTTGGCACTAAATATGGTTTTGTTGATTCAAAATCAGCTCCAATTATCATATTTTCCACCATTTTAAACATACCAGCCTCTTTATGTAAATCTTTCATTATCACACTATGAAATCTTTTAATTAATTCATTATTTATTACTTCATCAGTATTTAATGATTCTATGAGAACAGGAATTAAGTATCGATAATTGCGCACCTCATAAAACTCTCGCTCTTTAACTTCTCTAGGAATATAATTATCAACAATAATAGATTTAGTCTGCGCAAGAGTTATAGTATTGCCCTCAATAGCTGTGCTGTGATGAGCCATACGAACACATAAATCAAGCATATAATCACTATTGCCTAAAATTTCGTGCAATGTTGCCATTTTATTTCCTTATGCTATTCGTTTATAATATTTAAATTGATACTTTTTTTGTGATTTTAAAAAATCAGTTCGCCGTTTAAAAAATGCGCCTTAACTTCGCCCTTTAGCTTATCTTTAGCATAAAGGCTATTTTCCTTTATTTTTATATTTAAATTTTCATCAAAAAGCACGAAATTTGCTTCTTTGCCAACTTTGATCTCGCCACAATTTAACCCTAAAAACTTTGCGCCATTAAGGCTTGCAAGCTCGCAAACATGGCGCCAGCTCAAAATGCCTTTTTGCACTAAAAAAGTATTGCAAAGGCTCATAAACTCGCCCAAGCTATCAATGCCAAAGCTAGCCTCATCAAAAGCTAAATCCTTGTGTGTGATGGGTTTTGCGCTTTCAAGTGCGCTTAAAAACTTGATTTTAGCGTGATTTTTGTGTGCACTTTTTGAAATTTCACTCTTTGAGATTTTAGAAAAATCATCTTTCAATCTTTGCAAAAGCGCGCTGGTATCATCTAGCTCTTGCAAAGGCGGCATAAGCTTTGCTGCGGTATTAAAGTTTTCACAAGCGCTGCTATCTTTTAAAAGATGATGAATACTGATGAGAATTTCATCACTAGAATCTAGCAAATCAAGGCTTTGCTTGAGACTTAGGCAGTCATAAAGCATTCTTGAGCCATAAAATTTTGCGATTTGTTTGATTTTAGCTACTTCACTCAGCTCACTCACTTTGCTAATGCCTACAAGTCCAAGCTTAAAGCTCATCGCTCCATCACTCATTACACCACCATCATCAAAGCCACTTTCAAAGCAGCGCACGAGAAGTGGGACATCTTTCATTAATGCATATTGCATACTTTGTCTTAAAATATTGGCTTCACTTGCGCTTTCAAGCTCGATAGCAAAGGCGTTTTTACTGATGAGCGTGGAGAGATTTTTGAGCTTTTTGTCTTTATCTAAGGCGCGCACACTTGTGAAAATACGCACTTTTAGGCTTTTGAGATGATTTAAAAAAAGGCTCAAACTCTCTTCATCAAAGTCCATATCATCGCGCAAAAGCACAGCACTGATCCCACTTTTTAGGCATTTCTCTTCAAGCAAGGCAAGATTTTCAAGGCTGAATTTATCATTTTTAAGGCGCACATTTAAATCCACAAAGCTTGGAAGCAGGGTTAAACTACCAGCATCAAGGCTTTTGCTGCCTTTTAAATTTTTACCTATTTTTTTGATAATGCCTTTTTCAAGCTCTAAATCCAAAGGCTCTTCGCCATAAATTCTCGCATTTTTTATTATCATTTATTTTCCTTATTCAAATTGCTAGCTCGCAATGATGGAATCAAATTTAAAGTCCAAAACCCAAGGCGCGCGATTTGAAGTGATTTTAAGGGCTGTGCGCAATTTTTGATGAAGATTAAGCAAACAAGCCTGGCGCAAAAAATCAAATTCCTTAAAAGCACTCAAAAGCAGGGATTTTAAGACTTCAGCAAATCTTTCAAACACTCTTTTACATCCTTACCCCGTAGCGCTTGCACCACTTCGCTTGCAATGGGCGTGTAAATATCTTTTTGACGCGCGATTTTTTCTATTGCAAAAGCTGTGCTAAAGCCCTCGATAACTTCATTAAGCTCGTTTTTTATTTGTTCTAAGCTCAGCCCCTTTGCAAGCAAAACACCGGCGCGGTAATTCCTTGAAAGTGTGCTAGAAGCGGTTAAAAACAAATCTCCAGCCCCGCTTAAGCCCAAAAATGTATGCTCTTTAGCCTTGAAAGCCTTGCCAAAGCGCTGCATTTCCACAAGTCCGCGCGCTATAAGGCTTGCTCTAGCATTATTTCCAAGCTTTAAAGCATCACTAATGCCGCTAGCTATGGCAAGCACATTTTTATAAGCCCCGCAAACTTCAGCCCCGCGCACATCTTTATCCACATAAGCCTTGATATAAGGCGGGAAAAACGCGGCAAATTCTTTGCAAAGTGCTTTAGAGCTGCCACTGATGACCAGAGCCGTAGGCAACTTCTCAAGCACTTCAGCCGCAAAGCTTGGGCCACTTAACACGCATAAATGTTTTTTTGGCACGAAATTTAAAAAAATTTCATCTAAAAATTTGCAAGTTTTTATCTCAATGCCCTTTGAAGCGATGAGAATTTTTTGCCCTTGATATTTAAAATGCTTTTTTAGCCACGCGCGGCTATCTTGCGTGCTTAGAGCAAAGATGAGAAACTCGGCTTTCAAAGCTTGCTCTATGCTTACAAAGTCCTTGATATCGCGCTTTGTTGGCGAAGTGATGAGACATTCTTGCTTTTCACTTAAAGCGCTCTTAAGCGCGCTCCCCCATTTGCCAGCACCGATAACTGCAAGTTTTACCATAAAAATCTTTCAAATTTAATCTTAAAAATTTTAGCAAGTTTTGCTTGAAATTTCGCTTATAGTCTCTATTTTATTTTTTGCAAAATAAACTTTATAAACTCCGCGCTATCATTTGCGCAAGGCACGACAAAATAATCTTTTGAGGCCACTTTTCTATACTCAATGTTAAGCTCAAAAACACTCTCAGAACAATCAATGCAAAAAGCAAGCGGATAAATCAAGGCTTCATTTTGTAAATCTTTTATCAAATCGCTGGTGTTAGGACCCAGCCATTTCACAGGTCCCAAGCGACTTTGATAGCCCAGCAAAATTTCATCAAAAAAGGGTGCAAGCTCTTTTTTAAGCGCGTTAAAATGCGCGTTGATGTGCTCTTCGTAAATATCGCCCTTTTTGATATGGCTTTTTGGCAAGGAGTGCGCGGAGAAAATGAGCGTTTTTTTATGCCCTTTTTTAAACTCATCATTTGCTTTTAAAATGTGCTTTTTAATCATTTCATTATAAAATTCATCTTCATAAAATATAGGCATTTGGCTGATTTTTGCCTTTAAATTAAGGCGCGCAATTTCATTTTTAAGCACTTCAAGACTTGAAGTTACCGTCGTTTTAGAATGGTGCGGATATAAAGGAAAAAGCACGATTTCATCATTTTGACCAAGCTCATAGCGGCTTAAAACCTCGCTAGCAAAGGGCGGCACATATAAATTCACAAAATCAAAATGAAAATTTTTCAAACTCTCATCTTTTTTAGCTTCTAAATTCAGCTTTTCGCAAAGTCGCTGCGTGATTTCATTTAAAGGCGATTTGCCGCCTAAATGCTCGTAATTTTTGCGCATAGCTTTCACGCGCATTTTAGTGATGAGCCATGCTAAAAGCTTTCTCAGTGTCTTGTTTTGAATGCCTAAAATATAGGGGTCATTAAACATATTTTTTAAAAAAAGCTCACAATCTTTTAAGCTTTGCGCCCCACCCATATTTAAAAATAAAACAAGCTTCATCATCATCCTTTGAAATTTAAAATTTATTATAGCCAAAAAAGCTTTTTAATTGTTGATTTATCTTTTTTTATTACAATTTTTAAAACAAAAAAGGCTAAAATGTTTAACGGACTCATACGAGAAATCGCTTCTGTCATCAGCTTTAAAAACAATACTTTGCGCCTTAAAGCACATTATAAACCCCGCTTAAATGATAGCATTGCTGTAAATGGAGCTTGTTTGACGGCTACAAAGATCTTTGAATATGGCTTTGAGCTTGAGCTTTCTAAAGAAAGCTCAAGTCATATAGCGCTTGAAAATCTGCATTCACAAGTGCATATTGAACCTGCAATGTGCCTTAAAGATAGAATTGATGGGCATTTAATGCAAGGGCATATTGATGGAGTAGGCATTATTTCGCGCATTGAAGAAGTGAAAATGGGTAAGAATTTTTTCATTCAAATTCCACCTGATTTAATGCCTTTTATCAGCGCAAAAGGCAGCATAGGCATTGATGGGCTAAGCCTTACGGTAAATGAAGTGTTTAAGGAGAGTATCCGCCTTACAATCATCCCTGCAACACTCAAAGAAAGTCTTTTTAGCACCTATAAAATAGGACGGCGCGTGAATATAGAAACGGATATGATAGCTAGATATTTGGCGCGCTTGCTGGAGTTTAAAGCGCCAAAAAATGCTAAAAATAATGATAAAAAGGCACTTTCGTGGGACGAAGTCGAGAAAATAAGCTTTCTTTACTGAGCACACCCAATTTTGAAGCATTTTGTATCTATAATGCTGATTTTATGCACTTTCGCGGTGAAGTTGTGAATGAAAATTTATTTAAAAATTTCAACAATGGCATTCAAAAATGCGTGTTTATGAATCAAATTCATTCAAATATCGCTCAAATTTATGATGAAAATTATGAAAAAGATGAGAATTTAAGGCGCTGTGATGCTTTAGTGTGCGATAAAAAGGGTATTGCGCTTTGTGTTTTAAGCGCTGATTGCCTACCACTGCTGCTTTGGCATAAAAGTGGCATTATCCTAGCGCTTCATTCAGGGCGCGTGGGCTGCTTTTTAAATATCTTAGAACAAAGCGTTTTAAAGGCTAAAGAGCTTTTTAATAAGCGTTTAAACGAGCCTAAAAACAAGGACTTTAATTTTAAGAACGAAGATTTTGCTCTTATCATTGCGCCTGGAATTTGTGCGAAAAATTATGAAATTTCAGGTGAAGTATTAGAGCTGGCCCAAAAGAATTTCAAGCCTTTTTTAGAGCAAAATCATCTCAATTTAAAGGCTTTAGTCAAAGATGAAGCCAAAAAGCTGGGTATCACAGAGATTAAAGACTGTGCCATTTGCAGCTTTGAAGATGAGAGATTTTATTCTTACAGGCGCGATAAGACAAGCAAACGCTTTGTGAGCGTTATTTATCTAAAGGCTTAAAATGTATGAATTTGAAGAGATAAAAGACTTAAGAGTGCTTAAAATTATGCAAAAAGCAAAAGAGTTAAACGATAAAGACTTGCAAAATAAAGCGCTCATCGCCACACTTTTAAAGGCTAATTTAAGCCCACTCAGTGCAAATGAAAAAGAAACGCTCACGCGCTTTTTAAACGATCTTATAGAAGCAAAGAAAAAAGCGGGGCTTAGCTCATAGCTTAGGCTTCATCTTGTTTTTTACTGATAACTTCGATGTTTGAGCGATTTTTTTCGATCAAAAGCCTGTTTTTCTCGGCAACTTCTCGCACATTGTCAATTTCATTTTTCAAGCCTTGAATTTGATTTTTAAAAAGCTTGATTTTCTTTTCGTAGCGGTTTGTCAGTAGCGAAATGGTCAGCAAAAATAAAATGACAATGATCCAAAAAGCAAATTCCATGATTTTCCTTTCTCAAATAATGTAAATTCAAATTTAAGCTCGATTTTTAAATTTCAAACTCGCGCTCAATTTGTAATACCCTAAAAATTCGATAAATTTCTTAATCAATTCAGCCCAATTTTAAAGGCACACGATTTTGGGTGAAAAATGAGCATTGCGCAGAAAAATTGAGCGTGGGCTAGATAAATAATCTGCCGAGCGAGATTTTTCTAGGCTCGTTCATTTGTCGCCAAAAGCGTGCGCCTTTTATAAATTTAAGCTTATTTTGCTTTAAATTTGCTTAATCAATAAATCTTTTATCCAAATCCTTATAAAAATCAATGCGCCTATCGCGTAAAAATGGCCACCAGCGGCGCACTTCTTCAGCGCGCGCTAAATCAAGCTCAGCCATAAAAATACCCGCTTCATCACCTGCCATTAAAATTTCTTCGCCCTGAGCACCATAAATAAAAGAATGCCCCCAAAAACGAATGCCAGCTGCGCCCTTTTCATTCTCTTTTAAAGCCTTTTTGATAATGTTTTTTTCGTCTTTAAATTTACTATTTTGAGCTGTTAGATCCTTATCACTGTTTTGTAAGATTTGGCTTAAATTTTGTGCTTCAAAGCCCACGCGGTTAATCGCTGCCACAAAAAGCCCATTGGCAATGGCGTGCGCTCTTTGCACCCCAAGCCAAGCGCTTAATTGTCTTTGCTTTTCTTCTTTAGTGTCGCTGTCAAAATGCCCTATCGCTGTGGGATAGATGAGAATTTGCGCGCCTTTGAGTGCCATAATGCGCGCAGCTTCTGGAAACCACTGATCCCAACAAATGAGTATGCCAAGGCGTCCCACGCTCGTATTTATAGGCTCAAAGCCAAGGTCTCCTGAAGTAAAATAAAATTTCTCATAAAAATTAGGATCATCAGGGATGTGCATTTTTCGGTATTTGCCCGCTATGCTGCCATCGCGCTCAAAAACAACGGCTGTATTGTGATAAAGCCCGGCCGCGCGCTTTTCAAAAAGGCTTGTTATAAGCACGACATCATTTTCACGCGCGATTTTGCTCCAAAACTTCACATCCTTTTCATAATCTTTTGCAATCTCAAAAAACGCGACATTTTCGCTTTGGCAAAAATACTCACTTTGATGAAGCTCGCTCAAACACACGAGCTTTGCGCCCTTGCGCGCTGCTTGCTTTATTGCTTTAGTGCTGGCTTCAAGCTGGGCTTGCTTGCTGAGTGCGTAAGCTTGCTGGATGAGCGCTATTTTAAGCATTTTGATATCCTTTAGATGAAATTTTGCGGTTTCAAGCTTCTTTTTAATGAAATAAATTTATTTTAATTTTGAAAAATTAAAATTTTTAATTTTAGCTTTACGCTCACTTAAAACTTGATTTAATGAAATTAAATTTTTTAACAAATCATTTTAAATTTCAAAGCTCTAAGAGCCTTACTTCCACGCTTTGACTATCCTTGTTGATTTTTTCAATTTGAGCTTTTCTATCTTCAAGCAAAGCAGCGGCAAGCTTTTCATCGTTTAAGGCTAGAATTTGCACGGCTAAAAAAGCGGCATTAATAGCCCCAGCCTTGCCTATGGCTAAAGTCGCCACAGGAATAGCACTTGGCATTTGCACGCTTGAAAAAAGCGCGTCCATGCTGGCTAAATTGCTTCCTGGCATAGGCACAGCCAAAACAGGCTTAGTCGTATGCGCAGCAACCGCGCCTGCTAAGTGCGCTGCCATACCTGCAGCGGCGATGAAGACTTTTGCGCCCTTTTTTTCAGCTTCTTTGATATAATTTTGCGTGCGCTCGGGGCTTCTGTGCGCTGAAGTGATGATGAGCTCATATTTTACGCCAAATTTTTCTAAAGTATCTGCGCAATTTTTCATAAGCTCATAATCGCTTTTACTTCCCATCAAAATACTTACAAATCGCATTTAAATTTCCTTTCTCAAAAAGCTAAATTTAGGCAAGGCAGTAGGCATTTTGATCTCATTTTCATTGCCGCTGTGAATTTCGCTAAATTCTTTATTATTTTTGCTTACAAGTTTTTTAAACTCGATAAAATATTTGTCATTTTCTTTATAAATGATACCCAGTTCATTATCGGTAGTTTCAATATTTGCGTTTAGTGGGGCTAAAATTTCATAAGCCGTTTTTGGCTTTATAAGGCCTTTACATTTTAAAAACGCGCCATTTTCGCACATCGCTTCGACGCGGTGCGTGCCTAACTCGCTGCTTGAAATATAATTTTGCGTGTCTTCTTTTTCATAAGCCCTTGATATCAAATAGCCATCAGTAAAGCCGCGATTTGTGAGCGTCGCGGTTTCTTTTTCGTATTTGCTGGCTTCAAATTTACCCTTTAAAGTATCTTCAATGGCCATTTTATAGGTGCGCGCAGTCAAGGCTACATAATATTCACTTTTCGTGCGACCTTCGATTTTAAACGCGTCAATGGCGTTTGCTTGCATGATTTTTTCAATGTGTGCGCTTAAGTTTAAATCCTTAGAATTAAAAATATGCGTTCCATTTTCATCTTCTTCAAGGCGAAAAAGTGTGTTATTTTCAGGGTTTTTAGCATAAATCTCGTAAGAAAAGCGGCAATCATTAGCACAACTCCCACGATTGCTCATGCGCCCACTTTGCACGCTGCTTATCAAACAGCGCCCAGAATACGCAAAACACATAGACCCATGCACAAAGGCTTCAAGCTCTAAGCCCGGTGTTTTTTCTTTAATGATTTGCGCATCTTTTAGGCCCAGCTCGCGCGCGATGACGACTCTTTTTGCGCCCATTTTTTGATACTGCAAAGCATCTAAATAATTGAGCACATTTGCTTGAGTAGAAACATGCAAAGGCACTTCAGGGGCTAATTCTTTTGCTAAAATCATCGCCCCAACAGAAGCGATGATAAAAGCATCGGGCTTCATCTCTTTAAGCCTTAAAATATGTCGCTTTAGCCCTTCAATTTGTGGATTTAAATGAAAGCCATTGATAGTGACAAAAACCTTTTTGCCCCTTTCATGAGCGTAATTTATGGCTTCTTCAAAGCTTTCGTAATTAAACTCTTTTGCGGTGCGAGAGCGAAGCGAAAAGTGATTAACCCCCGCATAAACAGCGTCTGCGCCATAAGCTAGAGCGATTTTAAGTTTAGTGAAATTTCCAGCAGGTGCGACGATTTCTGGGATGAGCATAAAATTCTCAGTGTCAAAAAAAAGCTTATTTTTTCTTACCCAAACTTGCGATAAGTTCTTCAATATCATCATTACTGACGACATTTTCGGTACTATCGCCTTCTATATGCACGGCTGAGCCCACACGTTTAGCATCATCGATCTTGCCTTCAAAAAGAGAGTTCATATAGCGACTAAGTGCGCGCATGACATTGATGACGCGTTCGATTTTTTGGCGGTGAATGTCTTGATACTGCATCGCATCCATAGCAATCATCACCTCATCTTGTCCTTGCACGAGCAAATTTTTAATTTCTTTATGAAGCGCGCTGACTCTTTTATTTTCTTCTAAAATATCCTTGAAAGTTTGCACTTGTGGGAATTTTTCATTCAGTAAAGTAAAAGTAGAAAGATTTTTAGCATTGATCATGTCAAGTTCTTTGACCTTACTTTCGCTATCTGCAAAGAATTTATTCATCGTCTCAAGCTTATCCATCATTTCGATGGCTTTTTCTTCGCTATCTCTTGTTACATCATCAAGCTGATGAACAACCTTATGCTCCTTGCTAGGCGGAGGCGGCGGCCAGGTTATATCGGCTGAAGTTTTGTAATTTTCAGCCGCAGAAGAGTCAAAATCATCATTTTGAGCCTCTTCGCTGGCTGCTTTTTCTTCATCAAGCTTACTCACATCTTCATGCATTAGGCTATCAAGCTCTTCTTGAGTCATCACTTTGTCCTTAAAATTTTAAAAATTTTACGATTTTAAAAATCTAATTATAGTCAAATTTTCTTAATTCTTTAACTAAATTTACATAAAACTTAATCAAAAATAATTCAAAGCTTGAAGTTAAAAGCTTTCAAGCTTTGAAATTTATCTTTTAAAGCACCTTTAAGTAGCATTAAAATGGCCAAATCGCTTCAAAAAGGCTTGTTCCCCAAGGCTTATGCGTGCTTTTTGCCACATCGCCTTCTGCTTTGTATAGAATTTTCGCATCAGCAATGAAACTGCTATCAATTGTATTATCCTGGCCTATATCATAAGGGCGGATAACGCCACTGAGCTGGATAACTTGCTTTTCGCCATTGATTAAAAGCTCGCGAGAACCTTCGATAAAATAATTACCATTAGATAAAATTTTAATCACGCGCGCTGAAATCGTGGTATTAAAAGTTTCATTTCTGCTTTGCGTGCCTTGTCCGGTGTAAGTGGTGTTTGAAGTCGTTTGAAAACCTATATTTGCATAATCATTAAGCGTATTTGCAATGCTACTTAGCGCTCCGCCTGCTACAATCGTGCCACCACCTAAATTTGAAGTATTGTTTCTATTTGTAGCTTTATTAGCTTGTGTGCTTTGTGTGGTGCTTTCATTGATAACGACGGTTACAAGATCATTGACATTCATCGCTTTTTTATCAGAAAACAAAGGATTATCGCCCTTGCCAAATAAAGAGCCTGGCGCTACTTCGACATTATTGCTTTGCTTTGGGGCAAGCTCTTCGACATAAGCAGGTGGTTTCATCGAAATTTGTGGCTCGACCATAGCCGAACACCCTGTTAAAAGGCTCATAAAAGCAACTAGTAAAATTGAAGCATAAATATAACTTTTTTTCATCTTTACTCCTTTTTAAAGTTTAAATTTAGCTAATTTTTGTTAAATTTTTTCAATTTTAAGCAAAATGAGTTCCAACTTTTAAATTTAAAAGGAGAAAAAATGAAAAGTTTGTATTTGCTTCGTTGTTCGAGCAAGGATTTAAACCTTAAAACCAGCTCGCAACTGATCGAAAAGTTGCTTACAAAGCACAAGGATTTGGCTGTTTATTGTCCTGTGGCACACACAGACACGCAAGGCTTTTTATCTCAGCTTATCACGCAGTTTAAACTCAAGCAAAACCTTTCTCAAGCTTATAGTTTTGAATTTGAAAAAGGCTTTGAGCAGTATAATGAAAATAAAGATTTTTTCATCG
Organism: uncultured Campylobacter sp.; assembly: GCA_934718785.1. Lineage (GTDB taxonomy): Bacteria > Campylobacterota > Campylobacteria > Campylobacterales > Campylobacteraceae > Campylobacter_D. The sequence goes on along the minus strand of CAKVAF010000012.1, from coordinate 8,176 downwards.
ATAAAATCATCAGTGATTTTGAGGGCTTAAAGCAAAAATATGATTTTGTTTTTGTCGTGGGACTTTATTATTTTGGAATTTTAGGCACTTTTGAGGTCAATACCAAGATTGCAAAAGAGCTTAACTCTCCTATTTATGCCATTATTGAAAAAGAAAATTCACAAATGGCGAAAGATTATTTAACAAGCAATTTAGACGGAGCAAATTTCACTTTGATTGACGAGTGGAGCGATGTTAAAAGCCTTGACGAGCTTGAAGATTACACCTTTTTAACGCCAAGTCGCTTTAGATATGAGCTTTCTACCTTGGCAAAATCAGACATTAAAACCGTTGTTTTACCAGAAAGCGATGATGAGCGTATTATCCGAGCAGCCGGCGAGCTTTTAAATCAGGGCGTGGTAAAGCTCATTTTACTAGGCGTTGAAAAAGATGTCAAAGACTTTGCAAAAAGCTTGAATGTCAATTTAAAAGACACGCCTATCATCGATCCTAAAACTTCAAATTTACACGAAGAGTTTGCAAATATTTTATACGAAGCGCGCAAAGCCAAGGGACTTACTTTAGATGAAGCCAAGAGCTTAATGTATGATAGAACCTTTTTTGGCACGCTTTTAGTGCATACAAACAAAGCCGATGCGATGGTGAGCGGGGCTTCTACAACGACAGCTGAGACCATTCGCCCAGCCTTGCAACTTATAAAGACAAAGCCGGGCGTAAAGACCGTTTCGGGTATGTTTTTCATGAGTCTTGAAGATAGGTTACTCGTCTTTGCAGATTGCGCGGTTACGCCTAATCCAACGCCTGATCAAATCGCTGAGTTTGCCTACACTTCAGCCCACACTGCGAAAGAATTTGGGCTTGAGTCTAAGGTGGCGATTTTGTCATATTCAAGTGGCAACAGCGGGAAGGGTGTCAGCGTGGATGCGAGCAAAGAAGCGGTAAAAATCGCCAAGGAGCGCTACCCTGAACTGCTTGTCGATGGTCCTATACAATTTGACGCAGCCTATGATCCACTCACTGCAAAAAGCAAAATGCCAGGCTCTAAAGTCGCAGGGCATGCAAATGTCTATATTTTCCCAGATCTAAACGCGGCAAACATAGGCTATAAAGCCGTGCAAAGAACTTCGGGTGCGATTGCGATCGGTCCTATTTTACAGGGACTTAAAAAGCCGGTGAATGATTTAAGTCGTGGGTGTTTGGTGGATGATGTGATCAATACTGTAATCCTAAGCGCAATACAAGCTAGAAGTAATGAAAAATAAGGCTTTGCTTTTTGGCGTCTTTGCGAAAGCTTGCAAAAATCTCATCGGCAGGCTTTTATACCTAGCCTCAATCGATTTTTGTTTCGCAAAGCCACTCAAAAATCCTGCGCCTTCAAAATCTTATGCCTTAGGTTTTGAGGTTAAAAATTTGCGTTGAATTTTATTAAATTTCAATGCTTTGTCATTGAGAAGATTTGCGAAAATAAATTCGTAGCAATTTATAATTTTTCGAAAGCTCAATTGATTTTTGAAAAATCAAAATGAGTGCGCTCACTACATTTGCTGATAGGATAAAGGTTTAAATTTAAAGAGAATATAAAGTAAATTTATAGTAAATTTACTTTTGAAATTCAAAACATTAAAAGGAGTTAAAATGAAAATTTTAGTCATCAATTCAGGCTCAAGCTCGATTAAGTTTAAGCTTTATGAAGAAGAAAAGCCAGTGGCTAGCGGTGTGATTGAAAAAATCGGCGAACACAGCTCAAAAATCGAGCTTAAAGACTTACTCACAAATAAGATACAGCAGCGCGACGAGCCAGTGCCAAATCATCAAGCAGGCATTAATGTCATCAGCGAGTTTTTCCAAGATAGTGGAATTTTAAAAGATTTAGAAGAACTTGATGGCTGTGGGCACCGCGTCGTGCATGGGGGAAAGAATCTCACCAAGCCTTGCTTGATCGATACAAATGTGCTTAAAGAAATCCGCCGCATAGGCGTGATCGCTCCACTTCACAACCCAGCGCACCTTGTGGGCATTAAGGCTATGATTTCAGCAGCCCCTGAAGTGCCAAATGTCGCTGTGTTTGACACCGCTTTTCACTCGACTTTGCCTGATTATGCTTATATGTATGCCTTGCCTTATGATTTTTACGAAAAAGAAGGCATTAGAAGATATGGTTTTCACGGCACTTCACACTCTTATGTGAGCAAAAAAGCGGCGCAGTTTTTGGGTATTGAGTATGATGAGTTTAACGCCATTAGCGCACATTTAGGAAATGGTGCAAGTGTGTGCGCCATTGAAAATGGCAAATCCATCGATACTTCAATGGGCTTTACGCCACTTGAAGGACTGATGATGGGCACAAGGTGTGGGGATATTGACGCTGCGATCATTTCGCATTTGGCTAGAATTTCAGATTATAACACCGAAGAACTTGACGCGATTATGAATAAAAGAAGTGGCTTTTTAGGCATTTGCGGCTTTAACGACTTGCGCGATGTCGATGCTCAAATTGCAAATGGCGATGACAAGGCGCGTTTAGCCCTTGAAATGTATGTTTATCGCTTGGCAAAATACATCGGCTCTTATTTTAGCGTGATGAAGCGCGTGGATGCGCTTTTATTTACTGCTGGCGTGGGCGAAAACTCAGACACCGTGCGAAAACTCGTGTGCGCTAAGCTCGAGCATTTAGGCTTTGAAGTAGATGATAGCTTAAATAATGGGCTTCGTGGCAAGCTTGCAACCATCAGCAAAGACAACTCGAAAATAAAAATCCTAGTCGTGCCGACAGATGAAGAGCTTGAAATCTCGCGCATTACAGAAAAGATTATTTCTCAAATGTGATTTAAAAATTTTGTAAGCTTGAAGAATAAAATTTTACATAAATATAAGTTGAAATTTTATCAGCTTACAGCTTGAGTGAGCTTAGATGGCATAGTAAAACTTAAGTCGCGCAAGCAAATCTTTACTAGCTTTTTAAAGCGCGTTTAAATGTTTTTTGAGCTAAGATTTATAGACTTGCTTATTATTTATAATGCAAGTCTTTTGTTTAAATTGATTAAATTTAAATCGGCAAGGTAAAATAAAAGCATTTTGGCTCTTTTTCAAAGCCTATTTTTCCATTATGTGCTTCAACGATTTCTTTACAAAGGCAAAGCCCTAGACCATTTCCCTTAAGCTTAGTCGTTTTAAAGGCCTCAAAGACCTTGCTTTCATCTTTGATTTTCGCTCCATTATCAAAAACCTTGATACAAATTTGCTTTTTTTCATTTTGTAAATCTTTTATTATCTCAGCTCTTACACACACCACGCCTGTACTCATCTCAGCTTCTTCAATCGCGTCAATGGCGTTATAAATCAAGTTTTGCAGCACCAAAGAAAGCAAGGCTTTATCAGCATTTAAAGCATAGTCAAAAAACTCAAATTTAAATTCAATCTCGCTTGAAAAATTGTAGCTAGCCACCGCCTGTTCGCACTCTTCTTTTAATTCAAGCAGATTGAAAGCTTCTTTATTAATATGCACGCCTTTAGTGAAAAGCAAGGTGGAATTTACGATACGCTCAATCCTTGCGATCGCCTTTTGCATTTCAAGCACGATGTGTTTGTTTTTAAGTTCTGTGCGCGAAAAAAGCGTGGAAGCAAGCAGCGAGACCGAGCCTATGGGATTTCTAATTTCATGCGCTAAATGCGCCGCCACGCTTCCCATGCTCGCAAGCCTTTCATTGCGCTTTTCATCGCTGATATCTGTGGCTTGAACGATGAGTTTATCATCTTTAAAAGTGTTTTTAATCACATAGTATTTGCCCTCAAACTCCAGCTCATAATGCGCCCTAGAAGTATCGATTTGCCCCAGCAATGCTTCATTTTTAAGCGCTTGTTGATTTTGCAAAAATATGCTTTTATCAGGCTTTAAAATCCAAAGCGCAGTGGGCAAAACCTCGATGATATCGCTAATGGTCTGCCTTAATTGCGTGTAGTTTTCATTAAGCTGCTTGTATTCATTTTCGATGACATAAGTTTGCTCGATCAAGGATTTTAGCCCCAGCTCAAGTTGCTCTTTTTCCTTTGAATCCAAACTTTTTAAAATTTCTTTATCCATAATTTTGCCTTTTTTAATACATTTATTGTTGTTAAATTGAAGCAAATTTTAAATTAATTTTAAAACCTTGCCGCTGTTTTAAAATTCTATTCTATCAATATAAATTCAGTTAAAAATTTAAGTTTATTTCAATTTTAAAAATTTAAAACTTTATAAATTACAAACTCAGATTTCAAACTCTTTAAATTTCATTTTCAGCCCAAGTTAAACTCTCTAGCCTTGTGCTTCATAAACCATTCATAAGCATACTCAAGTCCCACAGCATGCACGCTTTTTTTCGCTTGATTTTCAAAGTCCTTGACCTTGATGAATACAGGCTCAAGCTCTTCATCATCAATGCCCCCGCCTTTGCCCTTTTTATCGCTCTCATCCACGCTTGCATAAAAAAAGCTTTGCTTGCTCGCGCCCGAGCCAAAGCCACTATAAAAATCGCCGATTTTCTCTAATCTTCGCGGCTCATATCCCAGCTCTTCTAGGCATTCTTCGCGCGCAATTTGCTCTAAGCTTAAGTTTTTATCCACAAGCCCTGAACAAAGCTCTAGGCTATATCCTAGCTCATTTTGCGGTAATTTGACATTATTTCTAAGCTGATAATCCCATAGCGGGATGCGAAACTGGCGCACAAAGATAAACGCCTCGCACTCTTTATGATAAAGCAAAATTGACACACTATCAAGCGACTCGATGAAGTCCCAAGTGTACTTATGGCCGTTTTTTATATACGAAAAGCGCTTGGTTTTGATGTAAATCGAGCCATTGAATTCTTCTTGTTTGAGTGAATTGATATCCATTTTTTATCCTTTTAAATTTATTTTTCAAGCCTTTTTACCACGCTTTTTAGGCTATCAAAAAAATAATCAATGTCGCTTAATTCGTGCGTGAAATGAAAGCTTACTCTAAGCCAGCCGGGCTTTTGCTTGAGCTTTTGTCCTTCTTTTAAGCCCAGCAAATCATGCGCGTAAGGTCCCGCACAAGCACAGCCTGCACGCGTTTGTATACCAAATTTATGAGAAAGCTTATAGGCTAAATCATAAGGCGAAACGCCTTTGATATTGAGCGCAAAAATAGGCAAGCGCGCTTTTAAATGATTTGCATACAAAGTGAGCGTGTGAAACTGGGCGTTAAACTCATCTGCGCGCTTAAAAAAATGCTTTGTTAAGGCGTTTTCTTGCTTTTTTATCAGCTTTAAGCCTATTTGATCTCTTATTTCAAAGGCTTTTTCGGCGCGAATGAGTTGTAAAATTCCAGGCGTGCCTGCTTCTTCAAGGCTTTCTTCATTTAAAAGATAATTTGCACTCTCGCGGCTCACATAGCCCACAGTTCCCCCAGCTGCAAAGGTGGGCTTAGCCCCGCAAAGTGTTTTTTTAATAGCCAAAAGCCCACACCCGCCAACACCGCCCAAAAGCTTGTGCGAGCTGATAAAAAGCGCGTCATAATACTTGCAAGGCACATGAGCGTGCGGCGCAAAGCTTGAAGCATCAAAAGCAACGATCGCGCCATATTTGCGCGCTAAGTTTGAAAGGGCTTTAAAGTCTGTTAAAATGCCCGTAACATTTGAAGCTAGGTTAAAACTGGTGATGATCTTGCGGCCTAAATTTTCTTTTAAAATACGCTCAAGTTCTTTAAAATCAAGCTCGCCCCTTTCATCAAGCCCCACGCGCACGCATTCACAAAGCCCTTCTCTAAAAGAAAGCTCGTTAGAATGGTGCTCATAAGCTCCTACAATGACTAAAGGCAAGCGCTTTTTATCTAAATTTGAAAGATAAAGCTCACGAACCTTTGGCGGAGCGTAAATGCCTAAAAGCTCCTCAAATTTCTTTATCGCAGCACTTGAGCCTGTGCCTGTATTGATAAGAGCAAATTCATCATTTAAACCCAAGCTTTTTTTAAGGCTTGCTCGCGCGTTTTCATAGTGCTTTTGCGTGATGAATGAATTGCTCGCGCTGTCTGAATGCGTGTTTGCGTAAGTTAAAAGCACGCTTTTAATCTTTTTTTCCACGCTTTTGAGCGCCAAAGCAGAAGCGGCAAAATCAAAATAATGCACGCCTTTTTTTAAAATCATATCTTTTTTTAGCGAATTTATATCCAAAAATGAAGCCTTACTTACAAAATTTAGATAAAATTATACAATTTTTATTTAAAAGAGGATAAGAAAGCTTTTGAGTTTTAGTCAATTTGCTAAAAAGCACAAGAATTTAAGCCTTGATGAGCTTGTGAGCTTTTATAGTGTCTTTGATGGGCTTGATTTGAGCTTTGAAAAAGACTTGATGAGCAGCATTAAAGAGCTTTTACTCTTAAATTACGATGAGCTTGAAAGTGCTTTTAAATTTGATGAAAAGACATCTTACGCGCTTTTTTTACTCGCTAAAAATAATCGCAAACGCTACTCCATAAACCGCAAAATTTCACATTTTAAAGCAAGCTCCATCATCAAAAATCTCCTTGAAGCAGGCGTTTTAGAACTTGAAAAAAGCAAAGAGCAAAAGCCTGTGTTGCTTAAAAATCAAAAACTTAAGAAAAATTTAAGAAACTACACCATCCAAGATAAAGTTTTATTTAAAAATGAATTTGCGCGCTTTTTCTTTCGCTTTTTAAAGCCTAATGAAAGATTGATTAGAGCGGGAAATTTTGATGAAGTACTACGTTTTATCGAGCTGGAGCTGGAGCATTATCAAAGCTTTTGTTTTGAAAAATTGTGCCGCGAGTTTTTAGAAAAGAAATTTCAAATCACGCAAGTATCGAGCTTTTGGGATAAAAACTTAGAACTTGACTTGTATTTTAAGGATGAGAATTTGTGTTTTGTGGGCGAAGTGAAGTTTAAAAAACGTAAAATTTGCAAAAATATCTACACCCTGCTTCAAAACAAGGCAAAATCCTTGTGTATCAAGCCTGATTTTTATGTGATTTTTTCAAAAAATGGCTTTTCGAAAGAATTTCAAAAAAGCAAAGAAAAGGATTTGCTGCTTTTTGATTTGAATGATTTTATGCAAATTTGCGACTAAATTGAAGCTGGATTTTATTTAAAATTTGAAATTTTATGGCTTTAAAGTTTTAAAAAATTATAAATTACTTCTTTAATATGTATAGTCAAATGATGATTTTTAAATTTTATTTCAGTAAAAATTTTTAATTTTTCAAAAACTCTTCTAAAATCTTAATTTGCTTTTCAACGCTTTTTATAGAGCTGCTGCCCTCGCTTTGCTTGGCGTTTAAAGAGTTTTCTAAATTTAAGAGTTTTTGCGCGCTTTCATCAAAAAGCGGCTCAATCTTACTTAAATTTGGCAGCTCACTTATATCAACGCCCATTTTTTCAGCCTCTGCGACAAGTTTGCCTACGATAAAATGCGCCTTGCGAAACGGCACGCCCCTTTCGCGCACCAAAAAATCCGCCAAATCAGTAGCCAGCAAATGCCCTTTTTCACACGATTTTCGCATAGTTTTTGCGTTTATAGTAAGCTCTTTTAGCATTTCATTTAAGATGATAAGGCTGTGCGTAGCGTTTTGCACGCTGTCAAAGACGCATTCTTTATCCTCTTGCATATCTTTGTTGTAGGCAAGGGGCAAGGCTTTCATCGTGGTTAAGAGAGATACCAAATTTCCATACGCTCTGCCCGTTTTACCGCGTATAAGCTCGCAAACATCGGGATTTTTCTTTTGTGGCATTATCGAAGAGCCTGTGCTGTAAGCATCGCTGATAGTTATAAAGCTAAATTCACTGCTTGAAAAGAGTATCAGCTCCTCGCAAAGCCGCGAAGTGTGCGTGAAAATAAGGGCTATGTCATAAAGCAAATCAAGCGCAAAGTCCCTGTCGCTCACGCCGTCCATAGCATTTGGCGCGACATTTGCGAATCCTAGTAGCTTTGCGCTGAATTCTCTGTCTGTTTTGTAGCTAGTGCCAGCGCAAGCGCACGAACCAAGTGGCGAAAAGTCTGAGCGCTTGAAACTTGCGCGAAGTCTTTGTATGTCGCGCACGAAAGAAAAGGCATAAGCGAGTATGTAAAAGGCAAAACTCACAGGTTGAGCGTGCTGTAAATGCGTAAAGCTTGGCATAATCGTGCTTTGATGAGCCTTTGCGTGCGCAATTATCGTAGCGAT
>CAKVAF010000011.1 GCA_934718785.1 uncultured Campylobacter sp. | reverse complement strand
ATTCCAAGCATTGAAAGCTAGAATTTCACATCCTTCATAATTTTTTGGAAAATAAAGCTTTGTATCTTTATTTAGATGTTTAATTTTTTCATTAAACATTGAATTTTTATATTCAATACTTTCAAATTGTTCTGAACCTATAAGTTCATCTGTTTTACAAATTTTAAATTTAGGGCTTTGGGTGGGAATTAAAATTGACTGATTAGGATATTTAAATTTATCAATATTATATACAATATTATAACTAAGCTTATTCATAATCGTTGAGAATTGATGATATTTATCGTGCCTTTCTCCAAATTCTTGCAAATGATATGTTTTATAATATTCTTGCATATCAATGAGATTAAAACCATATTTTATAGCATTGAGTTTATGTATATTATTAATAATAGCCTTATAATTTTTCTCTCTAAAAGGTAAAAGTAAGATCAAAACTTTTTTATTTAATTTATATAAATTTTCATAAAAATAATCAATAATTCTAAGTTTACCTGTATTTAAACTAAGATGATGAAAATTGCCTATATCATTAATATTGCTTTCAGTAACAATTAAATCAGCCTTCTCAAGTGCTTGTTGATTTTTTGTATGCAAAATCGCATACAAACTTTGCATACAAGTAGAACCACCAAGTGCCAAATTCGTTAAATTAGCCTTGGCTTTTAAAAAACCTGCTTGAAGTCCAAATACTTTTACTGAATTTGACCCGCCTAATAAAATCACATTTTTAGCCATTTTTACTCTTTTCTTAAAATTTATCATTTAAATTTAAGAAAATCAAAAGCCTTAAACTGAGCGAAATGATGAATTTTCATTCATTCACAATGCTTTTAAAATCCCAAACTTAAATCATTTTAAGCAAGAATACAAAAAAAAAAAAAATGCTTGGTTAATGGATGAAAGAATTTGCAAAAAAAATATATTTTGCTTTAAAAATTTAAAATAAAGTGAATTTAGAAAAATTAAAATAAAATTTTATTGAGCGGGATTAAATTTAAAGTCTTTTAAAAGCCAAATTATAAAGCTTCAGCGCTTGCAAAGCTGATTAAAATGGCGATGAGAAGTAGGGTAGGGATCTCATTATAGGCTCTAAAAAATTTACCACTTTTTTTGCAAGTGTCTTTTTGCAGCTGTTTAAGATAGCGAAAATTATCCAAATAAAACAAAAGCATCAGCAGAGCAAAAGTAAGCTTAGCGTGGATGTGTGGGGTTTGAAGTAGGGTAGGGTTTAAAAATAGCATGAGTGATCCTGTAATTATCGTTACAAACATCGCAGGTGTAGAAATAGCAAAAAAAAGCTTGCGCTCTTGCACCTTAACAACATCTACAAAGCCCTTATTTTGCATATTTTCAGCATGATATACAAAAAGACGCGGCAGATAAAAAAGTGCTGCCATCCACGAAATGAAGCCCAAAAAATGAAGTGCCTTAATCCACACATAATAATTTATTAAAAAGTCCATTCATTATCCTTTTTTTATCAAATTTCATTAAATTTCATATAAACTTCACACAAAAGCTTTGATTGAATGCTTAAAATCTCGCATTGATTTAAATTTTAAAAACCCGCGCCGCAGTTTTTGAGGTTTTAAATTCTCAAAATTATAAAATTATAACTAAAAAATCTTAAGATTTTGATAAATTGATGTCTTTTTCAGCCCCATTTCATTTTAAAAATCAAATCTGCAATAAATTTAAAAGGCACGCGAAGCGCCTTTTTATAAATCACAAAGCCACCCATAAGACCTAAAATGCTGCCTACGATGACATCTTCAAGTCTAGCGATAATGAGTAAATTTGTATCATAATGCATAAAATTTGCTTCTTCAGCCAAATAAGTCACATAAGGCGTGATGAAAATCATCGCAAGTGCGTAATTTCGAAACACTAAAGTTTCGGTCATAAACACTAAAAACATCATCAAAAGCACGAAAGCAAGGGCATTAAAATGAATGCTGAGTAAAAACCATGCAAAAAGCACACCCAAGAGCGTGCCCAAAATCCGCTGTGTTTGCTTTATCCATACAGAATCAAGCGTAATGCCTTGCATAATCACAGTGCAGCTTACCGCGACCCAGTAGCTGCGCTCAAGCTCTAAAAAATGCCCCACAAAAAGCGCAAGCCCGATAAAAAAGCCCATAATTAAACTATCCACAACCACAGCGTCAAAGCCTAAATGTCCGCGTTTTGGCACATTTTGCACGGGTGTATTTTTGAAAATATAAATCACGCTTAAAGAGTATAAAAAAGCCATTAAATTTGCCACCATACCGCCCACGCAGATGAGCCCCACAAGGAAAATAAAATCCTTAGTCTCAAAAGGAAAAAACGACGCCAAAAGCGCAGATAAAACGAAGTAAAAATAGCCCGGAGCACCTAGACTATAGTAGCGCACAAGCACCGAACTTGCAAAAGCCACAGCCCCGATGAGAAGTGGGGCAAGTGCGGGCAAAAGGTGTGTCAAAAGCCCGAGCAAGAAGCAAAGGCTCATGCCAAAGGAGCAGCACATCACAACCGCCATTCTGTGATACAGCGGTGTGCTCGGCGTATATAAAAACGCCATTGCACCTATCATAGAGATGAGCCCTAAGTCTATACGCTCAAAATATGCACCCAAGCTCAGCACTAAACCCACACCAAGAGCCATAAAAAAGGGCAGCTGCCAAACGCGCTCAGTAGGATTGAATGCAAAAATTGCTTGAAGTTGTGTTACAAATTTACTCATTTTTTACCTTTTATTGTTTTAATTGATTATAAAGTGTGAATTTTTAGACTTTTTAAAATTTCTAGTTTGTAAATTTATGATTAAATTTCTCACCTTGCTTTTGATTTGAAATTAAAATTTTAAAATTAATCTGCTGAATTCAAGCTTTAAATTTCTATTTTTCTTTAATAAGCTGGTAGATTAAGGCTTTATCTTGTGAAAAATCCACTCTAAAGCGTAAAGGGAGCATTTGGATAAATGTTTGTGTGCTGGCTTTCATTTCGTTGTTTGTGATTTTATCTCTTACTCTAACATTTGCGCTGTTAAAGCACTCGATAAGCTCATCTTTATGAGCGTTTAAAAAGCGAAATTTCAGCGCTTTTGGCATTTCATTATCAATAAGACCTAAATTTGTTTTTGGCAGATATTTTAAATCTTCATCGCTAAAATCAAGCTCGCAAGTATAGATTTTGCCGATATTTTTACTTGCAGTCATTGCCATAGAAAGATTTGAGTTTTGATGAACAAGCATTAAATCCTTGCTCGAGAGCTCCGCCCAGAATATAAACTCATCCTGAGCGCACAGCCACGAGAAACAAAGGATTAATAAGCGAATAATTCTTTCCACTTATTTGTGTCGATTTTAAGCTCGACATTGACCCTATAAAGTCCTTGATTGAAGCTCTCATCAATCACACTTGCGTTTTTAATGAGACCATTAACTTGCGCTGTGATTGTTGAACTGCCTAGCATAGCGTCTTTGACGGTATCTTTACCATTGATTTTAACGCCATAAAGCTTGCTTGCAAGTTGGCGGTAAGCATCCGTAATCGCCGCTCTTTTAGCTAGCGCCAAAGCCTGCGCTGCTGAGACGGTATTTAATGGAGCGATACCCTCGCCTACAGCTGAGAAACTGAGCTCGTTTTCGCTATTGTCAAGAGCGAGCATTTTTTCTTGCTGAATGATCGCGCGAACATCGTCTTTATCGACCTTTTGCACGATAATGTCTTGGCTGTTGCCACTTGCATTTGAGTTTGCACTCGCTGCAGGAGCGTCGCCTAGCGGGTTTGTGATAGGATTTGATGCGTTACTTCGTGGAGTTAAAGCACACGCACTGATAAATAGCGCTGAAAGTAGCGCTGCGAAAAGTTTTGTTTTCATTTTGCAACCTTCAAAATATTTTTGCATTTGTTTATAAGCAAAAAGCATTCCAACTTTTGCTTACTCCTCATTTTCTGTGTTTTCTTCATCTTCATTTTCATCCTTTGGGCATTTTGCAATGCTTACGACTTCATCATTTTTGACATTAACGACAATCACGCCGCTTGTATTGCGCCCTGCTTTTCTTATGCTTTGCATATCGACTCTTATCATCTTGCCACTGCTTGTAAGAGCCATTAAATCCATACTCTCATCGACAATCACAACGCCGATTAAATCCTTTGTTTTATCAGTGAGCTTCATACAAATGACGCCCTTACCGCCACGACTTTGCAAGCGATACTCTCCAGCATTTGTGCGTTTGCCTATACCTTTTTGGCTGATGCTTAGAATTTCCTGCTCGTCATTTTCTATAAAGACAGCGCCCACGACCTCATCGTTTTTTTCTTTAAATTTAATCGCCGTTACCCCGCGCGCCACGCGTCCTATTTCTCTCACGCGTGCGAGATTAAACTTAATGCACATACCCTTTTTAGTTACCGCAAAGAGCATTTTACCCGGCTTTTCGTTAGTATTTTCGCCTAAATTTTCATCACCGAAGTTTTCATCATTTAAGCTCTCATCTAAATTAAACTTAGTTTCGCTCTCATCTTTTAAAACGACAATAGCAGTAACAAGCTCGTCATTTTCATCTAAATTTATAGCGCGCACGCCAACGCTTCTTATATTTTGATATTCGCTTAAATTTGTGCGCTTGACAAGGCCGTTTTTAGTAAAGAAGCAAAGCGATTTATCAGGGTTAAAATCACTCGTTGGAATGATGGCTTTGATTTTTTCATCCGCTTGTAAATTGATGAGATTAACCACAGCCTTGCCCTTAGCGGTGCGGCTTCCCTCTGGAATTTTATACACTTTTAGCCAGTAAAGCTGGCCGCGATCTGTTACAAACATTAGCGTATCGTGAGTGTTTGCTGTAAAAAAGCTTTCTATGAAATCATCATCATAAGTCGTTACCGCGACCTTGCCCTTGCCACCGCGTTTTTGCTTTTCATACTGCTTACTTGGCACTCTTTTGATGTAGCCTCTATGAGTGATAGTTACGACCATATTTTCATTAGGTATTAAATCCTCAATCTCGATATCTTCATAATCATCCTCAATCTGCGTAATTCTAGGCACATCAAATTTAGCTCTAATTTCTTTAAGCTCGTCTCTTATTAAATTCTCAAGCAATTCTTCGCTTTTTAAAAGATCTTCAAGTCTTGCGATTTCTTTTTTAAGATCACTTAGCTCATTGTCGATTTTTTCTCTCTCAAGCCCAGTTAAACGCGATAAGCGCATTTCTAAAATCGCATTTGCCTGAATCTCGCTAAGATTAAATTTAGACATAAGCCCTTCTTTAGCCTCGCTCGTTTCAGCACTCGCACGGATAAGTTTAATCACAGCGTCTATATTATCAAGGGCGATTTTAAGCCCTTCTAAAATATGAGCTCTAGCGCGCGCTTTTTGAAGCTCGAAAATACTTCGGCGAATGATGATGGTCTTTCTGTGATTTAAAAATAAAGTTAAAAGCTCTTTAAGGCTGAAAATTTTAGGCTCTTTGTTATGAATGGCCAGCATAATCACGCCAAAGGTGTTCTCCATAGTTGTTGATTTAAAAAGATTATTCAGCACTATCTCACTCATCGCGTCGCGCTTAAGCTCGATAACCACGCGAATGCCCTCTCTATCGCTTTCATCGCGCACTTCAGCAATGCCCTCGATTTGCTTTTCTTTCACAAGCTCGGCAATTTGCTCAATCAATCGCGCTTTATTTGTTTGATAAGGAAGCTCGTCAATAACGATGATATCTTTATTTGGCTTTTTTTCTATATGCGTTTTTGCTCTTATTTTAACGCGCCCGCGCCCCGTGCGATAAGCTTCTATAATGCCTTTTTTACCATAGATAATGCCAGCAGTTGGAAAATCAGGTCCTTTGATAAATTGCATGAGCTCTTCTAAACTCGCGTCTTTATTGTCAAGTAAATACAAAAGCCCGTCAACTAGCTCGTTTAGGCTGTGTGGCGGGATATTTGTAGCCATACCCACAGCAATACCGCTTGAGCCATTAAGCAGTAAATTTGGCACACGCGCAGGCAGCACGTCAGGTTCTTGCATAGAATCATCATAATTTGGGATAAAATCCACCGTATCTTTATCAATATCGCGCAAAAGCTCCTCAGCTAAAATCGTCATTCTAGCTTCAGTATAACGCATAGCAGCGGCGCCGTCTCCATCAATTGAGCCAAAATTTCCTTGCCCATCCACGCTTGGATAGCGCATAGAAAAGCTTTGTGCCATACGCACAAGAGCGTTATAAACGGCTATATCGCCGTGTGGATGATACTTACCGATGACATCACCCACGATACGAGCGGACTTTTTATAAGCTGAGCGGCTTCCCACGCCTAAATCATTCATCGCATAAAGTATGCGCCTATGCACAGGCTTTAGCCCATCCCTTGCATCAGGCAACGCACGCCCGATAATCACGCTCATTGAGTAATCTAAATAGCTCGTTTTAATGGAATTTTCAATATCCACAACTTCAATATCATTATCTTTAGTGAAAATATTTTCCATGAGGGTTTATCCTTGAAATTTAAAAGTTGTATTCTAGCAAATTTTTATTTAAATTTACATTAGAAAAAGCTTTGTTTGAAATTTAGCCCCAAGGCTTATTGAAATTCACTCCCTAGCGTCTGCCAAAACAAGGGCAAAAAGCACGTTGATTTTATGCTTTTTTAAAACTTGACGCGCCTCAAGCAAAGATGAACCCGTCGTGATGATATCATCGACTAAAATGACAGGTTCTTTTATGGCTTTTAAGAGCTTGAATTTTCTTTTATTTTTCATGCGAAAGTTTAAGCTTTGCCCGCTGTATTTAATATGATTTTGCGCTTTTAAGGCGTTAAAAATAGGCTTAATGCTTTTACTTTTTAAATACTTAGCTAAAATCGCAGAATGTGAATAAAGCTGATTTTCTACCTTGTCATCAAGGGGAAGGGCTGAAATTTTAATATTTGGAGCGAAAAATTCTTTAAAGCGCGCAAAAGAAAGCCTAGCTAAAAAATGATAGATAAAATAACCATAAAATTTATGCTTTGAAAGCAGCAAATGCTTGATATCGCTATATTTGTAAAAAGAATAAACCTTGAGCTTATCGCTTTGAAAATCATTAAATTTGAAAATTTCATCATTTAAGACTGAATTTGGCTTTAAAAATGCCTCATTTTGAAAATCAGGCATTCCTAAAAGTCTTTTTGAGGATTTTTTTGAAATTTCAAGCTCTCTTACATTTAAACTCAGCTCGCTAAGTTCTAGCGAGCAAGTGTAACAAAAATCAAGCAGGGCAAAAGCCCCACAATTAAAACATCTCAAAGAGCTGAAATCATCGAAGCCGTTTTATTTGCAAGCTGTTTGATGAGTAAAAAAGTGTAAAAAGAAATATCTTTTATATCATAAAAGCCCTTGACTTCTTGTCTGGTGCGCACAGTATAAAATCTATCGATATTGATATTTTTAAACTGCACTCTAGCGCTTAGATTTGAATGTAAAGACACTCTATCAAGCCTAGAGCTAAAGTCTAAAAACTGCAAAGAAAGGCGGATCGTATAAGGTGAACTTGTATCATCAACGACTAAAATACCCCTTGCTTCAAGCTCTTGCTTTAAGAAAACATAAAAAGCTGCATTAAATTTCTCGTTGATATAGAAGTTTTGCGAGCTTGTTTGAAGAATCTTTTTTTCTTCGGGCAAGTCAATGACGCTGTGAATGGATACTTTTTTAAGCGCCACGCTTGGATCAAGCGTTCTTTTATCCGCACAACACTGAAAGCCCACATCGCTTACATACAAAAGCCCACGAATTTTAGCTTCAAAGGCTGTTGTGCTTTCACAACTCACGCAAGGAGTGGATTTTGCAAAATCATTGATTTTGTCTAAATTCGTTTTACCCGCCATACTACAAGCACTTAAAAAAAGAGCTAAAAGGCTTAAAAGGGCATATTTTATAAATTTCATATTTTGTCCTTAACTTAAATTTTTTGTTAATTGTAACAAATTTTATGCCAATTTTGCTGAAATTTCAGCCTAAATTTAAAAACTCTTTCATAAAAATTTAAAAAATTTTGTTACAAAACTAAGCAAAAAAGCAATTTTTAAGCAAAAATTTCTTATCTTTAACCGCATAAAAAGTTACAATAAGTTACAATTAACTTTTAAATAAATCAATTCAAAGGCCCATTATGCACACTTCTTTCACACAAGGCGTTCATGCACCTAAAGATCACAATCCTATCTCAAGAAAATGGACGAAAAGTCTTGTTTTCTGGGTCTTTGTGGGACTTTTTTTGGGCGTTTTATTTGGCACTTTAGGAAGCTTTTACACCCCGCCCAGTGCGAATACTTTACAGCCTGAAAACTCTAGCGTAGTGGAGTTTTTTTATAATTTTAGCGTTGGCGCAAAAGCCTATACTATCGATCCTTTCATTAAGGGACTTAAGCTTTTAATGGGTCCTATCATCTTTCTTACCATTATCACGGGCATTATCAGACTTGAGGATTTAAAGACTTTAGGCAGCTTAGGGCTTAAAACGCTCATTTATTTTGAAGTGGTCAGCACCTTTGCGCTCATTATCGGCGTGGTTTTTGGTCTGGGCTTAAAGCCGGGCGAGGGCATGCATTTAAAGGTTGAAAGCCTTGATAGCTCAAGCGTTGCAGGCTATATTGAAAAAGGCGCAGCAGCCCCACAAACAGCCGGCGAAGAGCTGTGGCATATTTTAATGAGCGCCATCCCGCACGATCCTATCTCTCCTTTTGTTGAGGGCAAGACCTTGCAAGTTTTGGTTATGGCTCTAGCTCTAGCCATTATCATTTCGCTGATAAAGCCTGCTTTTAAAGAAAAAGCGTTAAATTATTTTGAAAGTATGCAAGAGACCTTTTTTAAGGTGCTTACGATACTTATATGGTATAGTCCACTGGCTACTTTTGGGGCGATGGCGTTTTTAATCGCCAAATTTGGCTTTGGCTCCATTAGCGGCATGGCCATGCTTTTAATCACTATGGCTTTAGCCGTGCTGGCATTTATTTTCATCATTTTAGGCGTGATTTGTGCGCTGGCTCGTGTGAATATCTTTAAATTCATGCGCTTTATTTACCGCGAAGTCTTAGTCGTCTTTGCCACTTCAAGCAGTGAAAGTGCGCTGGCTCCACTGATGAGAAAGCTTGAAAAAGCAGGCATTCAAAAGGCTTCTGTGGGGCTTGTGATACCCACAGGTTATAGCTTTAACCTTGATGCGACGAATATTTATCTAAGCCTAGCCGTCATTTTCCTAGCTCAAGCCTTTGATATTGCTGTGAGTTTAGAGCAAATCATCACGCTTGTAATTATTTTAATGATTTCTTCAAAAGGTGCTGTGGGCGTTACTGGAAGTGGCTTCATCGTGCTTGCTGGCACGCTCTCAGCCCTTACAACAAGCGATGGCTCAAGCATTATTCCAGCTGTAACCGTGGCTGCTATACTTGGCATTGATAAGTTTTTAAGCGAAATGAGAAGCGTGGGAAATCTTTGCGGCAACGCGGTTGCGTGCTTGATCGTGAGCATTTGGGACAAGCGCGTGGATAGAGATAAACTGCGCTATGCTCTAGATCATCCGGATGAATTTAGGGTAATGTGAAAACCCTTATTATAAATTTATCATATAAATTAAAGTAAATTTGCAATGATAGAAATTTTTTATTTATCATTGCAAAATAAAATTTGATGATGCAATTTGCTTCATTAATCGCTGTCTTTAGCGTCTTAGTTAAAAGCCAGCAAGTAAATGAAAATGCAGATGAAAGACTTCTTGGCCGGCTTTTTTGCCGCAATTTGTAAGCAGTTTATACTCTTTGAGATTTAAAAATGCGGTGAGTTCGTGGATAAAGCTTGTCATTTTAGCCATCACTTCAGGGCGCACCTCGTTGAAATCCTTGAAATGCTCTTTTGTAACGATTAAAATATGAATCGGTGCTTTTGGATTGATATCTTTAAAGGCTAGGAAATCATTACTTTCAAGCACTTTTTCGCTGGGTAATTCGCCATCAATGATTTTTTCAAAAATCGTTTTTTCACTCATTTTTTCTCCTTTTTAGACTGAAATTTCATAATTATACTTAAATTTTAGATACTTTTAATGAAATTTAGTTAAAATTAAAGCTTTAAAAAAGAGATTTAAGGATAAATTTTGCAAAAGAATTTAGAAAAAATACAAGCTTGCAAGGATTTAAACGAGCTTGAAAAATTAAAAGTCGAGCTTTTGGGTAAAAAAAGTGCCTTAAGTGCTGAGTTTGCCAAGCTTAAAGATTTAAAAGATGATGAGAAAAAGGACTTTGCCGCAAAGCTCAATCAAACAAAACAAAGCTTTAACGAAGCCTTTGAGGCTAAATTTAAAGAGCTTGAAAGCAGCAGTTTTGATGAAAAGATGAGAGAAAATGCCCAGCATTTTAGCTTTTTTGATGAAAGCACAGGCACAGGCGCGCTTCATCCTGTAATGCAAACTATGGACACTATCATTGAATACTTCATCAGCCTTAATTTTAGCGTTGAAAAAGGACCTTTGATAGAAGATGATTTTCACAATTTTGAAGCCCTAAATTTATCCAAATCACACCCTGCTAGAGATATGCAAGATACTTTTTATTTTGAGGATAAACGTCTTTTACGCACTCAAACTTCGCCCGTGCAAATTCGCACCATGCTCACTCAAAAGCCGCCCATTCGTATGATAGCACCAGGAGCTGTGTTTAGGCGCGATTTTGATTTAACACACACGCCGATGTTTCATCAAGTAGAAGGCCTTGTGGTTGAGGAAGGAGCTAGGGTAAGTTTTGCAAATTTAAAAAGCATTTTAGAAGAGTTTTTACACTTTTTCTTTGGCGATGTTAAAGTGCGCTTTCGCCCGTCATTTTTCCCTTTCACAGAGCCTAGTGCTGAAGTTGATATAAGTTGTGTTTTTTGTAAGGGCTGTGGCTGTAGGGTTTGTAAGCACACGACTTGGCTTGAAGTGCTTGGCTGTGGGGTCGTTGATCCTAATGTTTTTAAATTTGTAAATTTAGAAAATGTCAGCGGCTATGCCTTTGGGCTTGGTGTGGAGCGCTTTGCGATGTTAAAACACAAAATTCCTGATTTGCGCTCGCTTTTTGAAGGAGATTTAAGATTGTTGGAGCAGTTTAAATGATTATCACAAGAACTTGGCTGAGTGAGTTTATAGACATAAAAAATAAGAGCTTAGAGGATTTAAGCAAGGCTCTTAATGATATCGGTATAGAAGTAGATAGTACGAGAAATTTAAGAGTGGCTGATAAAGTGGTCGTGGGCTTTGTCAAAGAAAAGACAAAGCTTGAAAACAGCGATAAGCTCAATGTTTGCAAGGTCGATGTAGGAAATGAGGACTTGCAAATTGTGTGTGGGGCGAAAAATGTCGCTGAGGGGCAGTTTGTCGCCGTGGCACTTGTGGGCGCAAAGCTTGGGGATTTAGTCATTAAAAAGGCGAAATTAAGGGGTGTTGAAAGTGCGGGTATGATATGCTCATCCACTGAGCTAGGCCTTGCTAAAATCAACGATGGCATTATGGTTTTGGATGAGAGCATAGGAGAGCTAGAACTTGGCAAAGCCTTAAATTCTTACGCGCTTTTTAATGATGACTTGATAGAAGTAGAACTTACGCCAAATAGGGGCGATTGCTTAAGCATTTATGGCATTGCTAGAGATCTAAGCGCTGTTTATGATATCGATATGAAAAAAAGGCAAATTTGCACTGAAAATGAAAATGCTAAGGGCATAGGCAGAATGTTTCGCTTGAGCTCAGATAAAGATCTAAATTCAACTTTTGCTTACAAAATGCTTGAGTTAAATGGCGAGCTTAAGCCATCGCTTCTTATGAAACTACGCCTTGCTTTGATAGACAAGCTTGAAAAAAATGAGTTTTTAAATTTCTTAAACTACACCACGCACGCAACAGGCGTGCTTTTTAACGCTTATGATTTTAAGGCTTTAAAGGAGAGTGAAAACGAGGAAGTTTTGCTTAAAATCACCAAAGAAAAGCACGGCGAAAGCGCGGTTTTTTACGAGGATAAAAAGCTTGATGTCGCAGGTATTAAACAAGAAGATTTTGCTAAGATTGATGAAAACTCAAGGCTCATCATCGTTCAGTCAAGCTACACTCTGCCTTATATCATCGCAGAAGCTAAAAGTACTTATAAAAAGCTTGATGAAGATAGTTTTTATAGAAGTTTTAGGGGCAGTGAGCCTAAGCTTGAAATCGGGCTTAATTATTTGATGTGTAAGCTCTCAAAGTATGAAAATGTCAGCATTTACACAGGCACTCAGCAAGTCATTTGTCAAAAGCCTTTAAAGGAGGTTAAAATTTCAGCCAAGCAACTTGCTGAGATTATCGGCAAGGATATTGATAATAACGACATCGTGCGCATTTTAAAACGTCTTGAGTTTGAAGTGAGCGTTATTGATGAGCATTTAATCAATGTCAAAGTGCCACAGCACAGAAGCGATGTAGAGAATTTATATGATATTTGCGAAGAAATCGTGCGCATCATAGGCATTGATAATATCGCTTCAAAGCCTTTGGAATTTAGCGAAAAAACGCGCATAAATGAGACTTACAAGGAGTATTTAGAGCTTAAAAGCCTAAGGCAAAAGGCTGTGAGCGAGGGCTTTTTTGAAAGCGTTCATTATGTGCTTGATAGCAAGGAAGAGCTTGTAAATTTGGGCTTTGCTACAAGTAAATTAAAGCTTATAAATCCTTTAAACAACGAGCTTAACACCCTGCGCCCGACTTTGCTTAATCATCTTTTAAACGCTGCAAGTTTGAATGTTAAGAATAATAAAAAAAGTGTGAAGCTTTTTGAAAGCGGGGCTGTGTTTGATTATGAGGGTAGAGAGAGTGCTAAAATCACCTTTGTAGCCAGTGGCTTGCAAGAAGAGCCTAAAATAAGAAACAAGGCTAAGCCTAAGGTTTTTAGCTTTTATGATTTTTTAGCCAGCATTCAAAATATCATCGCTGATTTTGAGCTTAAAGAAAGCAAAGTAGAGTTTTTAAGCCCTTATGAGCAAGCCTTTATCTATCAAAAGGGTGTTAAAATAGGAGTAGTCGGCAGGCTTCATTTAAAATATGAAAAGCAAAAAGATTTGCCTAAAACTTATATTTGCGAGCTTGATTTAAGCACCTTAAAAAGTGGTCTTAAAACGGCGAGCCCCTTTTCAAAATTTCCAAGTATCAGCAGGGATTTAAGCATTATCGTGCCAAAAAGCCTTGATTATACAAAGATTAAAGAGCTTATAGAAAGCTTGAAAGTGCCAAATTTAGCCGAGTTTAAAATCATTGATTTATACAGTGATGAAAGTTTGAAGGATAATTTTAGCTTAAGCCTTAATTTTATCTTTAGAAATTTAGAAAGAACGCTTGAAGATAGTGAAGTCAGCGACGCGATGAATGTAATTGTGTTGGCGCTTAAAGATAAGCTGGGTTTAAATTTAAGGTAAGCAATGAGAGTTTATCCCCTGACTTGTTTTAACGCAAGCTTTAGCAAAATCGCAAGCGATAAGAGCATTAGCCACCGATTTAGCCTTTTTTCAATGCTTTGTGCTAAAAAAAGCGTGGCAAAAAACTATCTTTTAGCTGAAGATACTCTAAACACGCTTAAAATCATTGAAAACTTGGGCGCTAGAGTTGAGCGAAAAGGCGGCGAGGTCAGCATCACACCGCCAAAGCAAATTTTATCGCCTAATGATATTTTAGATTGTGGGAACTCAGGCACAGCGATGAGACTTTTAATGGGCTTTTTAGCGGGCGTTGAGGGAAAATTTTTTGTTTTAAGTGGGGATATTTATCTTAATAAAAGGCCGATGAAAAGGCTTAGCCAGCCCTTAAGTGAGATAGGAGCTAGAATTTATGGGCGAGAAAATGCAAATTTAGCCCCCCTTGCCATCGTAGGAGCAAGGCTTAAAAGCTTTGATTATCAAAGCAAAATCGCTTCAGCTCAGGTTAAAACAGCTCTCATTTTAGCAGGCTTTAAGGCAGACAAAAAAAGCTTTTATACTGAATTTGAGCTTAGCCGTAATCACAGCGAAAATATGCTTTTATTTATGAATGCACCTTTAAAAGTGCTAAAAAGTGATAAAAAAGGCGCTCAAAAGCTTGAAATTTCGCCTTTAAAAACTCCTTTAAAGCCCTTAAATATCACTATCCCTAATGATCCTAGCTCAAGCTTTTATTTTGCCCTAGCGGCTGTGCTTTTGCCAAATTCTAAGGTCGTTTTAAAAAATGTTTTGCTTAATGAAACGCGCATTGAAGCCTTTAAGATTTTACAAAAAATGGGCGCAAAAATTGAGTTTAAAATAAAGCAAAACTCTTATGAGAAAATAGGAGAAATTACCGCACAAAGCAGTTTTTTAAAGGCTGTTGAAGTGAGTGAAAATATATCTTGGCTCATTGATGAAGCGCCTGCTTTAGCCATAGCATTTGCCTTTGCTAGCGGCACAAGCGTGCTTAAAAATGCTAAAGAATTAAGAGTCAAAGAAAGCGATAGAATAGCCGTTATGATAGAAAATTTAAAAAAATGTCAAGTTAAGGCTAAAGAACTTGAGGATGGCTTTAAAATCACAGGCGGGAAGGTTAAAGCGGCTAAAATTCAAAGTTATGGCGATCACCGTATAGCGATGAGCTTTGCGATTTTGGGACTTGTTTGTGGGGTTGAAATTGATGATAGTGCTTGCATTAACACTTCTTTTCCAAATTTTGTTAAACTTTTGAAAAAAATGGGAGCAAAAATTGATCATTGAGCTTGCTAAAAATTATGGCTTTTGTTTTGGCGTTAAAAGAGCCATTAAAAAAGCCGAGCAGATAAAAGACGCTGCGACAATAGGACCTTTAATTCACAATAATGCCGAAATTTCAAGGCTTAAAACAAGCTTTAATGTAAAAACTTTAGAAAATATCCACGAGCTAAAGGGCGAAAAAAAGGCGATTATAAGAACGCACGGTATCACAAAGGGCGATTTAGCCGAGCTTAAAAAGAAAAATATAGAAATCTTTGATGCGACTTGTCCTTTTGTAACCAAGCCTCAGCAAATTTGTGAAGAAATGAGCGCACAAGGCTATGAAGTGGTCATTTTTGGCGATGAAAATCACCCTGAGGTAAAGGGCGTAAAAAGCTATGTCAGCACGAAAGCTTATGTGGTGCTTGATGAAAAAGAGCTTGAAAATATTAAATTGGGCCCAAAAGTCGCTGTGGTGAGCCAGACGACGAAAAAAATCGAGCAATTTATGAAAATTGTAAATTTTTTAATGCTCAAAGTTAAAGAAGTGCGCGTTTTTAACACCATTTGTGACGCGACTTTTAAAAATCAAGCCGCCATTACCGAGCTTTCCAAAAAAAGCGATGTGATGATTATCGTGGGCGGTAAAAACTCAGCAAATACAAAACAACTTTTTTTAATCTCAAAAGCAAATTGTGAAGATAGCTACCTCATAGAAACTGAAAAAGAACTTCAAAAAGCGTGGTTTGAGGGCAAAAAGCATTGTGGTATTTCTGCTGGGGCTAGCACGCCTGATTGGATCATCGAGCAAGTGATTAAAAAAATTGAAAATTTAAGCGCATATTAAAGCTAATGTAAAGAAAAATTAAGATATAATCAGGCTCGATTTTATTTTATTTAAAGAAGGACCACGATGAACGAGGCAAACAAAGAGGCCAAATTTGAGGATTTTGAAGCCGAAAATTTCGAAGAGCTTTTAAAGCAGTATGACAATAAGCACGATTCTTCTGTGACAACGGGCGTGATTGTTAAAATAGATGGCGATGAAGCTTTTGTGGATATTGGCAAGAAATCAGAGGGCATTTTGCCTTTAAGCGAGCTTGATGGAGATTTTAAAGCGGGCGATACGATAGAAGTCGCAATTACAGGGAGCCACTCAGGCAGGGCTCTTTTGTCTCATAAGAAGGCTTTGAGAAAGAAAAAGGTCATTGAGTTTATTAAAAATTATGATGAAAATAGCGAGCCTTTCGTGGATGTGAAAATCATAGAAAAAAATAAGGGCGGCTTTGTTTGCGTGGATAATGATGGTGTGGAGTTTTTCTTACCTAAATCACACTTTAATACAAAGGATAATGCCCTAGGTAAAAGCTTAAAAGTAAAAATCATAAAAATTGATAAAGACGAACAAAGCGTGGTAGTGTCTCGCAAAAAAATCGTCGATGAAGAGCGTAAAAAACGCAAAGAAATCGTGAGTGAGCTTTTACAAGAGGATAAAATTTTAGAAGGAATTATTAAAAAAATCACAAGTTATGGAATGTTTGTGAATGTTGAGGGTGTTGACGGACTCGTGCATTATAGTGAAATTTCATACAAGGGGCATGTAAATCCTAGCGCACTTTATAAAGAAGGCGACAAAGTCAAGGTAAAAGCGCTCAAATATGACAGCGATAAAAAGCATTTATCACTATCTATAAAAGCGGCTTTACCTGATCCTTGGAGCGAGATAAAAGGGGCTTTGGATGTGGGAGATACGATTAAGGTGGTCGTCTCAAATATCGAAAATTACGGTGCTTTTGTAGATTTGGGAAATGATATCGAGGGTTTTTTGCATATTAGCGAAATTTCTTGGGATAAAAATATTAAACATCCTAAGGAATACATTAGCAAAAATCAAGAGCTTGAAGTCGAAGTTATCGAGATCAATCCTGAGGCAAGGCGTTTGCGAGTATCTTTAAAAGCCCTTTTAGATAAGCCTTTTGATGAGTTTTTAAAAAAGTATAAGGTGGGTGATATTGTCAAAGGAAAAGTAGTCTCGCTTACTGCTTTTGGAGCCTTTATAAAGATTGATAATGTCGAGGGGCTTTTGCATAATGAAGATTCTTCATGGGATAGAAATGTCAAATGCAAAGATTTGTTTAAGGCTGGCGATGAAATTGAGGTAAAAATCATTAAAATTGACAGCGAAAAACAAAAAATATCCCTTTCTTTAAGAGAGCTTAGCACAAGTCCTATACAAAACTACGCTAAAAGCCACAAAGCAGGCGACATTGTAAGGGGTAAAATCAAAGACATTAAAAACTTTGGTGTCTTTGTGGAGCTTGAGCCAGGAATTGATGCGCTCATTCACAAAGAAGATATTAGCGCTAAGGACTTAGAAGAGCTTAAAAAAGACGCTGAAATAGAAGTTGCGATAAGTTTGATTGATGAGAAAAAGCATCACATTCGTCTCAGTGTGAAAAATTTACAAAGAATAAAAGAAAGACAAGTTCTTAAAGAGCTAAATAATGAAGATAAGGTAACTTTAGGAGATATTATCAAGGAAAAACTTTCTTAAATTTAGGAAAGTAGGATGAAAAAATATAGCTTTTTTATCGTTTTAGCCCTGCTTTTTTTAGCTTTGATTGTGGCTTTAGTGTATGTGTTTAAGGCAAATGCACTCATTTATGAGGGCGAAAGCAATGTGCTTGAAGAAAGCGAGACAAATCAAAGCCAAAGCACTTCTTATACGCCTTTACAGTGGCAAGATAAGCTCGCTAAACTCAAGGCAAAGGATTACGCGCCCGCAGCTGAGTATTTTTCTATGGTCTTCACGCCTGATACAAGCGCCTTTGCTCCTAAAAACAAATACTATCAACTTTTAATCGATAAAAATGACATTTATTCACTTTTTTGTCTCAAGCAGACTTTAAATTTCTTTGAAGTTAAATATTCGCTCATTCATACCGGCGAAGAGACCAAAATTTTTTTAGACACGGATAATAAAACCTTGCTTGAAGACATCAAAAAAAGGCTACTTGTCTATGACATACATACTGAAATAAAGGAGATTTGGCTATGAAAAAGAAAATCATCGTTTGTGATGCGATTTTAGATGAGGGTTTTGAAATTTTAAGAAAGGCCGATGATATTGATTTGATCGAAGCGGCAAAAGTGCCAAAGGACGAGCTTTTAAGCCTTTTAAAAGATGTGGATGTGGCGATTACTAGAAGTTCGACCGATGTGGATGAAGCCTTTTTAAATGCTGCACCTCATTTAAAGGCTTTGGTGCGCGCGGGTGTGGGCGTGGATAATGTCAATATAGCAGAAGCGAGCAAAAGAGGCGTTATCGTGATGAACGTGCCTACTGCCAACACCATCGCTGCGGTGGAGCTTACGATGGCGCATTTACTTTGCGCGGCCCGATCTTTTACAAATGCTTGTAATCATCTTAAATTAGAGCGCGAGTGGAAGCGCGAAAAATGGTATGGCGTAGAGCTAAAGGATAAAACGCTTGGAATTATAGGCTTTGGTAACATCGGCTCTCGCGTGGCTATTCGCGCTAAGGCTTTTGGCATGAAAATTCTAGCTTACGATCCTTATATCAATCCTGCTAAAGTCACGGATTTAGACATGAGTTATACCACAAATTTAGACGATATCTTAACACAAAGTGATTTCATCACTATTCATACCCCAAAAACTAAAGAAACCACCGCGATGATAGGGTTTGATGAGCTTAAAAAAATGAAAGAAGGCATTAGGCTCATTAACTGCGCGCGCGGTGGGCTTTACATTGAAGAAGCCTTAAAAGCTGGGCTTGAGAGTGGGAAAATCGCTTGGCTGGGCATTGATGTTTTTGACAAAGAACCCGCGACAAATAACGCGATTTTAGACTTTGAAAATGTCTCAGCCACCGCACATTTGGGTGCAAACACGCTTGAGAGTCAAAGAAATATCGCCATTCAAGCTTGTGAAAATGCCCTAAACGCAGCGCGAGATATCAGCTTTGCGAATGCTTTAAATTTGCCTATTAAAACTGAGGATTTACCGGACTTTGCAGCTCCTTATATCGAGCTTGTTTCAAAAATGGCCTTTTTGTGCGCGCAAATTCAAAAAGGAGCGATTCAAAGTATCAAGCTTGAAGCTGAGGGCAAGATCGCTGAGTTTGCAAAATCCATGCTCACTTTTGCTGTTGTGGGAGCGCTTAAAAGCATATTAGGAGATAGCATTAATTATCTCAATGCCGAGTTTGTGGCTAAGGATAAGGGCATTGATTTATCTTATGAAGTTTTAGCACAAAGTGGCTATAAAAACAAGCTTTGTGTGAAAATTTCGACAGGCGATGCGAATTTTGCGATTGCAGGGACGATTTTTGATGAGAATGAACCGCGCATTGTTGAGCTTAATGGCTTTAAAACAGATTTTAAGCCAAAGGGTAAGATGATCATCTTTAAAAACGAAGATGTGCCCGGCGTCATCGCTACCATTAGCGACATTTTAGCAAAGAAAAATATCAATATCGCTGATTTTAGACTGGGACGCGATGGCTCGGGTTATGCTTTAGCAGTCATTCGTATTGATGATGGGGTGAGTAAGGATTTGCTTGATGAGCTGAATGCACTTAAGCCTTGTGTGTTTGCAAGATATGCTGAAATTTAAAAGACTTTGGAATTTAGCAAAAATTAGGCTTTGCTTTTAAGCGAGCTTGAAAGTGGCGCGTCTTTTTGCTGGCTTTGTGGGAGCTTGAATTTTTCTTGCTTGGCAGATTAATTATCCGCCCAAAAAATCCCTGCAATTTACAAAGCCACTCAAAAATATTTTGCTTTTTAAATTTTGATAAAAGCTAGTTTTTATAATTTAGTTTTTATCATTTAAGGGATTTAAATTGCGCCACTGCAAGGCTTAGAAGCGGAGCAGGGTAGAAATTTAAAAACACTCAAAAAACCAAATCATCATAAGAGAACTAAAAATGAGCAAGATATTATTGATCGAAGATGATAAAGATTTAAACGAGCTTTTGAGCCTTAGACTTAAAAGTCAAGGATATGAGCTTTTAAGTCTTTTTGATTTTTTAAACCTTGAAAATCTGCTCGAAGAAGAAGAAATCGATCTCATCATCGCTGATAGAAACTTACCCAGCGGCGATATTTTGCCTTTTATTCTAAATCTTCGCAAAAGAGGCTATGATGAGCCCGTGATTTTTCTCACTGCAAAGACCTTGCAAAGTGATATTTTACAAGGCTTTGAGAGCGGTTGTGATGATTATATCACTAAGCCTTTTGATTTTAATGAGCTTTTACTCAGGATCAAAGCGCTTTTAAAACGTAGCAAAAAGCAAAGTGAAAAGCTCATTTATAAAGAATTTAGCCTAGATTTAGAAAATCACGAGCTTTTTATGAAAGATGAAAAGCTTAAAATTTCAAATTTAGATTATGAGCTTTTGCGTTGCTTTTTCGAAAACAAAGGTATTTTACTGAGTCGTCATTTTTTAAGTGAAAATGTGTGGCAAAATGATAGTATCAGCGATAAAAGCATAAATATCGCTATCACAAGGCTTAGAAATAAAATTCCAAAACTTAAAGACTATATTCAAAATGTGCGCGGCGTGGGCTATAAGCTGTGCTAAAAGCTTGCTATAAAGGCTTTTAATGCTAAAGACAAAATATATTTTCATCCTGCTTTTTTGCGCTTTTATGTTTGTATTAAGCTTTGGTTTTTATGTCGTTGTCAAGCAAAGTCTTAACATTTCTATCATCAATCAATACGAGCAAAAGTTAAAAACTATCGATGATATGCTGCATTTTTCTTTGATTGATGAGCTTAATACAAGCAATATCAGTGCTTTTGCCAAGCAAACAAGAATTGATTTAATCATCCTTAAGGATAATTTTATAATCAGCTCTATTGATGAAAATTCAAGCCTTTTTGGTCTAAGCAATGAAACATTAAAAAGCGATGAATCGCAAAAACTCATTAATTATTTTATTCAAAACTCAGCCAATGTGCTTAAAAAAGCACAAATTTATGGCAATGAAATTTTTTATAAATCCTATGAGTTTCAAAATTACCGCTATATTTTAATCACTTATCCTAGGTATTCTCAGCTTTATGATTATGGAAATAAAGCCTTGTGGATGCTGTTTTTTTGTGGCTTGATCTTTTTTATTTTGCTTCAAATTTTTTCTAAAAAACTTAGAATGAGCTTTGAAAAAATTCTTATTTTCTTAGAAAAAATTGATAAAAAAGAACAAATTTTACTCTCTTCATCCATTTTTAAAGAGCTTAACGAGCTCAATCAAAAGCTTTACAAAACAAAGGAATTTTTACTTAAAAAAGACAGACAAAGCAAAAAGCAAGAAGCTAAAATCTCGCTTAAAAATACCCAATTAAGCAGTGTCATCAGCGCCATTTCACACGAGCTTAAAAATCCTTTAAGCGTGATTGATTTAAGCCTTGATCTCATCAAAAACGACAAAATGGCAGACAAAGCACTCAAGGCAAATTTACTTGAAAAAATCTCTCAGCAAAGTGCTAAACTCAATGCTTTGACTGATAAATTAAATTTTGTTTTCAATCTTAGCTATCAAGCTTTAAATAAAAAAGAATTTGACATTTTCAAGCTTTGTGCAAAAATCGTGCAAAATCCGGGCTTTGAACGTGTAAAGATTGAAGGAGTAGGCGCAAAAGTCTTTGCAGACGAGCTTTTAATCGAACAAGTCATTATTAATCTTTTAAGCAATGCGCTAAAATATAGCCAAGATGAAGTTACACTTAGCATTCAAGGTGCTTTAGTTTGCGTCAAGGACAGGGGCAAGGGCATTGCCGCAAATCAAATCACGCTTGTAACAAAAAAATTCTACAAAATCGACTCTGCAAGCGAAAATTCCTTCGGTATCGGGCTTTTTTTGGTTAAAAAAATTCTCAATATGCACGAAGTAAGCCTCATTATAAAATCAGAGCTTAACAAAGGCAGCGAATTTAGCTTTACATTAAATTCAAAAGAACTTAAATAAAATAGTTAAATTTTCTAAATTCAACGATTAAGAATTTATTATCATCAATGCAAAATTTTCATCATTACAAGGCGTAAAATCCTTTATGTTAATTGTTAATAAATCACAAAACAGCGGCGCGTGGTTTTGTGATTTTAAAAATGTAAGATTTTAAAATTAGTGATTATTTTAATAAAGCATTAAACTTGGCGATGAAATCAAGGGGGTCAATTTGAGTGCCATTTGCAAAAATGCCAAAATGAAGATGCGCGCCTGTAACTCTGCCACTAGCTCCGCTCAGTGCGATGATGTCGCCTTTTTTAACCCTTTGCCCTTCTTTGACCAAAAGCTTGTCTAAATGATAATATTGCGTGAAAATCTTATAGCCGTGATCGATAATGACGCTTTTTCCTGCATAGTAGCGATCCATTGAAAGTCTTACTATACCATCATTTGCCGCCTTTATGGGCGTGCCTGTAGGGGCTCTAAAATCAGTGCCGCCGTGAAAGCTAGCTAATGCGCCGTTATTATAGACTCTTGCGCTTCCATACTGGCTTGTGATTGCCGAGTTTAAGGGCATTTCAAAAGCTGATTTCAAAAACATTTCTTTGGTAAAACTCGCATAGACTTGATTAGCGATTTTAAGCTCATCTTGGATGCGCTTTTGCACTTCTTTTGGCGGGCTGACCTTGTGTTTTGGCACTTGCAAGCTTTCTTTAGGATAAGTTCCTTGCTCGCCTTTAATCTTAAATTCCAAGGTTTTATCGCTACAAACAAGCCTTAAATTCGCTTCTTTTAAGGGCTTTTTATAAGGCGAGGTGATGAGAATGAGAATTTTATCTTTGTTCGTGGGATGAGGCAAGGGGATTAGGCTTTTATCATTGAGCCTTGCTTCTTTAAAATTTGCTTTATTAAAGCTTAAAAGTAAGGATTTGCCCTTGATAATGTTTAAATCTTGCGCGTAAGCTTGCACAAAAAAAATGCTTAAAAGGATGAAAAAAAGCCTTTTCATAAACTCAGCTCCTTAATGTCAGCGATGTCTAAAAATGCGCTATAAATTTGATAAATCAAGGCTTGGCGGTTGTTTTTAAGCCTTTCATCTTTATCATTAATCATCACTTTATCAAAAAAGCTATCAATCACGTCTTTAAGCTCAAAAAGCGCACTTAAAATAAATTCAGGCTCAGAGCCTAAATTACAAGCCTTGAAGGCTTTAAAAAGTGCTTTTTCTTCGTCTAAAACAAAGAGCTTTTCATCGACTTTAAAATCATTTTTTACAGCAATATTTGCAAGCCTTTTGAAAGTGGAGAATTTTTGCTCAAAATCGCTATCCTTAGCAAGTTTTATTAAGGCTTTAATGCTTTTATCAACATAAATTAAATCCTTATTATTTGAGGCTAGGGTGGCTTTAATGAAAGAAGCATTAGCACTATAGAGCGTGAAAAGTCTTTCAAAGATAAAATCAAGCAAAAGATTTACATCAAAGTTTTGATAAAGCCTTGAAATTTGGCTTAGAAAAGTCTTTAAATCAAAAGATTTTCCTAAATTTAAGATGATTTTAATCACCCCGCTGGCTGCGCGCCTAAGAGCGTAGGGATCTTTCGTGCCGCTTGGAAGTTTATTGATACTAAAAAGCGCCATTAAGGTATCAAGCTTATTTGCGAGTGCGACTATGCTTGAAAAAATCGAGCTTGGCAGGGGCGCACCCTCAAAATTTGGCAAATACTGCTCTTTTATAGCGGTGCAAATTGCATCGCTAAAGCCTTGATTTTTAGCATAATAATAGCCCATAACGCCCTGTAAATTGCCAAACTCATACACCATTTGCGTGCATAAATCAGCCTTAGCGTATTTAAGCGCGGTCAAAATATCATCAATTTGATCATTTTGATAAATTTCACATAAAAATTTAGCGATTTCTTGCTCGCGCGCTACTTTATCTTTAAGTGTGCCAAGCCCTTCTAAATACTGAATTTTCTCAAGTTTTTCAGGCACAAGCCCTTCTTTTAAATCATTTTCATAAAAAAACATCGCATCAGCAAGCCTTGCTCTTAAAACCCTTTCATTACCCGCAATAATTTGCGAAAAATCATCACAAATGGCGTTTGCGATGACGATGAAATGATTGCTTAAATTTTCTTTGTTAAAGAGTGCAAAATAGCGCTGATTTTCGCGCATTGAAGTGATGATGACTTCACTAGGTAGCTTTAAAAACTCCTTTTCAAAGCCGCCTAAAAGCGTGCTAGGATACTCAGTAATGGCTACAACTTCATTTAAAAGCTCGTTATCTTCTTCTAAAATGAGTGCATTTTTAGCACAAAGTGCGCTCATTTGCTCTTTTATACGCGCGCGGCGCTTATTTTGATCTAAAATCACAAAATTTTCTCTCAAAAGCTTAAAATACTCATCAATGCTCTCAAAGCCCTTTAAATCATAGCTTACGCTTCGATGAACGAAAGTTTTTTTAGAAGAATTTACCCCAAAAGCGCTAAAATGAACATTTTCATCTCCTAGCACACAAACTAAAGAGCGAATAGGGCGTATGAACTCAAACTCGCCCTTACCCCAGCGCATAGACTTGCCAAAATTTAAGCTTTTGAGCCAAGTTTCTATCATCAAAGGTAGCACTTCATCACTTTTTTTACCCTCGATTTTTTTTTCAAAATACAAAACTTCCTTACCCTTAATCTCTTTAAACTCAATCTCGTTTTCTTTTAGCCCCGTTTTTTGCAAAAAACTTGATCCAGCAGGGCTTAATTTGCCATCTTTAAAAGCTACATTTTTAGGTGCGCCTATGATTTGTTCTATACTATCAGCTTGTTTTGCGGCAAAATTTTTATGAAAAAGCACCAAGCGGCGCGGGGTATAAAAAAAGTCAAATTCGCTTTTTAAATGATGATTTTCAAGCACTTCTTGCCATTTTTGCTTGATATTTGGCAGAGTTTTTAAAAGGGGTATGGCGGGCAGTTCTTCAACGCCAATTTCAATGAGTAATTGCATAAAACCTCTTTAAATCTAAAATTAAATTTGGCATTTTATCTTAATTTAAATTTAAAAACAATTAAAATTCAACTTTTTTATGATGAAAATTTAAGCTAAATTTTATACTTATTATTTTAGAATTTTAAATTTAAAGGCTTAAAAATGCTCACAAAAAGTGCTGAAATTTATTATAAAAAACTCTTAGAAAACTATGAAAATTCTTATTTTGCTGAGGATAAAGATAAAATCATTATAGGTATAGATTGTGATTTTTTAGACGGCTTTAAAATGGATTTTAGCGAGTTTAAGGCTAAATTTTACGAGCTTAAAACTAAAAAAAGCCTATGTAAAGAAGCTGGGCTTTTTGGGGTTTTGAGGGCAAATTTTATCAATATTTTTGAAAAACTGCCAGAGTGTGAAAAGAAAAATTATGATTTTCCACCCTTTTTATTTGCCGATGCTAAGGCTTATTTAATCTTTGAAAAAAACTCGAAAATGTATTATAAATATGGGTCAAAGCATTATTTCAAGCCTCTTTATGAAATGAGATTAAAAGAAGAAAAATCATCTCATCATCAGTATTTTTTTAAAATCACAAATGATTTAGAAGCACAAAAAAAGGACTTTTTTGCTATGCTTGAAAAAGCAAGAGAGTATCTTTTAAGTGGTGATATCTTTCAAGTGGTTTTAAGCAAGCAGCTTTGCATTGAGACAAACATTGATAGTTTTGAGTTTTACAAGCTTTTAAGTAAGGAAAATCCTAGTCCTTATATGTTTTATTTCCCTACAAATTACGGCGTGGTGTTAGGCTCATCGCCTGAGCTTGTTTTAAGCATTAAAAATAAAGAACTTTTCATCGCGCCTATAGCTGGCACTAGAAATTTAAACGAAAAAAGTGATTTCAAAGCCCTTGAAAAAGACTTGTTAAGCGATGAAAAAGAGCTTTGCGAGCATAGAATGCTGGTAGATTTAGCACGCAATGACATTTCTAAATTTGGCACAAACACGCGCGTAAAAAACGCCTTTAGCGTGGTGAGCTATCAATTTGTAATGCATATTTTAAGCGAAGTTTATGCGAATTTAAAAGATGAAGCAAGCATTTTTGATGCTATTGCTGCGGTTTTTCCAGCTGGAACATTAAGCGGCGCGCCTAAAATCAGGGCTTTAGAGATTATCACAGAGCTTGAGGGCTTAGATAGGGGCATTTATGGTGGAGCTATAGGCTTTTTAAGATTTAATGAAGATGTGATTTTAGCGATTTTAATACGTTCTGGCATTTTTGTAAAGGATAAATTCTATCTTGCAAGTGGTGCTGGGATCGTGCTTGCAAGCGATAAGGAAAAAGAATACGCCGAAATTGTGGCAAAAAGACGCTCCTTGCTCGCTGTTTTTGAAAATTTGGCTAAAAAAGCTCACAAAACTGCGCCAAAAAATTTAAAAACAAAGACTTTAAAAACTGCGCCAAAAGTTCTAAAAACAAGCCCTTTAAAAAGTACTTCAAAATCAAGCACATCACAAAAAAATTCAAAAAATGTGTCAAAAAATTCAAAAACAAAAAGCGCAAGAGTGAGCAAAAAAGGGGTTGAAAAATGATTTTACTCATAGATAATTACGATTCTTTTGTTTTTAATGTCAAAACTATGCTTGAAAGCTCTTATAAAGGCGAAATCAGAGTTCTTCGAAATGACGCAATAAGCCTTGATGAGATTAAAAAAATGAAGCCTGAGTTCATCATTTTAAGCCCGGGACCCAAGCATCCAAAGGATAGTGGTATTTGCCTTGAAATTTTAAAAGCGAATTTAAATATTCTTATACTTGGCATTTGCTTAGGTCATCAAGCGCTGGGACTTTGCTTTAAGGCTAAGGTTAAAAGGCTTAAAAATCCAGCACACGCTAAGGCTTCGCGCATTGAAGTGTTAAAAGAAAATGTGCTTTTTGAGGGTTTGCCAAAGGAATTTGAAGTGATGCGCTATCACTCGCTAGAGCTTAGCGATTTGCCTAGTGAGCTTGAAGTTTTGGCAAAAAGCGATGATGGCGTGATTATGGCGATTAGGCATAAGAGCTTGCCTTATTTTGGGGTGCAGTTTCATCCTGAAAGTTATTTTAGCGAGTATGGACTTAAAATTTTAAGCAATTTTTTAAGCCTTAAAAAAGAGCCTAAAAAGCAACACGAAAAGCCAAATTTTGTGCCTTTTTTAAATAAATTAAGCACAAATGAAGCATTGCTTGATAAGGACTTTGAAAAAATTTGTGAAATTATAATGAGTAAAGATTTTGAAGAAATTCAGCTTGCTGCCCTACTCGTTTTAATCAGCGAAAAAAGCTTGAATGAAGAAAGCTTGAGTGCTTTTGTCAAAAACATACTCGTTTATTCAAGCACCTTTAGCGATGATAGCGATATGATTGATATCGTAGGCACGGGCGGAGATGGCTTTAAAAGCATTAATGTATCCACAACCGTTTCTTTCATACTTGCAAGCCTTGGTGTGAAAGTGGCAAAGCACGGAAACAAAGCAATTACAAGCAAAAGTGGCAGCAGCGATGTGCTTGAAAGCCTGAAAGTAAGCGGCTTTGACACTATTTCAAAACAAATTGAAGTTTTAAATCAAGAAAATTTAGCCTTTTTTCACGCTCCTTTTTTTCATCCCTTAGTGGGCGCGGTTAAAGAAGTGAGAGCAAAGCTTGGAATACGCACGGTTTTTAATGTTTTAGGACCTCTTTTAAATCCAAATTTAAAGCTTAAATACCAGCTTTTAGGCAATTATCACGCCCCTGTTTCAAAGCTTTTAGCTGAAGTTTTAAAAAAATTAGGCAGAAAAAGGGCTTTAGTGGTGCGCGGAAATGATGGAATGGACGAGCTTAGCATTTGCGATGAGACAAATATTTTTGAGCTCAATAACGGCGAGATTATAAATTACAGCATAAGCCCTGAGCAATTTGGCTTTAAAAGGGCTTTTCATAGCGAGATTGTAGGCGGGGCTGCTAAAGAAAATGCTGAAATTTTAATCAAAACGCTTAAGGGCGAGCTGGACGGGGCTAAATTTGATATAGTGATTTTAAATGCGATGTTTGCTTTATATACGGCTGAAAGAGTGGCTACGCCGGCCTTAGCAAAGGATATTATCCTTGAAGCTATACATTCAGGCAGGGTGTATGAGTATTTTTGCAACTATCAAGAAAAGATGAAAGAATTTAGAAAAAAATTCAATGAAGCTTAAAATTTGTGGTATAAAAGATGAAGAAAATGCGCGCGAAATTGCGAATTTAAATGTTGATTATATGGGTTTAATTTTTGCAAAAAGCCCCAGACAAGTAAGCATTAAAGAGGCTAAAATTTTAAGCGATATTATTCATCAGGGCGGCAAAAAGGCGGTGGGCGTTTTTGTGGATGAGAGCAAGGATTTTATAAAAAAAGCCGCCCTTGAGTGTGAGCTTGATATTTTGCAAGTACATCGCTTCATTAATGAAAGCCTTTTTAAAGAGCTAAAGGCCTTAAATTTAGAGCTTTGGCAAGTCATTAGTGTGGGAGAGAGTTTAAAATTGTCCGGCGAAATTTATGCTGATTTTGTGCTGTTTGACTACAAAGGTAAATTTAAAGGCGGAAACGGCCTTAGCTTTGAATGGAGCTTACTTGATGATTTAAGCCTTAAAAATGCTTTTTTAAAGCCTATAAATTTTGGCTTAGCAGGGGGTATTGGGCTTGATAATTTAGAATTCGCCTTAAAAACAAAATCTTTTTTGCTCGATATAAACTCAAAAATTGAACTAAGAGCTGGGCTTAAGGATATAGGTATTTTAAAGGATATTGTAGCAAAAGTAAAGTGATGAAAAAGACTATTTTAGACAAAAATGATACTTTAAATACTAGAAAAAAGCTTTTATTTATTGATTGTCTTGATTCTTTTTCAGCGACCATTATTTATTATTTTAAAGAGCTTAAGGCTGATGTTAGAGTGCTTAATTATTTTGATTTAAAGAGTGTGAAGGAGCTTGAAAGCCTTGATTTTAGCCATCTTGTCTTTTCTCCTGCTCCTAATGCGCCAAAAGATTATGCCTTGCTTTTTGAAATTTTAAGGCATTTTAAGCATAAAAAAATACTTGGAATTTGTCTAGGTCATCAACTCATCGCTCAGGCTTTTAAAGGCGAAATTGCCACTCTTAAAAGCCCTCGCCACGCTAAGATTGCTTGTATTAATTTTAAGCCAAATGCTTTATTTAAAGGCATTAAAACTAATTTTAAGGCCACTTTGTATAATTCTTTATATGTTAAAAAGCTTTCAAAAGAGCTTGAGCCCTTAGCCTATGATGAAAAGGGAGTTTTAATGGCTTTAAGGCATAAAAATTTGCAAATTTATGGAATTCAGTTTCATCCTGAAGCTATTTTAAGCGAGCATGGCAAAAAAATTTTAAAGAATTTTTTAAAAATTTGATTTTATTAGCTGATTTTAAACTCTAATTCATTACAATGTCAAATTCAAAACTTCGCAAAAAGGACAAAAATGAGCCCAAAAAAAGCTGAAAAAGAACTCGAAGATTATTTTAAACACAACGCAAAAGACTATATCACCTATGAAAAACTTGTAAAGTTTATGCCCAAAGCACCAGGGGTCAATACAGCTAAAAAAATCGATGCTTTGTGTAAAAAATATAAGGTCAAAATCTATTCTTCAGCTGAAATTGCAAAGATGAAAAATTTAGCCGATGCGAAAAAAGAAAAAGAAGAAAAGCAAAAGCTCAAAAACGTCGGGCTTGAAAACGAGTTTAATCTCTCAAATGATAATGATTTGCTAGAGTGGAGCAGAAGCGATTCGCCTGTGAGAATGTATCTTAGAGAAATGGGGCAAATCTCGCTTTTAAGCAAGGATGAAGAAGTCAATATCTCTAAAAAAATCGAACTTGGCGAAGATATCATCATCGATGCGTTTTGCTCTGTGCCTTATTTGATTGATTTTATCCTTGATTACAAAGAGCCTTTAATCAATAGAGAAAGGCGAGTAAAAGAGCTTTTCAAAAGCTTTGATGATGAAGAAAAAAACGAAGAAGAGGACAAGCTTGATGATTTAGAAGAGCTTGAAGAAGAGATTGAAGAAGCAGAAGAAGAAAAGCAAAAAAAGCTTGCTTCGCCTAAAGAAGATGAACGCACAAAAAAAGTCGTCGAAAAATTCAAAGCCCTTGAAAAGGCAAAAAAAGAGTGGCTTAAAACCGCGCAAAATTTCAAAGAAGTCGAAGGAAACGAGCTTTTAAACAAGCTTAGTATCGCTTTTAAGAAAAATATTTTAAAAGAAAAATTAATGGATTTAGGACCTACTTCAAAGCTTATTAGCGAGATCGTAAAGTCTATGGAGACGGCTTTAAAAAGTGATGATGAGTTTGATAAGGAGCTTAAGAGATTAGAATACCGTTTGCCGATGTTTTCAGATGAGCTTAAAGAGCGTCATGCAGACATTTTAAAAGACATTACAAAGCTCAGTAAAGAAGAAATCACCGAACTTGCACTAGAAACGACCATGGTCAGCACTTATATGGAGATTAAAAAACTTTTTCAAACCAAAGAAGCGAGCAAAACGAGCTTTGATTTAGATAAAGAGCGCTTGAAAGAGATTTTAGAGCAGATTAAAAGGGGTAAAAAAATCAGCGATGAAGCCAAAAACGCTATGGCAAAGTCCAATTTACGCCTTGTTGTAAGTATTGCTAAGCGCTATACAAACCGCGGTTTGCCATTTTTAGACTTAATCCAAGAAGGCAATATAGGTCTGATGAAAGCCGTGGATAAATTTGAGTATAAGCGCGGCTATAAATTCTCAACCTATGCGACTTGGTGGATCAGGCAGGCTATTTCAAGAGCCATTGCCGATCAAGCACGCACAATTCGTATCCCTATTCATATGATAGAAACTATTAATCAAATCAACAAAATCATACGCGAGCACATTCAAAAAAATGGCAAAGAACCCGAAGTCGCCGTCATCGCTAAAGAAGTGAATTTAAGCGTGGATAAGGTCAAACAGGTGATTAAAATCACTAAAGAGCCGATTTCACTTGAAGCTCCAATAGGCAACGAAGATGATGGTAAATTTGGCGATTTTGTTGAAGATCGCGCATCGCTTTCTCCTATGGATAGCATTCTTAAAAATGACTTAAAAGAACAAATCGATGAAGTTTTGGACCAGCTCAATGAAAGAGAAAAAGCCGTCATTCGTATGCGCTTTGGACTTATGGATGATGAAAGCGATAGAACGCTTGAAGAAATCGGCAAAGAGCTCAATGTAACCCGCGAGCGCGTGCGCCAAATCGAAAGCTCAGCTATCAAAAAGCTTAAACACCCAAAAGTAGGCAGGAAGCTGAAAAACTACATCGAAGGCTGGAAATAGAAAGCTGGAAGTAAAATTTATCAATTGCGGCATTGATAAATTGATATCATTCATTTGAATTCTTAAAATAAAATCACAAAACTGTGGCGCAAGTTTTGAAATTTAATTTTATATTGAATTTGTAGATTGCCACGCAAGGATAAATCTGCTCTCACAATGACAATAACATAGTCGTCATTGTGAGCTGATTTTATCGGTGAAGCAATCCATAGTTTAATTTTAAATTTTAATTCATTTTTTTTAAAATTTTATCAATTTAAAATATTTTAAATTCAAAATAACTCAAATTCAAAATACCCTAAATTTAAGAAAAATAAATTTAGATAAAACGCATTTTAAAGCCAAATTAAATGCATGTGGATTTTTTGATAAAAGGCAGTAAAAGTCTTCATTTTATGCTATAATCAAGCCCGAATTTTTAGGAGGAGATCATGCAAACTTTTGTAAGTGCTTTGTGGCTTATTTTTTCTGTGATTTTACTTGTGACTGGGCTTTTGGGCTGTTTTATCCCGCTTGAAGTTTTTGCAAGCTTTGTGATATTTTTGCCTTTCTTGCTCTTAATCAGCGGCATTTGCGGCTTATTTTATTACCTGAGTATCAGGCAAATTGCGGGCGCAAATTTCATCCTTTTTGACGCGATTTTAAATCTGCTCTTTGCTCTCATTTTCATCGCTAGCGGCATTGAATTTACGAGTGAAGTCGTCGTATTTTATGTAGCTTTTATGTGTATGTTTAAGGGAATTTTGGGCTTGAGTTATATGTTTGAGCTTAAAAAAGCAGGCTTTGGCGAATGGGCTTTCGTGCTTGTCGTTTCACTGCTAAATATCATTATATCCGTGATTTTCATCATCTATCCGCAAATTGGCGGTATCACGATAGGCTTTATGATTTCATTTTTAGTCTTTTTCTTCGCTTTGATTAATTTACTCGCCTTTTTTGGTATCAAAAAATTTCTCACTCAGTGAAGCAAAATTAGGGGTTTTAAAGAAATTTAAAAGAAAATTTATGCAAATTCTTTAAAGATTTTAAAAAGCTTAAAAACTGCTGCTGATGATAAATTCAAATCATCAGCAGCAAATTGGCTTTTAAAATGCGGTAGGATTTTACGCGCAGGTTTAAATTTTAAAGGATAAAATCCACGCCTTAAAAACCCTTGCCGATGTTTGTTGAGATTAAATTTATTTTCATTATTTCACAAATATTTGCAAAATGAATTTTACAACTTGCACCACTTTAAATTTCATTACAAAGCCTAAAATTCTATATAATTATCAAAATTTTGCGGCTCTCTTAATGGCAAAAGCTCATTTCTAGCGATGAAATCATCCACTTGGCGCTTATAATCATTCATCAAGCTGTTAAATTCCTTTTTCTTTTCGCCTTTGAGCTCTGATTTGGCGATTTTAACGACGGATAAAGGATTTATCGCGTCATTTCCCTGATAAATGCCAAAATGCAAATGCGGACCTGTGCTCATTCCCGTCGAGCCCACATAGGCTATCGTTTGTCCTTGGCTGACCTTTTGTCCCTTTTTAATCGCAGCAAAACGGCTTAAATGCGCATAAAGGCTTTTATAGCCTGAGCTGTGCGTGATTTCAACTGTTTTTCCGTAACCGCCTTTCGTGCCTATAAAGCTTACCACGCCTTTGCCCGCACTCACAACAGGCGTGCCAGTAGGCGCTGCATAGTCAATGCCTAAGTGCGCGCGGTAACGTTTTAGGATAGGATGATACCTAGCCCTTGTAAAATAGGAGCTTATGCGCTTGTATTTTACCGGCGTTACGAGTAAAAAATTCTCTACTTCTTTGCCATCTTCGCTAAAAAAAGTATCCTTAAAATGAAACACCTGCGTTGTTTTTTTATTAATTTCAATGCTTGCCATTTTAATGATAATATCGCTAAAGCGCTTGCCAAGGCGCTCTTTTCGCTCATAAAGTATCATCACTTTATCATCTTTTTGAATGCCTTTGAAATTCACACTGCCTTTAAAAGCATTCATAAAAGCGCGCGCAAGTGGCGTGCTACCCGAAGCTTGTTCGATATCTTGAAAGACTGAATTTTTTAAATTAAGGCTTAAAAATCTTGTTTGTGTTTGATAAATGATGGGCGAGTAAGTGAGTGTGTATTTGCCTTGCAAGTCCTTGTAGATGTGAATTTGCAAATCTGAGCCATTGATGGGGATTAAAACCTGCTCGATTTGACTATCATCATTCCATAAAATTTGAAACTTCACACCTTCTTTAACTTCGCTCGCAAGCTCTTTATCCTGCGCGTCTAAATCATAATAAAGCGATAGGGGCAAATGATTGTTTTCTAAGAAATTTAAGAAAAACTCATTTTTCGCCCATTCTCTTTCTTCAATGCTTAAAGCAGCCTGTAAATTTACGCTCATTAGGCTTAAAAATAAGAAAATCAATAAATTTTTTTTAATCAAAACGACCTCCACTCTTTTTAAAAATCAAATTCTAACTTTTTTTTCTTAATAAAAATTAATGATTTTGTAACAAAAAGAGACTATAATTTCATATAAATTTATGATTTTAAGGATGATGATGTCAAGGAAAATGCTATTTTTAGGGCTATTTTTAGCTTTTTCATCGATACTTTTTGCTTTTACTCCAGTTCAAAGCGTGATTGAGCGCGTGGATGAAAATTATGCTTATATTGCGAAAAATGTGAATTTAAAAAAGGGCGCGAGTGGGGTTGTGATCCGTGATTTTGGCGCTTCAAGGGCTATTATCAAAAAAGCTGTCATTACAAGCGATGAAGCAGATGAACTCAAGCTCGAGCTCAAAGACTTCACCGCTCTTTCACAAAGTGCTTTGCCTGATTTGAATATCAGCGCACAAGCGGGCGATAAAGTCATTATGAATTATCTTTATGACAGGGGTTTAATCATCGCTCCAGATGAAGAAAGCACAGAGCTTGTAAAGACTTTTTACCGAGATATTTATTTTATCGATCCTGATATTTTCGGTGTTTATTTGATAAGAGATTCTAAAATCGCACCGCAAAAAAAGCATTTGCAAAAATTTTGCGCAGACAATGGCGCGGGCGTGCTTGCCTTTGTTTTGAAAGATAAAATCAAGGTTGTGGATTGCTTTGAGTTTTCTCTTTTGGATGAGACGCAAATTTCAGCACGCACAAATACACCTGTAAAGCCCTTTTACTCGCGTTTAACAGGCTATAGACAAAGTCTTTATGGCTTTTTTACTGAAGAAATTATTTTAGATTATTATCAATTTTACGAGGATTTATTGAGTGGAAAAGAAGCACCAGACCTTTTTCAAAAAATTATTGGGCAGTGAAAACGCCCATTTTGACGATATTCACAAAAGAGCTTACAGCTACGATGCGACAAAAAAGCATTATTTGCCTGATGGCGTGCTTTTCCCGCGCCACGAAAAAGATATCAGCGAGATTTTAAAATACTGCAATGAAAACTTGATTTCTATCATCCCGCGCGGTGCAGGCTCTGGCTTTACGGGTGGGGCTTTGGCGGTAAATGGCGGCTTGGTGCTTGGCTTTGAAAAATATATGAATCAAATTTTAGAAGTGGATATGCAAAATTTAGTCGCTGTGGTGCAGCCTGGAGTTATAAACGCGCATCTTCAAAATGAGCTTAAAAAGCTCAATCTTTTTTATCCGCCTGATCCTGCAAGTATGGATTTTTCATCGCTTGGGGGCAATGTGAGCGAAAATGCTGGCGGTATGAAAGCAGCAAAATATGGTATCACAAAAGACTATGTGATGGCACTTCGCGCAGTTTTGCCAAATGGAGATATCATTCGTGCTGGCAAGCGCACCATTAAAGATGTCGCAGGATACAATCTAGTAGGCACATTGATCGCTTCTGAGGGCACGCTGGCAGTCATTAGCGAAATCACTTTAAAGCTCATCGCCCTACCAAAGTTTAAAAAAACGGCTATGGGCATTTTTAAAAGCGTTGAAGAAGCGATGAATGCAGTTTATCAAACGCTTGCAAAGGGCGTAACGCCTGTGTCTATGGAGTTTTTGGATAATTTAAGCATTCGCGCGGTTGAAGAGAAATTTCACAAAGGCTTGCCTGTGGATGCTGGAGCGATTTTAATTGCTGATGTGGATGGCAATGTGATTGAGAGCATTGAGGCTGATTTGGCGGTGTTAAAAGAAAATTTCCTTAAGGCTGGAGCGAGCGAGTTTAAGATCGCAAAGGATGAGAGCGAAGCGGCTGACATTTGGTTTGCAAGGCGCAATGCTTCTCAAAGCATTAATATTTATGGCACCTTAAAATTAAATGAAGATATTACCGTCCCGCGCTCTAAGCTGCCCGCACTTTTAAAAGGCGTGGCTGAAATTTCAAGTAAATTTAAGGTGAAAATCCCTTGTTTTGGTCATACTGGAGATGGCAATGTGCATACAAATGTGATGGTTTTAGACAAAAACGATGCTGCGCAGGTTAAAAACGGGCATGAGGCTATCACAGAGGTTTTTAAGCTCACCGTAAAACTTGGTGGCACGCTAAGTGGCGAGCATGGCATAGGCATTAGCAAGGCTGAGTTTATGCACTTAGCTTTTAGCGAGGCTGAGATGAATCTTTTTCGCTCCATTAAAAAGGCTTTTGATCCAAATAATATCTTAAATCCACACAAAATGGGCTTATAAATAAAATTTATTTTTTATTAGCCAAATTTAATGAAATTTTATCGTGCCAAGGTGCAATTTATCATAAAATGATAGTTTAAGAAAATTAAATTTTAATTCATCAGCAACTGTTTTGAAATTTAAATTTCAAAATTGATCTAAAATTAAAAATTTATTTTAAAGTTAAAAATTTTGTCTAAAAATGAGAAATTATTTAAAAAACTCACAAATTTCAACTTCTAAAATTTCAGTGATTTTAAATAAATGTTCTAGGTAAAATGC
The DNA here is from genome assembly GCA_934718785.1 of uncultured Campylobacter sp. GTDB lineage: Bacteria > Campylobacterota > Campylobacteria > Campylobacterales > Campylobacteraceae > Campylobacter_D. The sequence continues at coordinate 31,275 of CAKVAF010000011.1, read as the reverse complement.
GCACTGCGGTAATGTCTCTCAGCACTTGCGACGATTGAAACGCTTTTATTTAAGACCTTCTAAGCTGGCTGGGTTCTTTTTTTTTTTTTTTCGTAATATTAACGCTTTTAGTCTTTTTTGGGCGATAATGGTTTAAATTTCTTAATTTTATTTTATGATAATGTGCCTTGTTGTGCGTTTAAATGCTTGGTGATGGCAAGAAATTCAATAAATGCGCTTATAAAAATTTCAAGCTTCAAGGCTAATTTTAATTTGCGTGTAGATTTCACAAAGCTTTTCAAGGCTGAAATTTGCATTTGCGCTAGAGCTTGATGGCAAATAAGTTGTGCTTGATTTTAGCTCATCAAAAGCCTTGATAAAGGCGTTGTAGGCTGTTTTACCTGTGATGAAAATGTGCGTGATTCGAGATTTTGCTAAAAGTTTTTCAATGTCATTGAATTTTGCGCCCTTAATGCTTAAATCACTCGAGCCTTTGATAAAACACATTTGAAAAACATCCCAAAGCGCTATTTTGTAGCGTTTTAAAAAATCTTTTTGTCTTTTAATTTGTAAATTTTTATCATCAAAAATAAGTTTTTCATTGAAATTTTTTTCAAAAATACGCCAAAATCTATTGTTTTTATTTTGATAGTAAAAGCCCAGCTCGCGCGATTTTACAGAAGGAAAAGACCCTAAAATTAAAATTTTTGAATCAGCGTTAAAAAAGGGCTTGAAAGGATGAGTTAAAAGCATAAATTTAAAGACTTTGCAAGGCGCTTCAGCCCTGCAAAGTTTGTATCACTCAACTTCAGCGTCGATGACATCATCATCTTTTTTCTTTTTATCCCCGCTTGTGGCGCCTGTGTCATCTTTTTTATACATCGTTTCGGCAAGCTTGTGAGAAATATCGCTTAAGGCTTTCATCTTGCTTTCTATTTCTTCTTTGCTTGCATTTTCGTTTTTAAGCGTTTCGCGAAGTTCATCTAAAGCTTTTTGTATAGGTGCTTTATCAGCTTCTGCGATTTTTTCTCCTAGCTCGCTTAAAGATTTTTCCACTTGATGAGCTAAAGCTTCGGCTTGATTTCTCGCATCTACAGCTTCTTTACGCTTTTTATCCTCTTCTTTGTGAAGCTCGGCGTCTTTGACCATTTTTTCAATTTCTTCTTCACTCAAGCCGCTTGAGCCTGTGATTTTAATCTCTTGTGCCTTACCTGTGGCTTTGTCCTTAGCTGAGACGGTTAAAATGCCGTTTGCATCAATATCAAAGGTTACTTCAATTTGTGGCATACCACGTGGGGCTGGTGGAATGCCCTCTAAATTGAAATTTCCAAGTGATTTATTATCACGGCTAAATTCGCGCTCACCTTGCAAAACATTAATCGTAACGGCTGATTGATTATCCTCAGCTGTGGAGAAAGTTTGCTCTTTTTTAGTCGGTATTGTCGTGCCTTTTTCGATGATTTTTGTCATCACGCCGCCAAGAGTCTCAATGCCTAGTGAAAGAGGGGTTACATCAAGTAAAAGCACGTCTTTAACATCGCCTTTAATGACCGCACCTTGTATTGCAGCGCCTATTGCAACGACTTCATCAGGATTTACAGACTTGTTAAGCTCCTTGCCAAAAGCCTTTTTCACTTCTTCTTGCACCAAAGGCACGCGCGTAGAGCCACCCACCATAACGATTTCTTTAATCTCGTCTTTGCTAAGCCCCGCATCCTTTACCACCTCATTAATCTTAGTGATAGTCTCAGCGACTAAATCTTCAATCAAGCTTTCAAATTTAGCCCTTGTGATTTTCTTTACAAGATGCTTAGGACCTGAAGCATCAGCCGTGATAAAAGGCAAATTTACCTCAGTTTCAGTCGATGAGCTCAGCTCTTTTTTCGCTGTTTCTGCCGCTTCTTTAAGACGTTGCAAAGCCATCACATCTTTTTTAAGATCAATTCCTGTTTCATTTTTAAACTCGCTTGCTAGATAATCAATGAGCCTATTATCAAAGTCATCGCCGCCCAAAAAGGCATTTCCGCCCGTTGCTAGCACCTCTACGACATTATCGCCTGTTTCAAGCACGGTAACATCGAATGTCCCCCCACCTAAATCATAAACGACGATTTTTTCACTTTCTTTTTTATCAAGCCCGTAAGCCAAAGCCGCCGCAGTAGGCTCATTGATGATACGAAGCACATTAAGGCCTGCTATGGTGCCTGCTTCTTTAGTCGCCTTTCTTTGAGCGTCGTTAAAATACGCTGGCACAGTGATGACCGCATCCACAACTGGCTCTCCTAAAAAGGCTTCAGCATCTTCTTTAAGCTTCATCAACACCTTAGCCGAAATTTCTTGCGGGGTGTAAAGCTTGCCCGCAATTTCCACCGCGCAAGCGCCGTTTCTATCTACGATATGATAAGGAAGACGCGTTTTAGCTTCTTTTGCCGCTTCTTCGTTAATCATTAGCCCCATAATTCTTTTTATAGAATAAATGGTTTTTTCAGGATTAGTTACTGCTTGACGCTTGGCACTATCGCCTACTAAAACTTCGCCTTTATCGGTAAATGCTACCACTGATGGCGTCGTGTTTTTACCCTCTTTGTTTGGGATGACCTTGCTTTCGCCGCGCTCATACACAGCCACGCATGAATTTGTAGTTCCTAAGTCTATACCTATAACTTTTGCCATTTTTTATCCTTTTTTTGAAATTTAATTTTGCTCATTTTTTAGCTTTATTTAGCTACACTGACCTTGCTTGGACGAATGACTCTATCATTCATCTTGTAGCCTTTTTGAAGCACTTGCACGATTTGATTGCTAGAATGCTCTTTGCTATCGACATGAAACATTGCTTCATGCGAGTTAGGATCAAATTCTGTGCTGTCTTCAATGACCTTGACGCCGTGCTTTTCAAGCTTTTTTAAGAACAAATCAAGCGTATTTTTAACGCCTTCTTTGATTTTCTCGCTCACTTCATCCTTTGCCTCTACATTCACAGCAGCTTCAAGCGCGTCGATGACATCGAGCAAATCTTTAGCAAAACTTTGATTTGCATATTCAAGAGCGGATGCTTTTTCTTTTTCAAGCCTTTTTTTGATGTTTTCAAACTCAGCATTGGCTCTTAAATATCTGTCCATAAGCTCGGCATTTTCAGCCTTTAAGGCTTCAAGCTCGCTTTCTTCTTTTGAAATTTCACTTGAAGTTTCTTCTGCTTGATTTTCTTCTTCTAAGTTTTTTTCTTCGCTCACGCTACCTCCTTAATGTGATGAATCACCTTTTTAAAATCCGTAAAAACACTACCCGCTAGGATAATATTTGCTTCTTTTCCCAAAAACTCAGCCTCCAACAAAAGCCCCATAAAGCCCTCATTAAAAAGCGGGGAAAATTCCAAAAAGCTTTTAAAATAGCTATGAATAGAACTATCCAAAAGCTTAACAAATTCATCGCTTTGATAAATTTGATAAGCCTTTGTTTCATTAGTGCGGAAAAGATTTAAGCCCTGTTTTAAAAGGGCGATTTTTTGAAAAAGTTCATCAAATTTAAGCCTTAAAGCAAGGCTTTCAAGGCTGAAAACATCAAGTCCTACCACTTCTTTTAAAAAGCTAAAAGCTTGTGGGCTAAATTTCAAAACAAGTTCTTCTTCTTCAAAATCAAGCATTAAAAATCTATCATTAAGCTTAGCGACCTCTTGCAAATACAAAGCCCTGCCCGCATAAACCAAGCAATAAATTTCAAAGTTTTTTGCCACTTCTTCTAAAGTCTTTGCATTTTTTATGATGAGCTTTTCATTCAGCTTTAAAATCTTGCTCCAGTACTGCTTCATCGCGCGCAGTGTAGGCACTCTGCCGCTTGAAATATGAACCTTTTCAAGCTCGCCCTCATCTACAAGCTGCCTAAAATAAAGCCTGATTGTCGAAGCTGCGATATTTAAATCGCTCTCACTCAAATGCGCCTCACAAGCAAGAGAGCTAATGGGTGTGTTTTCATTTAAATAAGCTTCAATGATAGAATTTAAAATCAAAGCCCTTTTATCCAGCTTCATAAGCACCTTTTCCTTTAAAATTTAAGCGCAATTATACAACATTTAGTCTAAACTTGTCAAGTGAATTTATAAAAAAATTAAATAAATTTATTTAAGTAACTTTAGTGTATTTAACTAAAGTTTTATTATAGCTTTTATATAAGCATTATTTAATGAATGATATTAAGCTCCTTTAAATAATCCCAACCCACCTTTAAAAGAGTGAGAAAAACGACGATTAAAAAAAGAGCTTTTATAAATTTAGCCTCAGTTTTTAAAACAAGCTTTGAGCCTAAAAATGCACCTATCATTTGCCCAAGCCCCATTAAAATACCCACAGCCCAAAGCACTTCGTAAAAGTATAAAAAAATGCCAAGTGCGACGGCGTTGCTTGTGAAGTTTAAAATTTTTGTATTGATACTGGCTTCTTTCATAGAAAGTCCTAAAAATAGCACACAAGCAAAGATCCAAAAAGAGCCAGTACCTGGTCCTAAAAAGCCGTCCCAAAAGCCAATGAGCAGACCAAATATAAGATGAAAAGCCCTTATATCAAGCCTTTGAACTCCCTTTTCTTTTCCTAAATTTGGCTTTAATGCAGTGTAGATAAAAATAAGACTAAGGCAAGCTAAAACGATGATTTTAAGGTGTTTATCGCTTATAAGCATCACAGCAAAGCTTCCAAACGATGCACCTAAAGCAGTAAAAAGCACGCCAAGGGCAAGGAATTTAAGGCTTCTTTTGTGAAAATAAGTCGCCGCAGCAGTAAATGAGCCAAAAACGCTTTGAAGTTTGTTTGTAGCTAAGGCTAGAAGTGGCGGCACTCCGCTAGCTAAAAGCGCAGGCAAGGTAATCAGCCCGCCCCCGCCTACAATGGAGTCGATAAAGCCTGCAAAAAGTGCGATGAAAAATAAAATGAGATAATAAATGCCTTCAATTTGCGCGTAATTTTGCACCGCTTCTAAACTTTGCATTAAAAGCCTTAAATTTTCTTTAAATTATAGCGCTTTAAGTTAAATCAAAGCTAAAATATAAAGAATTTTAAACGCTTTATTGTAGTTAATTCCATTTAATATATTTTAAAGAATATAATGAATATAATTAACTAAATTTATTTTTAAAGAACAAAATGTATTCCAAGCGTAGAATTGCTAAAAAGTTACTCATTGAGAGTAAAATTAACAAAGATGAAGTCAATAAAATTTGCGGAGATGATGAGTGCAACGAGTAGAAAGGCACATTATAAAGCCTAGTGATAAACGCTTTAATGCAATTAAAGAGATTTGCCATAAATCAAAAAATCTTTATAATTATGCAAATTACATTATTAGACAAGATTTCATTGCTAATAAATCTGTCCCAAAAGAATATGATTTAACAACAAAATTAGCTAAAGAAAAACAAGCCGATTATACTTCTCTACCAGCTCAAAGCTCACAACAAACAATAAAACTATTATATAAAAATTATAAGAGCTTTTTTAAGGCTTTAAAGTCTTATCAAAAAGATAAAAGCAAATTTACAAGTAATCCAAAATTACCAAAATATAAAGCTAAAAATGGTGTAAATATTGTTGTTTTTACTAATCAACAAGCTAGAATCAAACAAGGTAAATCATTAAATAAAATCCACTTTCCAAAAAACACTAATTTACAACCATTAATAACAAAAATAGATACTCAAACTTCTATACTAAAACAAGTTAGATTCATACCAAAATCAACTTGTTTTATTGTGGAAGTTGTTTATGAGTGCTTAGCAAAAGCTACAAATTTAATTAAAAATAGCTTTTTAAGCATTGATTTAGGACTTAATAACTTTGTAACTTCAATAGATAATCAAAGCAAACAGCCTTTTATTATCAATGGCAGAGGAATTAAAAGCGTAAATCAATTTTTTAATAAATTAAGAGCTAAATATACACAAACGCTAAAACTCTCAAATAACAAATTTCACTCAAAAAAACTAGCAAATCTAGCTTTAAAAAGAGATTGCAAAATTAATGACTTTATGTATAAATCAAGCGATTTCATTATAAAGCATTGTGTGAAACATAAAATAGCTAATATCGTAATAGGTAAGAATAAAGAGTGGAAACAAGAGATTAATCTAGGCAAAAAAATTAATCAAAATTTTGTTTCAATTCCTTATAACTCTTTTATTGAAAAAATGGCTTATAAATGTGAAAACTATGGCATAAAACTTCATTTAACCGAAGAAAGCTATACTAGCAAATGCGACCATTTAGCAAATGAGCCTTTAGAGCATAGAGAAAATTACTTAGGAAAACGAGTTAAGCGTGGATTGTTTAAATCAAGCATTGGTAAATTTATAAATGCGGATTTAAATGGTGCAATAGGTATTGCTAGAAAAGTATTCCCTGATGCAGTGCAGACTCTAAGGGATAGCGAAACAGCGTTCGTTCCATTAAAAATTTCAATAGGTTTTTAATCTATGAAAAAGTTTATAAAAGAAAACTATTTAAATCATAATATATCTTTAAATGGATTTAATTGTTTTTTGAGCGTTGTAAAATAGACTGCTTTGCTTGCGCCCAGCAATAATGAAGCTAGACACTGTCATTGCGAGATAAAACGCAGTTTTGTCGTGGTAATCCATTAAATTTTTAAGAAAATAAAAATTAAAATTTAAAAATAAATTATGGATTGCTTCGCTGCGCTCGCAATGACAAATAAAAATTCGAAAAAAATTTTAAAAATCCTGTCATTGCGAGAATTTGCGAAAGCAAATTCGTGGCAATTTATAAATTCAATATAAAATAAAATTCCAAAACTTGCGCCGCTGTTTTAAAATTTTAAAAATTCATAAATGCTTAAAGCTCCTCCGCTTAAAAGTGGATTAATGGTATGCGTATTATCCATATCTAAAAAATTAAGATGCACAAAGTCATCTTCCCTACCTACACTTGCAAGAAGCCCATAAATTTCCTTAGCAAATTCATTAGTTCCCTTACCCTCAATAACAAAACATCCTGCACCTAAAATAGCATATTGCTCTATCAAACCTTTCATAAGCACAGACTTTCCAGCACCTATGGTCGCCATTACCAAAAAGTGTCGTTTCATTGTTTCAGCATTGATTAAAAGAGGACGAATTTTATTATTTTTAGCCTTTGAGCTTTTTACTGCATCGCCATAAAATTTTTTTACTTCCACACCTAAACTTAAAAGATAATCCTTGCCTTTTTCATTAGGGATAATGGCTTCTTTATCATCTTTAGTTTCCGTATGAAAATAAAGAGCTAAGGCAAGAGAGCAAAGTATAATAAGAGCGACAAAAACAAATAGGGTAAAATTATTATTTACGCTCTTAAAACTCATCAAAATAATAAAAAATAAAGAAAGATAAGTGGATAAAGAAAGAAAATTGATTATCCCATTTTCCTTTTGTAAAAATTCCTTAATGCTTAATCTTTTAGGCTTAAAATGTTTAATATCTGCATTTACAAATTCCATAATTACCTCATTTCATTTTTTTTAGTTAATTCAAAAATAAGCTTTTTTTCTTTTAATAAGTCATTTTTAATGAGAGCATTATGCCCTTTTAAAAGCTCATTTTGCAAAGAAAGTGTTGCAGTCGTTTGCACTAAAGAAGCATTTAGCTTTTTTAGATGAGCTAGTTGCTCATTTAATTTGGTGCTAATATGTGTTCTAAAATCGCTATAAGATGAGTTAATTTGACCTGCACAAAGACACGCAAACGCAGAATTTGCACCTAAAATAAATAAGAATAAAATAATAAATAAATTTTTTTTCATCGTTTTTTCCTTAGTATATGAGTTGATTTGTTTTTACTTTCATTATTTTGAGAAGTTAAGTTTGCTTTCTTTTTTAAATCATCATTGTTAAATTGAAAGTTTTTCTCTAAATCTTGCGTAAAAATATCTTTAGCTCTTGGCATTGAGTCTATGTTTTCTTGTATTTGCATTATTTGATTAATGTGTTCTTGCTGTGCTTTTAAATCCTCTCTATCTTTAACGAGATTTTTTAAATAATTAAAAAGCTCTAAAGCCCAAGAAGCTTCATTAAACAAAGTGAGCTTATCGTAATTTATCTCAAAAAGTTTTTTATAATTTTGAGTATTGTCAAACACAACAATATTATCACACAGATGAGAAATTTTGATACAATTTTTTAGAGATTCGCTATATCTTTTTTCTATTAAATTTTTCTGCCACATTGTGTCCGCCTTTTAAAACACGCATTTTAACTCTTTCTTTAGCTATTTGTGCATTTTCAAGTCCTATGTAAAATAAATTGATTTGATAATTTTCTTTTTTAAGCTGATGAAACAAAGATAAAATAGAATTTCCACAAAGTGTGCTTTCTTGGTTAAAATCCTTACCCTGTTGAATATAGTTTCGTCTCATTTTTAAAGCTATTTTTGAAGCTCTACTTTGATCTTGTGTATTTTTTGAATCTCCAAAGGCACTGACAATTTCATCAACATTAATTCTAAATCCAAAATCTTTTGCAATTTCAAGTTCATTAAAATAAAGCGTGGTTTTACCCGCCCCATTTGTCCCAGCAAAGATAAAGGCTTTTTTCATTGTAGTTTCCTTTGGTTTAGCATTGCTTTATCTTTTAACGCTCAAAAAACAATTAAATCCATTTAAAGATATATTATGATTTAAATAGTTTTCTTTTATAAACTTTTTCATAGATTAAAAACCTATTGAAATTTTTAATGGAACTCTTGTTTCCACTCTTTATTCTTACCTATTACGATATTATTTTCAAGTGTGAAATTTACCCTAAAAGGAGCTTCAAAACCTTTTGAGCTAATGGGGGCAATCAATCTTGTTTTAAGATAACAAAGTTCATTAGGCGATATAATCACACAGGGTCTAATTTTTTCTATTTCTGCTCCGCGAGTTGGATTTAAATCAATCCAAAAAATATCAAATTGTTGCCATTTTACCATTGCCACTCTTTTAAATCTTCATCTAAATAGCTCTCATCTAATTTTTCTTTTTCCGCCTCTTTTCTTAAAGTTTCACTATCCCAACAACTTCTAATATTTCTTCTTTTAAGCAGTAAGCCATCTTCAACAATTCGCAAATCAATTATGCTATTACGCAAATTAGCTTTTTCTATTATAACTTTAGGAATGCGGATTCCATAAGAGCTACCGATTTGAATAAGCTTTGTTATTGTTTTTCCTTGAATTGTAATTATTTTATAATTATATAATGTAAAGCTCAATTATTTTAGCTCACACCCCTCCTAAAATATCCCTACTTCTTAGCTCTTTTTTAGGCTCTTCTTGTGCTTTTAGTGCTTGGTTTAAAAAGCTTTCAAGTTGGCTTTCTAATTTCGCAATCTTTTCTTTGTATGCCTGCTCTTTATCATTGCTTTCTTTAAGAGAATTTTTTAAATGCGTATTTTCTAAATTCAGTCTTTCAAGCTCAAATTCTTGCCTAAAGCTATCTTTTAACTTGCTATTTAATTCTAACAACTCTTCCTTAAAGCCCTGCTCTTTTGTCTTTAAATTTTCATTTTCAAGCTCTAAGCTCATCGCCTTTTTTTCTAAGCTTTTTAAATTTATTAGTTCTTGCTTGTAAAAAGCCTCTTTTTCTTTATATTCTTTAAGTGTGTTTTGCAAAAAGCTATGATTTGCTTCCAGCTTGATTTTTTCTTCTTTTAGGGCTTTATTTTCATCGCTTAAGCTTTGATTTTCGTTATCTAAGTCAGTGATGATTTCGTCTTGCTCTTTTGTATGTTTTTCCAGTTCTTTAAATTTAAGCTCTGCTTCTTTAAGGCTTTCTATTTCCTCTTCAAATTCAAGCTTTAATGCTGTCATTTCATTAACCTTAACTTGTATAGTGCCTTTAAGCTTTGAAATGGTCTCCTCTCGCTTTGTGATTTCATCATTTAAGGTGTTTTGAATATGATATGAGGATTCAAGCTCTTCTTTTAAGCTTTTAAGCTCAAGCTCTTTTTCTTTGATATTTAAAATATCCTTACTAAAGAGCAAAGAAGCAAAATTAATGGTGTCTTCATTTCTATATTTTTGCTGGATAATTTTTAAGGCTTCTATAATGCTTAAGCCATTGTTTAAATTCATTTTTAAATCATCATAGGCATTAAAGCTATCTTTCTTAGCTTTTTCAAGTCTTATTTGTGTTTTTTCAAGCTCTTTTTGGTAATAAAGCTCAAAGCTCTCATTGATGATTTTTTCTATTTTTTCCTGTGGGTTTTCCTCTTGCTTTGGATTTTTTGGGAGTTCTTCATTAAGCGCTTTGATATTGGCTAATCTTACGGGCGTTTTTTGCTCTTCTAGGCTTTTTGTTGTGCTATCTTTAGCTAGGGAGGCTCTTTGGGCATTGATTTCATCTTTGATTTCTTTTTTAGCCATTTGGACAGCCTTTTCATTTAGTCCATTTTGCTCTTTAGCTTTTGCTTTAAGTTCTTCTTTTTCTTCTTTATTTAAAGAACCCCAATAAATAATCTCATCTATATCCTTTATAACTTCAGTACCATTGGAGCTAAATTTATAAGAAAAACTTTCATTGATATTTTCTTCTTTGAATTTGCGAGCTAATTCTAAGATAAAGAAATTTAAAAATTTATTTTCATCTGTCTTGTTTAAAGCCTTTAAATTCCAAATTCTTTACTTTTATATAAATTTTATCTTTTTTATTAAAAAATTAACATTTGATAATTTAAATAGGATAAAATTATATAAAATATAAATCAAGTCTTAATTAACAAAAAAAGGAGAAAAAATGTTTCGTTCGCTTTATTTGCGTATGAGAATTACGCATATTTTTAGTATGGTGGTGCTTGTTTGCAACGCCTATTTTTACACCGATAATCTCATCGGACAAATCGTTCAATACGTCCTTGTCGCCGGGCTTTTGCTGCATGATTTGGATGAGAAAATTTGGGGCGTGAATCTCACGCGCGTCATCACAAACGAGCTTGAAAGTATGACTTTAAACTCTAGGTTTGATACTAATACTTCTTTTGGTCTTGAAAATGGCAAAATCCTTGCGCTTATTGATGAATTCAAGGATAAAATCAAAAATATCGTCAGCATTATCGAGCAAACAATGAAAAACAATAGCCGCAATATCAAGGGCTTAGAAAGCATTTCAGGCTATTTGCAAGTGTGTTCAAGCGATATGAGTAAGGTCGTAGAGTCGACAAATTCGCAAACGCAAAGCATTGAAAGCCTGCTTAATCACTTTTTAGAGCAAATTTCACAAAGCAAAAGCAGCAGCGAAGCCATGCAAAGCATTATCAAGGATATCAGTGCGCTTTTAAATCACATCCAAAGCCTGATACAAGGCATTTTCACGCAAAACACTCAGCTTGTAGAATGCTTTGAAAGCCTTGAGAGCAACACAAACAGCATCGAAAATATCGTCGCAGCCGTGCGCGATATCGCCGAGCAAACGCACCTTTTAGCGCTCAATGCTGCCATTGAAGCAGCCAGAGCTGGCGAGCATGGGCGCGGTTTTGCGGTGGTCGCTGATGAGATAGGAAAGCTTGCAAGCTCCACACAAAGCTCGCTCGCACAAATCAATGACAATGTCAAAGCAATGACAAAAAGCGTGGATTTGAGTAAAATTTCGCTAGATAAAAGCAAAAAAAGCGTGTCAAATTTACTCTCTAAAAACGAAGACACAAACACCAAAATTTCAAGCTTTGAGAGCATTTTTGAAAAAAGCTTTGCAAACATTCAAAGCCTAGCACAAAGCTCTAATGAAGTGCGCCAAAAGCTTGATATCATCATCGCTGATATCTTTAAAATCGTGGAATTTTCAGCAAATAATCTCAATAATTCGCAAAATATTTCAAGCATTTGCGTGGAGATTAAAAAAGATTTTAACGAGCTAGAAAAAGAAATTTCAAGCCTTGCAAGCTGATTGAAGCGCTATTAATGAAGCTTAATCAAATGAGTAAATGAGTTGAGTATTAAAAATTTAAAAACTGCGTCTTTGTTGTTGCGAGATTTGACGCACTCAAGCGTAGCAGGGCATAAAATTTATTTATTTCTTTGTCATTGCACGAAAATTTGAATGTATCGATAATTTAAACTTAGCCGTCATTGCGAGCAAATGAAATGAGTGTGGCAATCTATCCTATCACTCGTCGTTGCGAGCGTTGCTTGCAACGCGTGGCAATTCATTCTTTGAATTTGCGATTAAATTATGGATTGCTTCTTGCAATAATGCAATTATTTTTTAGAATTTTAAATTTCAAAGCCACTTGGCTTGCGTGTAGCTTTGAAATGATTTAAATCCTTAAGTTTGGCGACCTTAAATTTATTTTAGTAATTTTTATAAGGCTCTGTTGTAATTAACTATTGAATTTTAAGCTTTATCTCGCTAAAATATCCATATTAAAAGTATCAATAAAGGTGGCAAAATGGCAACTTCTAAAGCAGGGCTTGAAATCGTAAAACAACTTTTTAGCACTCTAAGTGCTGATGATAAAAAATCATTTCTAAAATCTATCAAATCAAAAGAAAAATCAGGGTCAAATTTTGCCTTTATAAAAGATATAAAAGAGTGTCCGCATTGTAAATCAGCCCATTTTACTAAAAATGGTAAAAATGGCAACTCTCAAAGATTTATTTGTAAGGATTGTTGTAAAACTTTTACAACTAGCAATAACACAATATTATTTGCCACTAAAAAAGATATGACAACTTGGAAATTATTTATCCATTGCTTAGTTGAAAAATATTCAATTAGAAAAACTGCTAAAATTTGCAACATAAACACTCATACAGCTTTTAACTGGCGACATAAAATTCTTGACGCACTACAAGAAATGCAAGAGAATGTAAAACTTGACGGCATTATTGAAGCCGATAAAACATTTATGCCTATCTCGTATAAAGGTCATCACAAGGATTTTAATTTTCCGCGTTCGGCAAAACATCGTGGCACGGCAAACACGAAGCGTGGTTTATCAAAAGAGTTAGTTTGCATACCTTGTGCTGTGAATTTAGATGGGAAGTCTATAGCAAAAATATCAAATTTAGGCAAACCAAATATTGTTAGTTTATCCAGAGTAATACAGGGTAGGATTGAGCGTGAGAGTATATTTGTAACAGATAGTTTAAGAAGCTATTTAAAACTATCAAACGAAATGAGTTTAAATCACATAAGAATACCACGCAATAAACACTCTAATGGAAGTTTTAATATCCAAGTAGTAAATAATTATCACAGCTGTCTTAAATCAATGCTAGTGTATAATTTTAAAGGAGTATCTACAAAGTATCTTAACAACTATCTTGTCTATCATAATTTTGTAAATTTTACAAAGGAAACAAATTTGAAAAAAGAACAAATTTTATTTAAGCATATACTTGAAACTAATTGTTTAGTAAAGAGTGTGAATATAGTAGATAGACCTGTTGTGCCGTTGTTGGTGGCATAGAAACAAGGGTTAAAATGATAAGTAAAGCTTCAAATACCATAGAAAACTACAATTTTGATACACATATTGCAAAAAGTCAATATACAAATTTAGGACTAAATCGTAATTTGGGGCAATTTTTTAGCCCTAAAATTTTAGTTGATAAGTGTATTTCTTTGATAAAAAATAAAAATGGCAGAATTTTAGAGCCTAGTTGTGGTGATTTGGCATTTAAAAAATGTCTTAATGAAAATGCGGTTTTTATTGAGATTGATAAAAGTCTAGTTAAAGATAAAAGAGTTTTAAATATTGATTTTTTTAATTATCCACAAAGCGAAAAATTTGACACGATTATTGGCAATCCACCCTATGTGGATAATAAATTTTTAACTATTACTCATAAAACAGACATTAAAGTTGAAGCAAATTTATACCTTTATTTTATAGAAAAATGCTTTCATCATTTAAAAGATAATGGAGAACTTATTTTTATCGTGCCACGAGATTTTATAAAGCTTACTTCGGCAAGATACACAAATAATCTGCTTTTAAAATATGGAACTATCACGCATTTTTATGATTATGGTGATGAGAGATTATTTAGCGAAGCTTGTCCTAATGTTTGTATTTTTAGATATGAAAAAGGAAATTTTTCATACAAAACAAAGACTTTTAATGGCAAGAAATTTCTACTTATAAATGACGGAATAATCTGTTTTAGTAATACTTTAAATGTGCGTTCTTTGGGCGATTTTTTTGATATTAAAGTAGGTGCTGTCAGTGGTAAAGATGAGCTGTTTGTTAACGAAAATGGCGATGAATTTGTTTATTCGCAGACTGCTAAAACTGGCAAGCTAAAAAAGATGATTTATGAAAGATATGATAAAGAGCTTGAAAAATTTAAAGATATTTTGATAAATCGCAAGATTAAAAATTTCAATGAAAATAATTGGTGGGGCTGGGGTAGAGCTGTAAATTTTAGAGAAAATGAGCTTAGAATTTATGTAAATTGCAAAACTCGCAATAAAAATCCGTTTTTTGTAAGTGATTGTAAAAAATGGGACGGCTCTGTTTTAGCATTATTCCCAAAAGTGCCATTAAATTTGGAAAAAACAGTAGAGCAATTAAATTCGCTAGATTGGGAACAAATGGGCTTTATGACTGGCGGTAGATATATTTTTGCTCAAAAATCATTAAAGGAAGCGATGATAGATGATAATATATTTACAAGATATGGTTGATTTTTTACGAGAAAATCCAGTAAGATTAATAAATGACAATGATGACGGTAGAATAAATTCTGCTACAAATGAAAATATTGTTTTAGATAAATTATCCACTAAATTTGATATAAATATACCACAAGTAAGGTGTTGGTATGATTTTGTAATGCAATTACAGAACAAACTTTTTGTAAATGTGAAGATATCGGATTTATCAAATAACTCAGCTGATAATTGTAGCTCTAAACTTGGTATGGGGTATGCACTTTGTGGTATTGAAAATTTACCTATACACTGGGAAAAATTTCATCAAATATTAGCTAATGAACTAAAAACAGGTTACGATTATTATTTTTTAGTAGTTAATAAAAATAACACGAGTGATTGTTTTTGGACTTCGTTAAAGCGTATAAAAACGCTAACTTCAAATGGCAATAATTTACCCTTTCAATGCGATTGGTCGCAAAATCGTGATTTTAGTAGTCGTAGCGAAATTGAAGCTATACGATATATCTTAAAAACATATATTGATAGTTGGGATAAAAAGGCAAAGGGCTACCCTTTTATATTAAAGGAAATGCTAGTAAATAATAAGATTTTTGATAGCGGATGAAAAGCATATTTTATTAAATTAAAGTGCGATTTTGACACTTTTTATTTGTTAATAAATCAACGCTTTATTACAACAGAGCCTTTTATAATTTTCTTTAAGGATTTCTAACACCGCTTCAGGCTTTGACTCATCTTCTAGATTATAAAAGCAAATTTCATACTGAACTTCTCTATGAGAATCTATACTTGCTAGCGATCTTCTTTGTAATAAAGATTCTCCATTTTCTCTTTGCGTTTTACTCACTTCTAAAAATTTACTCCAGTTCCAACCCTTGTAATCTAAAAACTCATTGAGAATTTTATCACATTGGGTAAATTTTTTATTCTCTGTAATTTCCTTTGGCAATTCTTTTAAGTTCTCGCCACAACCTGCTAGAAAACTTGCTGTTAAAATTGCAAATAGAATTTTCTTTTTCATTTTAAATCCTTTGTAAAAAATTTGTAATGAAATTATAGCAGACATTTTTTTTGTCAAGTTTTTGATAAAAATTTTTTAAAGACCTGGAAATTCATTGTTTGAAAGGATTTGAATTCATATTATTTTGCTATTTTGAAACCTTTTTGTTAATCATTTATTAACTATTCTCAAGGATTTGAGCTTAAATTTTAAATTCAAAACCTGCGGCGCAGTTTTTGAATTTATTTTCAAATTTTATTTTACTTTCGTAAATAAACTATAGATTGTTTCGGCGCTTCGCTTCTCGCAATGACAAGCAAGGCATATTTTCAAAAAACTAAAATTTCATCAATGTAAATATAGGCATTAAAATTTAATATTTTGATGATAAAAATTTTAAATTTATAAAATTTTAATATAAAAATTTAAAGAAAAATTGATTTAAAAGATAGAATAATTTTAGAAAACATAAATTTACTTGAAAGCCTTTAAAATAAGACTTTCAAGTATAAATGAAAGCCAAACTTTAAAAAAGCTTGGCAGATAAAGCATTTTAATCAAGGATTATAAGCACTTTCTCCGTGAAGTTTCTTATCAAGTCCTTGAGTTTCCACTTCTTCTTCAACTCTAAGGCTAGTAAATAGTGAAATTACCTTAAATATCACAAAGCTTACTAGCGCAGAAAGCACTATACAAACGACAATGGCAACGATTTGCTCAAGTAAAAGCGCGTAATTTCCACTGATAAATAGCCCTTCGCCAAGTGTGCCTTCCCCCGTAGCGCTAGGATTTACAGCCTTGCTTGCAAAAAGCCCTGTGGCGATACCACCCCAAACGCCGCCTATGCCGTGCAAAGAAAAGGCGTCTAGTGTATCATCAAGTCCAAGTTTATATTTGATAAAGCTAAGTCCAGCGTAGCAAAATACAGCTGCTAAGCCGCCTATCACCACGCTAGCACCCACGCCTACATAGCCGCACGCTGGAGTAATGCCCACAAGCCCTGCTACAAGCCCACTTAAGCCCCCAAGCACAGTCGGTCTTTTATGAATAAGCCATTCAGCCAAAATCCATACCAAAAAGCCAGTCGCTGCCGAAATAATGGTAACCACAAAGGCATTGACCGCGATATCATCAACGCCACCAGCACTTCCAGCGTTAAATCCTAGCCAGCCAATAAATAGCAAAATCGCACCTAAAAACGCATAAGGTATGGAGTGAGCGCCCTCGGCAACGCTTTTTGTCTTTTGCACGCGCGCACCCACCATAAGCGCGCCCACAAGCCCTGCTACACCTGAGCTGATATGCACCACGCCACCACCGGCAAAATCAAGGCTGCCGCGTTTAAACAAAAAGCCTTCACTGCTCCAAATCATATGCGCTAACACGTCATAAACAAGAGTGCTCCAAAAGATTAAAAAAATCACCAAAACACCCAGCTTAATGCGCCCTACAAGTGAGCCTGTGATAATGGCTGAAGCAATGAGCGCAAACATCATTTGAAACACGACATAAAGGATATTTGGCACGCCTGAAGCATTGTATCCTGTGATACCTGCGAGTAAGAAATTTCCAAAGCCCCCGATAATAGAGTCACCCGAGCTCGTATCAAAGCTGAGCGAAAAGCCTAGGATAATCCACTGCAAAGTGATCACACCAAAGACGATGAAGCAGTTCATAATGGTATTGAGCGTGTTTTTACTCCTTACCATACCCGAATAAAACATCGCCAAAGCCGGTGTCATAAGCAGCACCAGCAACGCACAAAGCATAATGAAGCTTGAATTTACGCCATTCATTAACTCTCCTTTTGAAAAATTTCCAAAATTATAAATTAAGTTTTCTTAAAATAAAATTTAATTTAAGAAAATATTTATATTTTTTTTATAACCAAATTAAAATTTATATTTTTATTCATTAAAATAATGAATTTAAAGGCTTTGAAAGGAATTTATAGATGATAAAAGCTTAAAAACAGCGGCGCGGGTTTTAAAATTCGTTTCTACAAAAGATTAGAAAAATCGTTTAATTTACTGCAATCAATTTTAAAGTCTTTTAAAATTTTTATAAATTTAAATTGTCATTAAATAATGAGAGTATTATGCACAGTTGTTTTAGAGTTTAAAACTCGCGCCGCTGTTTTAGAAATTTCAAGGTGTCAATCAATTTGTGGGGTAAAGTAGAATTTAAATGAAATTTTAAGCTACAAAAAACTTGCAGCACTTTAATCATTTTCGCTAAAAATAAATTTATTCTTTTTCAAAAGTTCGCGCACTAGCTCTTGATGCTCCTTGCCCTTGGTTTCAAGCGTGATGCTAATCATCGCATCGCCGTAATTGAGCTTCGTGGAAAATCTATCATAGTCAATTTTTATGATATTTGCGCCCGCTTCTTTGAGCACTTCACTCAGTGCAAGCAGCGCACCTGGCTTATCAACGAGCGTTACTGAGATGAGCATTTTTCTGTGAGCCTTGAAAAGCCCCTTTTCGATGATGATATTGAGCATTTGTGAGTCGATATTGCCGCCGCTTAAAATGGCGACGATGTTTTTTTCATTTTTAAGCTTGATTTTTTTATGAAGCAGTGAAGCCACGCTCGCAGCGCCCGCGCCTTCGACGACAAGCTTGTGCTTTTCAAGTAAAAACAACACAGCTTCGGCGATTTCTTCATCATCCACTTGTAAAAAATCATCCACACTCTCTAAAATGAGCTTTAAATTGATCGGGTCTGCATCGCGAACAGCTATGCCATCGGCAATTGTGCGAACAGAAGTTGAATTGATGGTTTTTTTAGCAAAAAAGCTCTCATACATCGCAGGTGCGCCCTTTGCGCTGACGGCGATGATTTTTATCTTAGGATTGATTTGCTTAGCAGCACTTGCTATACCGCTAATGAGTCCGCCCCCGCCCACAGGAGCGATGATCATATCAGTGTTTGCAAGCTCATCAAAGATTTCAAGTGCGATTGTGCCTTGTCCTGCCATCACTTCTTCATCTTCAAAAGGATGAATGAAAGTGAGATTTTTTTCTTTAGCGTAGGCTTTGGCAAAACTAAAGGCTTCATCAAAATTATCGCCCTTTAAAATCACTCTAGCGCCAAGATTTTTAGCTCCAATGACCTTTAGAAGTGGCGTGGATTCAGGCATTACAATCACAGCTTCTATACCAAAATGCCTTGCTGCAAGGGCTACACCTTGAGCGTGATTGCCCGCACTTGCTGCGATGACACCTAGAGCCTTTTGTTCTTTACTTAAATTTGCAATTTTATTAAAAGCACCGCGTATTTTATAAGCGCCTGTAATTTGTAAATTTTCACTTTTTAAATACACATTGCGCCCTAAAAATTGGCTTAAAAAATAAGAATGAGAAAGCGGAGTCTTAATCACAAAATCAGCGATTTGTCGCTTGGCTTCATAGATTTTATTGAGTTTTATCATTGTTTTACCTTAAAAAATAAAGGCTAATTATAGCCTAAAATTTCGCTTTAATTTTTAAATTGATTTAAATTTAATGTGAAATCCATTTAAAAATTTGGCTAAGATTGATTAAATTTTCCTTAAAATCACGCCGCATTCAAGATGAGGTGCGTTTGCAAATTGATTAAAAAGCGCGAATTTAGCGATTTTGTGCGTTTTTAAAAGTGTGTTTAAATTTTCTTTTAGAGAAAAAGGATTGCAAGAAATGTAAATGATATTTTTAAAATCCTTAGCCAAATTTAGCATTTCTAAATCAAGTCCTGCGCGTGGGGGATCGACAAAAAGATGAGAAAAAGAAAAATCATCTAAATTGATATTTTTAAGGCGAAAAAAGGCGCGCTTTTTAGTAAGAGCCTGGCAAAGCTCATTACTTGAAAGCTTTACAAAAGCTATATTTAAAATGTGATTTAGCGCGCAGTTTTTAAGAGCAAATTCTATATTTTTCTTTGAAAGCTCACTCGCTAGCACCTTTTTAAAATGTCTAGCAAGGGGCAAAGTGAAATTTCCATAGCCGCAAAAACTCTCTAATAAATCAGCCTTTTTATCATTTTGAATGCTTTTAAGCACCCATTCTATCATCTTTTCGTTGATGAAGGTATTAGGCTGAATAAAACAATCATTGCTAAACTCGTAAAAAAATCGTGTGCCTAAAATCTCAAGTTCTTGCCTTAAAATCTCAGTGCCAAAAATGAGCTTTTTAGCACGGCTTCTAGCGATTAAGTTTAAATTTAAGGATTTGCTTAAATTATTTAAATCCTCTTTAATCAAATTTATATCTTTATGATAAAGCAAAGTCGCGCTCAAATCTTTTTTAGTGGCTAAAAACTCCACGCCAAAAAGCCTTTCTTTCAAATTTGAATTTGAGTTTAAAGACTTTAAAAGAGTGGGCATAAGCTCATTTATCTTTATATCTGCAAATTCCAAATTTCTAACAATGTATTTTTTCTTCTTTTCAAACATCGCATAAGAAATATTATTTTCATCGTGATAAAAACTAAGCTCAGCGCGCGTTCTAAAGTGCTTTAAAGCAGAATCAAAGCATTCAAACTCGCCTTTAAAAAAATCCTTAAAAAAATGCCTTGAAAAGTCTATTTTATCACTAAATTCAAGAGGCAGGGTTTTATCATTTATGAACTCATCAAATTTTTCACTCAAAGCGCGCTTTTTCCTTTAAAATTTGTAAATTTAAACCATAAATTTGAGTATTTTTAAGCCACGCTTGACACTTTTTTGCCAATGAGCCTTAAAATAAGCGCAATCAAAATGAAATTTAAAGGCAAAAGCACCCACACAGAAACGCCCAAAGCCACAGGCACATAGCCAAAGATGAGTGAAACGGCGCAAATTAAAAGTGCGTAAGGGATTTGCGTGCGCACATGCTCCATATGATCGCATTTTGCGCTCATTGATGATAAAATCACATTATCAGAAATAGGCGAGCAGTGATTGCCAAATATCGCTCCAGTCAGCACGCAGCTGATATTTATCACCATATAATGATGAAGCGCACCTGCGTCAAAGCCGCTAATCTTGCCTATCTCATAAGCAAGTGGCACGGCTAAGGGCATTAAAATACCCATTGTGCCATAACTCGTGCCTATGGCAAAAGAAATGGCGCTTGCAAAAGCAAAAATCGTCGCTGGTAAGATAAACTCGGGCAAACGCTCGGCCAAAAGCGAAGTGATAAAAAGCGAAGTGCCTAAATCCTTAACTATGCTTGATAAAGACCAAGCAAAAAGCAGTAAAACAATGGTAAAAATCATTGTTTTCCAGCCATAAATCCAGGTCTCAACCGCTTCTTTAAGGCTAAAAATCTTACGCCTAACACCCATAAAAATCGCCACAATAGCCGCAAATAAAGCCGCTTGAAAAAGCACCACAGAAGAATCAGCACTTCCAAAGGCTGCGCGCACCGTTTCAAAAGAAAGCGCGCTCGCTTCAGCCATAGCTTTCTCAGCACCCTCAAGCCTTGAAAGTCCGTTAAAATAAAAGCCTAAAATTGCTAAAATGATGAGAGTAAAAACGGGGATTATCGCATCTATAGCTCGTATATGAATGCCTTCTTTTGGGGCTAGAAACTGATCCTCAAGCTCGGCGGTGTCTAAATTTGCGCTTTTATTGATAGGGGCAACTTGACCTGTGGTTCTAGCTCGCACTTCAGCCTGATACATAGAGCCAAACTCGCGCCCCATTACCGCTGTCATTACGACAAAAAAGAGCATAAAAATATTGTAAAAGCGATAAGGTATGGTCTCTACAAAGATACCAAAGGCTGAGATATTGTCAATGCCTATGTTTTCATAGGCTGTTTTAATTAAAGACACTTCAAGCCCTATCCAAGTAGAAATTACGGCAATTCCAGCAACAGGAGCAGCAGTAGAATCTATAATGAAGGCAAATTTTTCACGCGAGATTTTAAATTTATCCGCCAAAGGACGCATAATAGGTCCTACGATGAGTAAATTTGCATAATCATCAAAGAAAATCAAAAGTCCCAAAAACCAAGTGTTAAGCTGAGCTGAGACGGCGGATTTTGCACGCTTTGCAAAGCTTAGGGCGATGGCTTTTGCCCCGCCCATTTTTGTAATCAGTGCTACAAGCCCGCCTATGCAAAGGATTTGCAAGATAATGCCCGCATTCACAGGGTCTGCAGTGGAGTTTAGCATATAAGAAATGATTTTTGAAAAGCTTTCAACTGCGGTGTGATAGATATTTAAAAGCCCTATTTCAGCAGAGCCAAAAATATTTTTAGAAAGTGCAAGCAAAAAAGTGCCGCTTAAAACGCCCATAAATAGTGATAAAATCACGTCTTTAGTGATGAATGCAAGCACAATGGCAATGAGTGGGGGCAAAAGCGTAAAGCCGCCGAAAAGCTCGGCATTTTGCGCCGGAGTGTTTGCAAGAATAGCGCTTGAAGTCTCAGCTAAAAGGGGCGCGCTTAAAAAAAGAGCTAAAATGATTAAAATTCTCATTCAAATCCTTGTCGGTATTTCGTTGATTTAGGGCGCGAATGAAGATTTAGGCTAAATTCACACAAAAATAATCTAAAATTATAGTCAAAACTTGCTTAGATAAAGCTTGCAAGCGCTTAAAATTGTTTAAAATTAAACAAAGCTTAAAAAATAATTGGCTATAATTGCAAAATGATTTAAAGGAGTAAGGAAATCAATGGAAAAAATTCACTTCATCGGTATCGGTGGTATAGGCATTTCAGCCCTAGCGCGTTTTTTAAAAGAAAAGGGCTATCAAATCAGTGGCAGTGATTTAAAAGAGAGCAAAATCACAGGCGAGCTAGCCAGCGAGGGCGTGAAAATTTCTATCCCGCACAATGCTCAAAATGTTTTAGGGGCTGATTTAGTGATATACTCAGCAGCGATAAAGCCTGAAAATGTCGAGCTTAAAGAAGCTAAAAAGCTAGACATTAAATGCTTATCTCGCAAAGAAGCCTTGCCTTTGATTTTGCAAGATAAAAAGGTCATCGCAGTGGCTGGAGCGCACGGAAAAAGCACCACCTCAAGCATTTTAGCCACGCTTATAAGCGATGCTTCTGTGATTATCGGGGCGATTTTGAAAGAATTTGGCTCAAATATGATATACAAAAACAGCGACAAACTCGTCTTTGAAGCCGATGAAAGCGATAGTTCATTTTTAAATTCAAATCCTTATTTAGCCGTGGTTACCAACGCAGAAGCCGAGCATTTAGAGCATTATGATAATAAATTATCAAGCCTTCAAAAAGCTTATAGTGATTTTTTAAGCTTGGCTAAAATCCGCGTTATCAACGCTGAAGATGAGTTTTTAAGCACCCTAAACCTAGATGCTACAAGGCTTTATCCTAGCAAGGAGATTAAAAATCTCAAAATGAGCGTGATTGATTTCAAGCCCTTTATAAGCTTTGAGCTTAGGGACTTTGGCGAGTTTAGCATTTTAGGAATGGGTGAGCATTTAGCCCTTGATGCAAGCCTTGCTATCTTAGCAGCCCTAAATTTCGAGCCTTTAGAGACTATTAAAACAAGGCTTCGCAATTATCAGGGTATTAAAAAACGCTTTGACATTTTATATGCGGATAAAAACCTAGCTATCATCGATGATTACGGCCACCACCCTAGCGAAATCACAGCCACCTTAAAAGCAGCTAAAGAATATGCTAAGCTTGCAGGCTTTAAAAAAATCACCGCTTTATTTGAGCCACACCGCTACACGCGTTTAGCTGCGAATTTAAAAGAATTTGCTAAGGCTTTTGAAAGCATGGATGAGCTTGTGATTTTGCCCGTTTATAGTGCGGGCGAGGCTGAGATTAAGCTAAATTTAAAGGATACTTTTAAGAATGCTAAGTTTATAAAAGACATTAAAAGAGAGGGTAAATTTCTTGTCGATGATAGGGGCGCAGTGCTTGATGAGGGGCTTATCATAGGCTTTAGTGCGGGCAGTTTGAGCGAGAAATTAAGGGGAAAAAATGGCTAGAATTTTACTTTTTATCTTGCTTGTCGTGCTTTTAAGCGCACTTACTTACTCGCTTAGGAAAAAATTAAGAGATAAAGCTTATCATTTTTTTATCTTATTTTTTATCATTATTTGTGCTTTTATGATAATTTTTGAGCTTAATTCTGCGCGTGAAAATAGCTTGCAAACGCAGCGTATCACTTCTTTTTTTCAAGGACAAAGCCTGATTTGTAAGGATATTAATGTAAGCCTTGAGAATTTTAATTTTGATTATGGCACAAAGGCATTCATCGCAAAAGATAAAAATGAAAGCCTTAGAAATTTGAAATTTTCTATCAAAGATTGTCATTGAAATTTTTATTTGAAAAGCTTGATTTAAGCCAGTATCTAAACGAGTTCAACTCCCTTTTAGCACGCGAAAAAAGCGTGTTTTTACAAGGAGATAGCACGCTTCATTTTAAGCGCATTCAAAGCCTGGCTAAGATGGATTTTAATCCCCCGCCAAATGTGAAAAATTTAGACACTGAGCTGGCACATTTAAGCAAACAAGGCGTTTTGCACCTTGAGCATTGCTTTGAGTTTGTTAAAATTTGCCTTTATTTTCGCTATTTAAAAGGGCTTAAATTTGAAGATGAAATCGCTTCTTGGCTTGATAAAATAGACATTGAAAACGAGCTTTTAGATATAGCTTTTAAATTTAGCGACAAAGGCGAGCTTAAAGAAGAAAGCGATGAAAGGCTTAGAAATTTAAATCTTTCTTTAAGGCTTAAAAGAGAGCAAATCAAGGCTGAGTTTAAGAAAATCGCCTACACAAAGGCACTTGCACCCTATCTCATCGACACACAAATTCATCTCATAAATGAAGAAGAAGCGCTTTTAGTGCGAGGAGGCTTTAATCATGTTTTAAAGGCAAATGTAATTGCTAGAAGCAGTTCAGGCGGCTTTTACATAGTGCCAGCTGGCATTGAGAGCCTAAATAATGAGCTTTTGCGCCTTAAAAATGAAAAAGAAGCTATATTTTATGAATATGCTAAAAGTTTTAGCGCGCTTTTTTACAAGCATTTAAGGAATTTAAGCTTTTTAAATAAGGCTTTTGATATCTTTGATAGCTACGCTGCGCGCGTGATTTTGGCAAAGAAAAAGGATTTAGAATTTGTTTTAAGCACGCCAAATTCTAAGCAAATCGTGCTAAAAAACTTCATTCATCCCATTTTAAAACAGGGCAAAAGCGTGAGCGTGAGCTTTACAAAGCAAGTTTTAATCATTACAGGAGTGAATGCAGGCGGTAAAACTATGCTTTTAAAGAGCATTTGCACAGCTTGCCTGCTCTCAAAATACCTTTTGCCTATGCACATCAAAGCAAGTGAGAGTAGGATCGGCTCTTTTAAGGACTTTGCACTCATTTTAGAAGATCCACAAAATGCTAAAAACGACATTTCAACTTTTGCCGGGCGTATGCTAGCCTTTTCAAAACTTTTTAATCAAAAAGATTTACTTTTGGAAGTCGATGAAATCGAGCTTGGAACGGATTTTGAAGAAGCGAGCAGTTTATATAGCGTGTTGATAGAAAAGCTCATTTTACAAGGGGTTAAAATCGTGCTGACAACCCATCACAAACGCCTTGCCTTTTTGCTTGCAAAAAACGAGCAAGTAGAGCTTATGGCGGCTTTATATGATGAAAAATTAGCGCGTCCAAAATATGAGTTTTTGCAAGGCATTATCGGTAAATCTTATGCCTTTGAGACGGCTTTAAGATATGGTGTTTCTAGTAATTTAATCGCTGAGGCAAAGAAAAGATATGGAGAAGATAAAGAAAATTTAGAAGAGTTAGTGAGCAAAAGCATTCATTTAGAGCTTGAGCTAAAGACTAAATTAAGGGCTTTAGAGCAAAAAGAGCTTCGCGCAAACGAGCTTTTAAAAGAGCTTAAAGAGCAAAAGCAAGTTGCTGAAATTTCGCTTAAAAATGAGCTTAGCCACCTTGAAAATGAGTATTTTAAGGCAAGCGAGGAGGCTAAAAAAAGCATAAGATTAAGCGACATTAAAGACAAGCAAAGAGCCTTAAATATGGCCTTTGAGCTTAAAAAAAGCATTCAAAAGCCTAAATTTAGTAAGCCTGATGATTTAAAAATAGGCGATTTTGTAAAATATGGCAAGCTAAAGGGCGTTGTTAAAGCACTTCATAAAAATGAAGCTAGCATTGAAAGTGGCGGAATCGTGCTTCGCGTGGGCTTAAATTTACTTCAAAAAAGTAGCGAACCTTTAAAACAAGCCTTAAAAACCAGCTTTGAGGTGCAAAAGCCAAACACCGCTAGTATGAGCCTTGATTTGCACGGCTTAAGAGCCGAAGAAGCCCTTGATAGACTTGATAAATTCATCTCAGACGCTTTAATAGCAGGCTTTGATGAAGTGATTGTTTATCATGGCATAGGCACAGGAAAATTAGCCTACGCGGTAAAAGAGTTTTTAAAAGCGCATAAAAGTGTCAAAAGCTTTAGCGACGCACCGATAAATCAAGGCGGTTACGGCGCAAAAGTCGTCAGGCTTTAGGCTTAAGATTATTTAAATTTAGTGTTTTAATGAATTATGCAAGCTTGTTTTAAAATGCTTTAAATAAAAAAATGGTAAAATTATAGAAAAACAAAGGTTCAAAATGACCGAAGAAGAAGTAAAATTAAGGCTAATCACTCCCGCGCTGCAAAAAGCCGGGTGGCATACAGATCAAATCGCAATGGAGCGCATAGCTAAGGTTGATTACACATTTACAGATGGAGCGATAGAGTTTAAGGGCAAGGAGATAAAAAGAGCTCAGGTTAAAAAATGCGATTATTTATTAGAGCATTTTAGTGGCTCTGCTCTTGCTATTATTGAAGCAAAAAGTGATAGCCATAGTATTCATGATGGCTTGCAACAAGCCATAGACTATGCCAAAGCTTTTGACTGCAAATTTGCTTATTCTAGCAATGGATCTGGCTTTGTGGAGTATGATTTTTTCACAGGCGAGCAAAAAATTTTAAAATTAGATGAATTTCCAAGCGAACAAGAATTATTAGCTCGCTTCATCAAAGGTAAAAATTTCAATAAAGAGCAAGCAAAGCTTATCAACACGCCTTATTTTTTAGAAGAAAAATCCTTGCGTTATTATCAAGCCACTGCGGTCAATAAAACTATAGAAGCCATAGCACAAGGGCAAAAAAGAATTTTGCTTGTTATGGCAACAGGCACGGGCAAGACTTTTACAGCTTTTCAAATCATTTACCGCCTTTTTCACGCAGGCAAAATCAAAAAGATTTTATACCTAGCAGATAGAAATAATTTAATCGATCAAACCAGAAGCAATGATTTTAAATCATTTGCAAGCAAAGCCACTATCATTAAGCATAAACATTTTGATTCAAGTTACAATCTTTATTTCGCCCTTTATCAACAATTTATCAGCACAGATTCTATGGGAAATATACAGGAGCATTATAAAGAATTTGACAAAGATTTTTTTGATTTTATTTTAGTAGATGAGTGCCATAGGGGCAGTGCCAAGGAAGATTCTAGCTGGAGAAAGATTTTAGAGTATTTTGGCTCTGCTATTCAAGTGGGTATGACAGCCACGCCAAAGCACGATAGCAAGGCGTCAAATGTTGATTATTTTGGCGAGCCTTTATACACTTATAGTCTTAAGCAAGGCATTGAAGATGGCTTTTTAGCGCCATATAAAGTGATACGTTATGGGATAAATATTGATTTAATGGGCTATCGTCCAGAAGAGGGAAAAAGAGATAAAAAAGGAGAGCTTATACCCGATGAAGAGTATCAAAGCTCTGATTTTAACCGCGTTTTATATATCGATGAGCGCACAGCTCTTGTGGCAAAAAAGCTTACAGACTTTTTAAAATACACCTTAAAAGACAGATACGCTAAAACCATTGTCTTTTGCCAAGACACCTTTCACGCTGCTTTAATGCGCCAAGCCTTAATCAATGAAAATAGCGATTTGATGAAAGAAAATAGCGATTATATCGTGCGTATAACAGGAGATGATAAAACAGGCAAAGTCTTGCTGGATAAATTTAAAAGTGATAAAGAAACTTACCCCGTCATCGCCACGACTTCTAAGCTTTTAACCACAGGTGCAGATACAAAAATGGTAAAACTCATTGTGATAGATAGCAATATCAACTCCTTAACAGAATTTAAGCAAATCATAGGGCGCGGCACTAGAATCAATGAAAAATTAGGCAAACGCTATTTCACAATACTTGATTTTAAAAATGTTACGAGATTATTTGCCGATAAAGATTTTGATGGCGAGATTTTAACAGACTTGCAAGAAGATATAAATACCAAAGACGAGGCTGAAAAAATAGATGAATTCAGCCAAGAAGATTTTCCTATTCAAACGCCGCCTGTCATAGAAAATAATACTTTTAAAAAAATAGAAGTCAATGGTGTGAAAGTCTTTATAGTCCATGAAGTGCATCAAATTTTAGACCCAAAAGGCAAGTTAATCAATAATGATTATATAGAATACACAAAGCAAAATATCGATGCAAATTATAAAAGCCTAGAGTCATTTTTAAAAGAATGGAATCAAAGCGCTAATAAAACAAAATTGTTAAAAATCCTAGAAAATACAAAAGGTATCTTAATAGAAGAGTTAAGGGGTATGGAGCAGTTTAAACACTTAGATGAATTTGACATTATTCTATCACTTGCCTTTAATCAAGCTCCACTCTCAAGGGCTCAAAGAACCAAAAAGGCAAATAAGATTTTAGCACAATATGAAGGCAAGGCAAAAGAAGTGCTAGAAATACTGCTTGAAAAATATGCAGCAAATGGCATCACAGATATTGAAGATTCTAATGTCTTTTTGACTAAACCTTTTGATTTTGTAGATATTAATCAAGTTGTTGAGCTTTTTGGTGGTGCTGAAAACTATCTCAAAGTTCTAAATGAGCTTAAAAAAGAACTCTATAATCCAGCAGCATAAAAGGAAAAATATGATATTAAATATAAAAGCCTTGCAAGATATTATGCGAAATGACGCGGGCGTAAATGGCGATGCACAAAGAATGGAGCAAATTATATGGATTTTGTTTTTAAAGATTTATGATATTTATGAAAAGCGTTGGAAAACAAATTTTATTTTAGCGGGCGAGCATTATGAATCCATCATCCCCAAACATCTATCTTGGGATACTTGGGCAAAAAGTAAAAACGAGCAAGGACAAGCCATAAAAGAAGCCTTAAGCGGCGATGAGCTTTTTCCCACGTTTAAAAATCTGCCCATCACAAAAGATAGCCCCTTAAATCAAAAAATTATTAAATATGCCTTTGAAGATACAAATAATTTTATGAAAAATGGAATTTTGCTAAGGCAAGTGATAAATATCATCGATGATTTAGAAATTAAAAGCAAAGAAGATAAAAAAGAGCTTTCGCTCATCTATGAAACTTTTTTAAAAACCTTGCAAAGTGCAGGAAATGCAGGCGAGTTTTACACGCCACGCGCGGTTACTGATTTTATCATAGAAATGCTAGAGCCAAAAATATGTGATAAAATAGCCGATTTAGCTTGTGGCACGGGTGGATTTTTAACCTCAGCCTATCATTTTTTAGAATCTCAAATCAAAACAGCCCAAGATGTAGAAAAAGCAAGTTCCTATTTTTACGGCATAGAGAAAAAGCAGCTCCCATTTATCCTAGCCACCACAGGCTTTTTAATCAATGGCATAGAAAATCCGAATTTAGACCACGCCAACGCACTTGAAATGCCATTTGAAAGCTTAAGTGATTTAGAATCTTTTGACATCATCGCTATGAATCCCCCTTATGGTGGTGCAGAAACTTCGCAAATACAAAATAATTTCCCAAGCGAGTATAAAAGCAGCGAAACCGCTGATTTATTTATGGCAGTAATCTTAGAGCGGCTAAAAGAGGGCGGAAAAGCCGCTGTGGTGTTACCTGATGGCTTTTTATTTGGCAATAATAGCGCGAAAATCAATCTTAAAAAAAGACTTTTAAATGAGTTTAATTTAGAGCTTATTTTACGCCTGCCAAAAAGCGTTTTTGCGCCCTATACTAGCATTACTACAAATATTTTATTTTTTAGTAAAGATAAAAATGGCACAAAGCAAACTTATTTTTACCGCCTTGATATGCCAGAAAATATCAAATCCTTTGGCAAGACAAAGTCAATGAAAAGCGAGCATTTTAAACCCTTTAGAGAATGGAATCTAAGTCGTGCCGAAATCGCCGATGAAAAGGGCAATTTCAAAGCAAAAGCATACAGCAAAAGCGAGTTAGAATCTCGCGAGTATAATTTTGATTTATGCGGCTTTGTAAGCGAGGAAGAAGAGATTTTAGAGCCTTTCGAGCTAATCAAGCAAATTAAAGAGCAAAGGCAAAATCTTAACACCACTCTAGATTCTATAATGCAAAAAATACAGCAAATCATTAAGGAAAATGAATAAATGAAAACAAGTGTTTTAAAGAAAAGCATTTTAGACTATGCGATTAAGGGTGCTTTAACAGCTAAATTTCGCCGCGAAAATAAAAATCTAAACGCCTTTAGCGAGATAGAAAACTATAACGCAAAGATTTTAACCAAAAAAGAAAATTTAGAAAATCAAATAAAAACTTTAGAATCTAAACTTAAAAAAGCCTCAAAAAGCCAAAAAGATTCTATAAAAGAGCAAATAAAAACTCTTAAAAAAGAGCTAGAAAAATGCAAAATTATAAATATTTTAGAATCTACTTTCACTCCGCCCTTTGAAATCCCACCCACTTGGGCTTGGGTAAAACTTGAGGATATTTGTGAAAGCAATAGAGGTTTAACATATTCTCCAAACAATATAAAGCAATTTGGGATACCTGTTTTAAGAGCAAACAATATTCAAAATGGAATAATAAATTATGAAAATTTAATTTATGTTGATGAAAATATGGAAATTAAAGAAAATTGTTTTGCAAAAAAAGAAGATATTTTAATGTGTGCTACAAATGGAAGTTCAAAGTTAGTAGGTAAAGTTGCGTTAATAGAAAAAGAAAATATGGCTTTTGGTGCTTTTATGTCCATAATTAGAAGTCCATATAATATTTTTTTGAAATATTATTTCGAAAGTCAATGTTTTAGAAATCAATTAGAAGGTTTTTCGACGACTACAATCAATCAAATTACACAAAATATGTTAAAAAATTTCACAATCCCCCTACCACCTTTAAAAGAGCAGGAAGAAATCGCAAGAACTTTAGATATTTTAGTCAAACTTGCAAATGATTTTGACAACATTAAAGAGGAATTAAAGAGGATAGAAAAGAGGATAGAAAAGAGTTTGCTTAAAATAGCCATTAATGGCAATTTAAGCAAAGGCTACCGCCGCGCTAACCCAGATTTAAACGCCTTTAGCGAGATAGAAAAATACAATAATGAAATATTAAAAAAACGAGAAATTTTAGAAAATGAGATAGAAAACTTAGAATCTAAATTGGAGATAGGGAGCAAATCGTCATTGCGAGGGAGTGAAACGAGCAAAGCAATCCACAAAGAAAATAAAAAAGAAATACAAGAACAAATTAAAACGCTTAAAAAAGAGCTAGAAAAATATAAGATTATAAATATTTTAAATTTATCACCTGATTTAAATAAACATAAAGAAAATGAAAATTTAACAAAAAATAGTATTGAAAATTGCAGTTTTCAATACAAAAATTCTATCATTGCAAGTGAAGTGAAGTTATCCAAACCTAGCATTGCG